>DASPIO010000213.1:0-25878 GCA_035629155.1 Azospirillum sp. | reverse complement strand
GCGTGCGGTGGTTGGCGGTCTTGTGCGGTGCGGCCCGCTTCTCTAAAGTCCGCTCCCGATCACACCGAACAAGAGCAGGCCAGACGCATGGACCGCCGCGACCGTAATATAGGAACCCCCGTCCGGAAAAGCCTGCTGGCGATTGCCGGCCTGCTGGCGCTCGCCGGCTGTTCGGGCCAGCCGAAGCCCGGCGAGGCGGCGCTGGCGTGCCCGAAGGTGTCGATCGTCCGCGATCTGGCGGAGGTGACGCAGTTCCGCGCCGGCGGGCGCGACGGCAGCGACGTGGTCACGCGCGCGGCGCTGAGCGACTACAGCGGCAACTGCGACTACACCAGCGACGGCGTCACGGTGAACCTCAGCCTCTACGTGGTCGCCGAGCGCGGGCCGGCGCTGCAGGGCAACCAGGCCAGCTACCGCTACTTCGTCGCGGTGACCCCGCCGAACGCCGCGCAGCCCGCCGCCAAGACCGAGTTCGAGAGCACCATCGACTTTCCCGCCGGCCAGCCGCGCGCCGCCAACAAGGAGGAGGTGACGCCGACGATCCCGCTGCCGCGCGAGGCCAACGCCAAGGACTGGCAGGTTCTGGTGGGCTTCCAGTTGACTCCCGAGCAATTGGCCTACAATCGCTCCCAGATGAAGCGGTAAAACCGACGGGGGAGGGCGCGATGGCTGAGCCGGTGGTGGCCCACAAGGGACCCTTGGTCATCGCGCTGAAGGCGGGCGAGACCTACTGGTGGTGCCGCTGCGGCCGCAGCGCCGCGCAGCCCTTCTGCGACGGCAGCCACGCCGGCACCGGCATCGAGCCCATGTCCTTCACCCCCACCAAGGACATGAAGGGCCGCTTCTGCGGCTGCAAGCAGACGAAGAAGCCACCCTTCTGCGACGGCAGCCATCTGGACATCAAGTGATGAGGAAGGGGCGCCCGTGACGTGCGGGCGCCTGTCGTTCTCGCATTGACATTCCTCCGGCGCGCCGTAGGTTAGCGGCATACGCCGACGACCCCTCGCGGGAGAGATCGCCGCAGCGCCGACAGGTGCTGGCAGGCGGCGCCGAAGGAGCAACCGCCCCCGGAAACTCTCAGGCAAACGGACCGCAGGGAAAGGCACTCTGGAAAGCAGGCGGCGCCCCCGATCAGAATGATGGCGGGACGGCGCCTCACCGAAGGAGTAAGCCGCTTCGCACACATGTGCGGGGCCGGTGAATCTCTCAGGTCCAAGACAGAGGGGGCTGTATCCGCGCATTCCCGCGCGGGTGCGCACCCATGTCGGAGGACCCGTGTGACCCAATCGCCCGGAACAGACTCGCCCGAATCCCTGAAGAAGACGCCGCTGCACGCCCTGCACGTGGAACTGGGCGGCAAGATGGTGCCCTTCGCCGGCTACGACATGCCGGTGCAGTACCCGGCCGGCATCCTCAAGGAACACCAGCACACCCGCGCCCGCGCCGGCCTGTTCGACGTGTCGCACATGGGGCAGGTGCGCCTGACCGGCGACGACGCGGCCGCCGCGCTGGAGACGCTGGTGCCGGGCGACATCAAGGGGCTGGGCGAGCGGCGCATGCGCTACACCCTGTTCCTCAACGAGACTGGCGGCATCCTCGACGACCTGATGGTGACCAACGCCGGGGACCACCTGTTCCTGGTCGTCAACGCCGCCCGCAAGGAGCACGACGTCGCCCACTTGACCGAGCGGCTGAAGGGCCGGGCCGAGGTGGAGCTGCTGGACGACCTGGCGCTGATGGCGCTGCAGGGCCCCGACGCGGCGGGCGTGCTGGCGCGCTTCGTGCCCGAGGCGGCCGACATGAAGTTCATGAGCTACCTTCCGGCCACCTTCAACGGTGTCCCGGTGGTGCTGACGCGGTCGGGCTACACCGGCGAGGACGGCTACGAGATCTCCTGCGACAAGGCGGACGCCGAGGCCATCGCCCGCGCCCTGCTGGCCGAGCCGGAGGTCGAGCCGGTCGGCCTGGGGGCGCGCGACTCGCTGCGCCTGGAGGCGGGCCTGTGCCTGTACGGCCACGACATCGACGAGACGACGACGCCGGTCGAGGCGGCGTTGGAATGGGCGCTGCCGAAGCGCCGCCGCGCCGAAGGCGGCTTCCCCGGCGCCGACATCGTGCTGGGCCAACTGCAAAACGGCGCCCAACGCCGCCGCGTCGGCATCCGTCCGGACGGGCGCCAGCCCGCGCGCGAGCACACGGAGATCGTGGACGAGGCCGGCAACCGCCTGGGCGAGATCACCAGCGGCGGCTTCGGCCCGACCGCGAACGGGCCGGTCGCCATGGGTTACGTCGACATCGGGCGGGCGGCGGTGGACACGCCGCTGACGCTCATGGTGCGCGGCAAGCCGCTGGCCGCCAGGGTCGCGGCCATGCCGTTCGTGCCGCAGCGGTATTACCGGGGTTAACGAGGAACAGGGGAGCACGCATCATGACCGTCAAGTACACCAAGGACCACGAGTGGATCCGCGTCGAAGGCGACACCGCCACCGTCGGCGTGTCGGACTACGCGCAGCACCAGCTGGGCGACGTCGTCTTCGTCGAGTTGCCGGACGTCGGCCGCACGCTGGCGCAGGGCAAGGAGGCGGCCGTCGTCGAGTCCGTCAAGGCGGCGAGCGAGGTCTTCGCCCCGGCCTCGGGCGAGGTGACCGAGGTGAACGCCGACCTGGAGGGCGAGCCCGCCAAGGTGAACAGCGGCGCCGAGACCGACGGCTGGTTCTTCAGGATGCGCCTCTCCAACCCGGCCGAGCTGGACGGGCTGATGGACGCGGCGGCGTACAAGGATTACGTGGAAGGACTTCAGTAATGCGTTACCTGCCCCTGACCGAGGCCGACCGGCACGCCATGCTGGCCGCCGTCGGCGTGTCGTCGGTGGAGGATCTGTTCCGCGACGTGCCGTCGGCGGCGCGCCGCTCCGGCCCCGTGGAGGGGCTGCCGAACCACGCGGGCGAGCTGGAGGTCGAACGCCAGCTCGCCGCGATGGCCGGCAGGAACATCCCGGCCGGCAGCGTGCCCAGCTTCCTGGGTGCCGGCGCCTACCGCCACCACGTGCCGGCGACGGTGGACCACATGGTGCAGCGCGGCGAGTTCCTCACCGCCTACACCCCCTACCAGCCGGAAATCAGCCAGGGCACGCTGCAGGTCCTGTTCGAGTTCCAGACGCAGGTGGCGCTGCTGACCGGCATGGACGTCGCCAACGCCTCCATGTACGACGGCGCCACGGCGTGCGCGGAGGCCGTGATGATGGCCAACCGCATCACGCGGCGGAAGAAGGCCGTGCTGTCCGGCGGCCTGCACCCGCACTACCGCGACACCACGAAGACCGACGCGCACTTCATCGGCTTCGACGTGGTGGCGATGCCCGCCGCGCCCAAGGGCGGCGAGGACCTGATGGCGCAGGTGGATGCCGACACCGCCTGCGTCGTCGTGCAGAACCCCGACGTCTTCGGCCACGTGCGCGACTACACGGCGCTGGCCCGGATGTGCCAGGCCAAGGGGGCGCTGCTGATCGTCGTGGTGACGGAGGCGCTGTCGCTGGGCCTGCTCACCCCGCCGGGCGAGATGGGGGCGGACATCGTGGCGGCCGAGGGGCAGTCGCTCGGCAACGCGCTGAGCTTCGGCGGCCCCTACGTCGGCCTGTTCGCTGTCAAGGAGAAGTACGTCCGCCAGATGCCCGGCCGCCTGTGCGGCCAGACGGTGGACGCCGACGGGCGGCGCGGCTTCGTGCTGACGCTGTCGACGCGCGAGCAGCACATCCGCCGCGAGAAGGCGACCTCGAACATCTGCACCAACGCCGGCCTGTGCGCGCTGGCCTTCTCCATCCACCTCAGCCTGCTGGGCGAGGAGGGCTTCACCAACCTGGCCCGCCTCAACCACGCGAAGGCCGTGCAGCTCGCCGACCGGCTGTCGGGGGTGAAGGGGGTGGAGGTGCTGAACGACGCCTTCTTCAACGAGTTCACAGTGACGCTGCCGCGCGACGCCGCGGAGGTGGTGGAGGAACTGGCGAAGCGCCGCATCCTCGGCGGCGTGCCGGCCTCGCGCCTGTTTGCGGGCGAGCTGCCGGAGCACCTGATCCTGGCCGCCACCGAGACCAACACCGATTCCGACATGGACGCGCTGACCAAGGCGCTGGCCGAGGTTCTCTGAGCATGAGCATGAATTCCCAGGGACGCCCCACCGGGACCGGCAGCGCCGACAGCGCCGTGCCCGACACCGTCACCGGCAACCGCGGCCTGCAGATCGAGGAGCCGCTGATCTTTGAACAGGACAGCCCCGGCCGCTGCGGCGTCGATCTGCCGGAGGTGCCGGCGATGAACCTGCGCCTCGGCTCCGTCAAGCCGCGCACCCGCATCGGCCTGCCGGGTCTGGCCGAGCCGCAGGTGGTCCGCCACTACACGCGGCTGTCGCAGAAGAACTATTCGATCGACACCGGGCTCTACCCGCTCGGCTCCTGCACCATGAAGCACAACCCGCGTCTGAATGAAAAGGCGGCCCGGCTGGCCGGCTTCGCCGACGTACACCCGCTCCAGCCCGTCAGCACGGTGCAGGGGGCGCTGGAGCTGATGGACGCGCTGGCGCACTGGCTGAAGACGCTGACCGGCATGCCGGCGGTCACGCTGGCCCCGGCGGCCGGCGCGCATGGCGAGATGGCCGGCATGATGGCGATCCGCGCCGCGCTGGAGCATCGCGGCGAGGCCGGGCGCACGCGCGTTCTGGTGCCGGAGAGCGCCCACGGCACCAACCCGGCGACCGCCGCGGCGCTGGGCTTCACCGTGGACCCGATCCCGGCGACGCCCGAGGGCCGCGTCGACCTGGACGCCATGAAGGCCAAGCTGGGGCCGGACGTGGCCGGCATCATGCTGACCAACCCCAACACCTGCGGCCTGTTCGAGCGCGACGTGCGCGCCATCGCCGACGCGGTGCACGAGGCCGGCGGCTACTTCTACTGCGACGGCGCCAACTTCAACGCCATCGTCGGGCGGGTGAAGCCGGCCGACCTCGGCATCGACGCCATGCACATCAACCTGCACAAGACCTTTTCCACGCCGCACGGCGGCGGTGGGCCGGGGTCGGGGCCGGTGGTGTTCTCGGACGCGCTGGCGCCCTTCGTGCCGGTGCCCTACGTGGTGCACGACGCGGGCGGCTTCCGTCTGGTGGAGGACGCGAATGGCTCCACCGCGTTCGGCCGCATGAAGGCGTTCCACGGGCAGATGGGCATGTTCATCCGCGCGCTCGCCTACATCCTCAGCCACGGCGCGGACGGGCTGTGGCAGGCGGCGGGCGACGCGGTGCTGAACGCCAACTACGTGATGGCGCGCCTGAAGGACGTGATGACGCCGTCGTTCGAGGGACCGTGCATGCACGAGTGCCTGTTCGACGACCGCTTCCTGAAGGGCAGCGGCGTCACCACGCTGGACCTCGCCAAGGCGCTGATCGACGAGGGTTTCCACCCGATGACCATGTACTTCCCGCTGGTCGTCCACGGCGCTTTGCTGATCGAGCCGACCGAGACCGAGTCCAAGGCCGGCATCGACCAGTTCGTTGACGCGCTGCGGGCGCTGGCCCAGCGCGCGGTGTCGGGCGACGTGGCCTATTTCCAGGGCGCCCCGCGGCTCACGCCGCGCCGTCGCCTGGACGAGACGGCCGCCGCCCGCAAGCCGGTGCTGCGCTGGACCCCGCCGGCCGAACCCGCGCTGGCGGCGGAATGACGGAAGGGCAGGGGCCGCAAGGCCCCTGCATCCCGGATCGATCGGAGGTCGATGCCGCCTCGCCGTCCGGGCCGGCCATCTTCTCGCCCGCGCCCAGGCCGGCGGCATCGAGGTCGGCAGCGAAGACGCCCTGATCGCCGCCACCGCCGACGTGAGCGGCGTGGCCGTGCTGACGGAGAACGTACGCCACGTCGCCCCGATGGGCGTGGCGTACGTCAACCCGCTGGACGGCCTGCCGGACGGCTGAGCGCCCTTACCCCTCCCACGCCCGCGCGGTCTGGCGCTGTTCGCCCAGGCCGTCGATGCCCAGGCGCATGGTCTGGCCGGGCCGCAGCCAGGGCTGCGGCTTCTGGCCCATGGCGACGCCCTGGGGCGTGCCGGTGGCGATGACGTCGCCGGGCAGCAGCGTCATGAAGCGGCTGATGTAGGCGATCACGTCGGCCACGCCGAAGATCATGTCGGCCGTCGTGCTGTCCTGCCAGCGCTTGCCGTCCACCTCCAGCCACAGGCGAAGGGCCTGCGGGTCCGGCACCGCGTCGCGGGTCACCAGCCAGGGACCGAGCGGGCAGAAGCTGTCCGCGCTCTTGCCCTTCAGCCACTGCCCGGTGCTCTCAAGCTGGAAGGCGCGCTCGGACACGTCGTTGACGACGCAGTAGCCGGCCACGTGGTCCAGCGCGTCCGCCGGATCGACATACCGGGCGGTCTTGCCGATCACCACGCCCAGTTCGACCTCCCAGTCCATCTTGGTGGCCCCTTTGGGGATCACGACGGGGTCGTCGGGGCCGCTGATGGACGTCGTGGCCTTCATGAACAGCACCGGCTCGCGCGGCGGCTCCATGCCGGATTCCGCGGCGTGCGCCCGGTAATTCAGGCCGACGCACACGACCTTCGACGTGCCCGCGACGCACGGCCCCAGGCGCACGCCGTCCGGCACCGCCGGCAGGCGCTGCGGGTCCAGTCGGCGAAGCCGCGCCAGCGTCTCGTCCGACAGGGCGGCCGGGCCGAGGTCGGCTATGACCCCCGAAAGGTCACGAATGGTACCGTCATCGTCCAGCAGTCCCGGCCGTTCGCCGCCTGGCGAACCGTAGCGCAGCAGTCGCATGATGCTCTCTCCTCCCGTTTGGCCATTGTGTGTTGGGCGTCCCGCAGCGCGTTAAGAGGTTTCGACTAGGAACCCCAGCCCGATTCCATTGCGGCCCGGAATGGTGTACGCTTTTCCTGGGTTGGAGAAAACCAGACTGGAGGCGGACATGCCCGTGTGGCGCCGTTACCTGGTCCGGCAGAGGTCAGGGCGGCTCGTCGAACTGCCCAGCCGGAAGTACGACCGCGCCGAGGACGGTGTGGCGCCGATTCCCGACTTCGCCGGTCAATGCGTCGACCTCGTTTCGGCCGTCATGGTGTCGGAACAGGGCGAGCAGCCCCGCATCGCCGAAGTGGCCTTCACCAAACTTTATTTCGATTCCTCCGGGTTCGTGGACGCGTCCAAGCGCGACCGCATGATCCGCCTGATGCTGGAGAGCTGCGCCGACCGGCGCTGCCGCAACAGCGTGCACCCCGGCTGCGCCACCCTGGCGGAGCGGGCCGTGGCGGCGCGCGACCAGCTCGAGCACGAATTCGGCTGGCGTCCCGCCCCCAACGAGGTGAGCGAGGTTCTGCACCGGCTGGACCTCGCGCGCGCCGAAGGGGCCTCCCCAACGGTGCATTGACCCGAACGGAGCCCTGGGCGGCAACGCCCCGCCTTCCCATATGCCTCCCGATCGCACCCGAGGAGGACAGTGGGTTTCCCATGCGCCGTTCCGTCACCGCCACGACCCTGTCGTTCGGCCGCGCGCGCCAGTTCGTGCTCATCGTCATGGGCTGGACGATCATCGGCCTGGGCCTGCTGCTCGCCCCGCTGCCCGGTCCGGGCGGCCTGCCGGTGGCGCTGGTCGGCGGGATCATCCTGATGCGCAACTCGCCCGGCGCGCGGCGCCTGTTCGTCCGCATGAAGCGCCGCCACCCGCGCGCCTTCCGTCCCGTCGAGCGGATCCGCGGCTACCTGCGCGAGCGTCGGCAGCGCCGGATGGGGTGATCTCCACCGCCCACACTGGACATCCGCGCCAATTCACGGCAATGCTCAGCCCTTCCGTTGGAAGGGAGGCATGCGGTGAAGGCTGGCAACGCGATCCTGTCGAGCTACGGGACGACGATCTTCGAGGTGATGTCCCGCCTGTCGGAGGAGCACGGCGCCATCAACCTGGGCCAGGGCTTCCCCGACGAGCGCGGCCCGGCCGACGTGCTGGAAGTGGCCTCCAAGGCGCTGCTGGAAGGATGGAACCAGTACCCCTCCATGATGGGCACGCCTGAGCTGCGCCAGGC
The DNA here is from genome assembly GCA_035629155.1 of Azospirillum sp. Classification (GTDB taxonomy): domain Bacteria; phylum Pseudomonadota; class Alphaproteobacteria; order Azospirillales; family Azospirillaceae; genus Azospirillum. The sequence continues at coordinate 17,815 of DASPIO010000213.1, read as the reverse complement.
GCTCGCCGGCCATGCCCGGCGGTTCTACGGCCTGGACGTGGACTGGAAGACGGAGGTGATGGTCACCTCCGGCGCCACCGAGGCGCTGACCGCCTGCCTGCTGGGCCTGATCAATCCGGGTGACGAGGTCGTCCTCTTCCAGCCGATGTACGACAGCTATCTGCCCATCGTCCGGCTGGCCGGCGGTGTGCCGCGCTTCGTCAACCTGACGGCGCCCGACTGGGGCTTCACCCGCGCCGACCTGGACGCCGCGTTCTCGGACAAGACCAAGCTCGTTCTCATCAACGACCCGCTCAACCCCGCCGCCAAGGTCTACGACCGGGCGGAGCTGGACCTGCTGGCCGAGTACGTGCGCCGCTTCGACGCGTACGTGGTGTGCGACGAGGTGTACGAGCACATCGTCTTCGACGGCCGCCCGCACATCCCGCTGATGACGCTGCCGGGCATGCGCGAGCGCTGTCTGAAGATCGGTTCGGCCGGCAAGACCTTCTCGCTGACCGGCTGGAAGGTGGGCTATGTCACGGCCGCCCCGCAGCTTCTGCAGCCGGTCGCCAAGGCGCACCAGTTCCTCACCTTCACCACGCCGCCCAACCTGCAGGCGGCGGTGGCGTACGGGCTGAACAAGGACGACGGCTATTTCACCGGGCTGGCGTCGGCCATGCAGGCCAAGCGCGACCGGCTGGCCGCCGGGCTGGAGGCGGCCGGGCTGGAGGTGCTGCCCAGCGCCGGCACCTACTTCGTGGTGGCCGACATCCGCGCCTTCGGCTTCGATGGCGACGACCAGGCGTTCTGCCGCTGGCTGGTCAAGGAGGCCGGGGTGACCGCGATCCCGGTCAGCGCGTTCCACGTCGAGAGCGCGCCCACGACCTGCATCCGCTTCTGCTTCTCCAAGAAGGACGAGGTCCTGGACACCGCCGTGGACCGTCTGAAGCGCCGTTTCGGCCGGGGATGACCGGAACGAACACACTGTAGGACGGTTCGATAGTTGCGCGCTAACGACTTAGTCCGTCGGTATTATGGAAGATTATTAATTACTCTGCTTTAAAGTTCGGGGAAACGGGTGCATGGCGCGAACGCCGCGCCCGCGCCGGCCGGGAGAGCGGGGTGGAGGCGATGAGGGGGAGGCTGCACGTCCGGCTGCTGTTCCTCGTCGCCGTCGTGATCACGGCGGTGTGGGCGGGCTACGCCCAGTTCACGCGCGCCATCGAGGACAACCACGAACGCGAGATGCTCGCCGCGGCCGACAACGCCATCCGCGGCTTCGAGCAGAGCACCGCGCACATCATGCGCAGCATCGACAACTCGCTGCGCTCCTTCGCCAGGGAATACGGCGAGCGTGGCCTGCGCGAAGCCAGCGAGTTCGCGGAATCCGGGCTGTTCGACCGGGACGTCATCCATCACCTGTCACTGATCGACGCGGACGGCACCACGCGCTACGTCAGCGCCCGGCCGGACGCGCGGCTGAACGTGGCCGACCGGCCGTTCTTCCGGGTGCATGCGGAATCCAGGGACGACGCGCTGTTCATCGACGTGCCGGCCCCCGGCGACGTGGTGGCGCGGCCGCTGATCCGCATGAGCCGGCGCCTGGGCGCGCCGGACGGCCGCTTCGCCGGCGTGGTGGTCGCGGCGGTGGACCCGCACGCCTTCGTCTCGCTGTACCGCACCGCCAATTTCGGGCCGCACGGTTCGGTGTCGCTGATCGGCCTGGACAAGGTCATCCGCGCCCGCGGCTCGCCCGACGGCGACGCCGCGCTGGGCCGCGCGCTGCCCAGGGCCCAGGTGTGGGAAGAGCTGGCGCGCGCGCCGGCCGGGCGTTTCTGGCAGCCGCTCCAGACCGACGGGATCGAGCGCGCCTATTCCTACCGCCGGCTGGAGGGCTACCCGCTGGTCGTCACCATCGGCGTCGCGCGCAAGGACATCCAGGCGGCGGTGACCGGATTGCAGCGCAACGTGCTGGTCCTGGCGGTGCTGCTGACGGCCACGACGATCGCCGTCGCCGTGTTCATCCTGGCCCAGCGGCGCGCGGCCGAGCGGCTGCATGGCGCGCTCCGCCTCAACCGGGACTTCCTCGCCCGCGTCAGCCACGAACTGCGCACACCGCTCAACGCCATCATCGGCTTTTCCGAGGTCATCAAGGGACGGATGCTGGGCCCCGACGCCCTCGACCGCTACGCCGAATACGCCGAGGACATCCACGCGTCCGGCCAGCAGCTCCTCATGCTGGTCAACGACGTCCTGGACCTGTCGAGCCTCCAGGCCGGCAAGGTGGCGCTGGCGTGCGAACCGGTGGACCTGACGGCGGCGGTCGAGTGGGCCATCCGCGTCATCGGCCCGCAGGCCGAGTTGAAGGACCAGCAGATCGACATGGCCGTGCACCCCGGCGTCTCCCGCGTGACGGCCGACCCGCGCGCGGTGCGGCAGATGCTGGTCAACCTGCTGTCCAACGCCGTGAAGTTCACGCCCGAAGGCGGGCGCATCGTGGTGGCGGCGCTGCGCGGGCGGGGAGGGCGGTGCATTCTGCGTGTCTCCGACACCGGAATCGGCATGACGGCGGAGCAGATGAGCCAGGCCATGGTGCCCTTCGGCCAGGTTTCGGCGCTGACCGCGCGGGTCGGGCAGGGGCACGGACTGGGGCTCGCCATCGTCAAGGCGCTAATCGAGGCGCACGGCGGCCGGCTGAGCATCGACAGCCGCCCCGGCGAGGGCAGCCGCGTCGAGCTGGAATTCGCCTCCTGAATTCGTCATGCCGGGCACCCGAATGCGCTGTAAAGCCGTGGCGAAACGCTCGGCGGTTCGGCATACTCCGCCGCCGATGCGCGCGGCCGGATCGAACGCGGCGAACGCTTCGTCCGCGAACGCCGCCAAACGGACCAGTACCGCGCGGTCCATGTCGTTTCCGGTCGCCCGGCCCGCGGGCGGCCGCTCTTCAGGGTCGGGAGCCCAAGTTGGTCATGCAGCGTGCCTTGGCGCGTGTCTTTGCCGTACTCGTGGCGGGGGGCGTCCCCGCGCTGGCCGCCGAGGCTCCGCCCACCCAACCACAGGCACAACCGGCACCCGCCCCGGCTCCCCAGGCCCAGCCCACGGCGGAGGTGCCGTTCGGCGTGGCGTCCGTCGAGGTGGTGGCCGAGCGGGAGGTGCCGCAGGCCTGCTTCACCTTCACCGCCCGGCTGGAGAAGACGCGCGCCGTCGACTACCGCGCCTACGTCGCCGTGACCCCCGCGCCGGCCGCCATGACCGCCGTGGCGCGCGACAGGACGCTGTGCGTCGAGGGGCTGCAGCACGGGCAGAAGCACGAGATCCTGCTGCGCCAGGGCCTGCCCGGCGACGACGGAAAAAGCCTGACGCAGGACGAGCGGCGCGACGTGGAGGTGCCCAACCGCAAGCCCAGCCTCGCCTTCCGCGGCGGCGGCTACGTCCTGCCGCGCGTTGGGGCCGAGGGACTGCCGCTGCGCACCATCAACGTCGAGCGCGCCCGGCTCCAGGTGCTGCGCATCGTCGACCGCAGCCTCGTCGAGAAGATCTACTTCGGCCGCGTCAGCCAGCAGATGTCCGACTACGACGTGGGCGAGATCGTCGACCGCGCCGGCCAGGAGGTGTGGAAGGGCGAGATGGCGGTCGAGGCGGTGCGCAACGCGCCGGTGGTCACCGCCTTCCCGATCGACGCCGTGTTGGGCAAGCTGGAGCCCGGCGTCTACATCGCCGTTGCCGGCGCCGGGGAGCTGAAGCCCGGCGGCTGGGATTCCAAGGCCACGCAGTGGTTCCTCGTCTCCGACCTCGGCCTCAACACCATCCGCGGCGAGGACGGGCTGCTGGTGTTCGCCCGCTCGATCGGCACCGCCAAGCCGGCGGCCGGGGTGGAACTGCGCCTGCTGGCCCGCGACAACACCGAACTGGGCAAGCTGGTGACGGGCGAGGACGGTTTGGCCCGCTTCGACGGCGCCGCGCTGCACGGCACCGGGCCGAAGGCGCCGCAGGCGCTGTTCGCCGCCCGCGGGGCCGGCGACTTCAGCTTCCTCGATCTGACCACCACGGGGGCGGCGCCGGGCGCCGAAGCCGCCGTGCGGCCGCCGGCGGACGCCTATCTCTACACCGGGCGCGGCATCTACCGCCCCGGCGAGGCGATCGACCTGACGGCGCTGCTGCGCGACGCCGACGCCCGCGCCATCCCCGGCAAGCCGCTGACCGTCAAGCTGCTGCGCCCCGACGGGTTCGAGGCCGACCGCCGCACCATAGCCGACGCCGGTGCCGGCGGCGGCACGGCGCGATTCGCCCTGCCGGCCAACGCCTATGTCGGCGCCTGGACCATCACCGCCCATCTGGAGCCGGAGGGACCGGCCGTCGGCCGCGCCGAGTTCCTGGTCGACGACTTCGTGCCGCCGCGCCTGGACGTGACCATGCGCAGCGACCGCAAGGACCTGACGGCCGGCGCGCAGGCGCAACTGGCCATCGACGCGCATTACCTGACCGGTTCGCCGGCCGCCGACCTGCCGGGCGAGCTGACGCTCACGCTGCGCGCCGCCGGCAACCCGTACCCGGACCATGCCGGCTACCGTTTCGGCTTGGCGCAGGAGGAGCTGCAGCCCGTGCGCAGCGAGCTGCCGGGCTTCACCACCGACGACGCCGGCCGCGTGGAGACCGAGGTGACGCTGGCCAAGGCGCCGGACAGCTCCAAGCCGCTGGAAGCCGTGCTGCGCGCCAACGTCTTCGACATCGGCGGGCGGCCGGTGCAGCGTGAACTGGTGCTGCCGCTGCGCCACCAGCCCTTCGCCATCGGCGTGCGCCCGCGCTTCGACGGCGACGGCGTTCCGGAAGGGGCGACCGCCGGCTTCGACGTCATCGCCGTCGCCCCGGACGGCACCACCGTGGCGCGCGGCGACCTCTCCTACGAGCTGTACGAGGAGGAGCACGACTACGTCTGGTACGAGGCGAACGGCCGCTGGGACTATCAGGTCAAGGTGAAGGACCGCCGCGTGACCGGCGGCACCCTGCAGGTCGCCGCCGACAAGCCGGCCACCGTGGAGGAGCCGGTGCAGGCCGGCCGCTACCGGCTGGAGGTGTTCGATCCCAAGGCCGGTGTGGCCACCAGCGTGCGCTTCGTCGCCGGCTGGTGGGTGACGGCGGGGGCCGCCGACCGGCCGGACAAGGTGGACGTTACCGTCATGCTGCCCAACTACCGCGGCGGCGAGACGGCCTGGGTCTACGTCAAGCCGCCCTACGAGAGCGAGGTGCTGATCGCCGTCGCCGACCGCAAGGTGCGCAGGGCGCTGACCCGGTCCATCGGGCCGGAGGGCGCGTTCCTGGAGATCCCCGTCGATCCGTCGTGGACCGGCGGCGTTCACGTGCTGGCCACCGCCTTCGGCGCCGCCGACCCCCAGCAGAAGGGGCCGCCGCGGCGCGCCATCGGCCAGTCGTGGCTGGCCATCGATTCGGCCACGCACGTGCTGGGCGTCGCCCTGTCCGCCCCGGCCGAGAGCGAGCCGCAGCGCACCGTCACTGCCGAGGTGACCGTGGCTGGTGTGGAGGAAGGGCAGCCCGCCTTCGTGACGCTGGCCGCGGTGGATGACGCCGTGCTGCAGCTGACCGACCACGCGGCGCCCGACCCCAACGACCACTACCTGGGCCGGCGCCGCCCGGCGGTGGAGATGCGCGACTCCTTCGGCCGCCTGATCGATCCGGCGAACGGTGAACGGACCCGGCCGCGCGCCGGGGAGGCGCCGCGCGTCCGTCAGGTCGGCGGGTTGCCGCAAAAGACCTCGCGCGTGGTGGCGCTGTTCTCCGGTGTGCTGCCGGTGGGGGCGGACGGCAAGGTGTCCGTCCCGCTGGAACTGCCGGACTTCAACGGCCGGCTGCGCCTGATGGCGGTGGCGTGGAGCGGCGGCAAGCTGGGCCACACGCAGGCCCGGATGCTGGTGCGCGACAGCGTGGTCGCCGATCTGGCCTTGCCGCGCTTCCTGGCGCCCGGCGACAAGGCTCAGGTGATGGCGACGCTCGACAACCTGAGCGGTCCGGCCGGCGACTACACCCTGACGCTCAGTGCCGAGGGCGCGGTGGCGCTTGCCGACGGCGTCATCCCGGTCAAGGGGCTGGCGCGCGGCAAGCGGGCCAGCGTCGGCCGTGTGCTCGAGGGCACCGGCGTCGGCCTCGGCACCGTGCGCCTGGAGGTGAGCGGCCCCGACGGCTTCCAGCGAGTCCATGAGTGGGACCTCGCGGTGCGCGCCGACGCGCCGCGCGTCATGCGCCGCACCGCGGCGCCGTTGCCGCCGGAGAAGGAGGTGACCGTCGCCCCCGATGCGGCCGCCGGCTTGCGGCCGGAGACCGCGGTGGTGGCGCTGTCGCTCGGCACCCTGCCGGAATTCGACGTGCCGAACCTGCTGCAGGCGCTGGAGCGCCACCCCTACGGCAGCGCCGAGCAGGTGGCGGGCCGCGTGCTGCCGCTCCTGCAGAGCGGCGACCTGCCGGGCGCGCTGGGTCTGGCGACGCCGGAGCAGGTGAGGGTGCGGGTGCAGCGTTCACTCGACCGGCTGATGACCATGCAGCGGCCGGACGGCGCCTTCGCGCTGTGGTCTCCGAAGGGGGACGCCGACCTGTGGCTGTCGTCCTTCGTGATGGACGTGCTGGGCCGCGCCAAGACGGCGGGCTACACGGTGCCGGACGTGCCCTACAAGAAGGGCCTGGATTGGCTGCGTCAGGTCATCGACAACACCTGGTTCGACGTCGACGAACTGCCGGGCCGCGCCTACGCGCACTATGTGCTCGCCCGCGGCAAGGCGGTGGACGCGGCGGCGGTGCGCTATTTCCAGGAAACGTTCTGGCCGAAGCTGCAGACCGACATGGCGCGCGCCCAGGTGGCGGCGGCGCTGGCCTTGATGGGCGAGGGCAAGCGGGCGTCGGAAGCGTTCGACGGGCTGAGCCACGCCCGCGTCGTGGCGGCCAGCCTGCGCGACTTCGGCTCCGTCGTGCGCGACGAGGCGGCGGTGGTCACGCTGATGGCGGAGAGCGGTGCCGTGGAGCGCGACAAGCTGGTCGCCGCGGTCGACCGCCTCGTCAAGGTGCATGCCGCCGTTTCCAACCCGTCGACGCAGGAGCAGGCGTGGCTGCTGATGGCGGCGCGCGCGCTGGCCGACCGCTCCGGCCCCGTGAAGCTGCTGGTTGCCGGCCAGCCGGTGGAGGCCAACCGGCCCTTCTACCGCCGCGTGGAGGGGGAACCGCTCACCGTGAAGAACGTCGGGGCGGAGCCGCTGCATCAGGTCGTCAGCGTGGCCGGCGTGCCGGACCAGCCGGCGGAAGCCGTGGAGAACGGGCTGAGCATCCGCCGCAGCGTGTTCGACATGGACGGCCGCCCGGTGGACCCGGCCAGCGTGCGCCAGAACGACCTGCTGGTCGTCATCCTGGAGGGCGCGTCGTCCGGCTCGGTGGAGCATCAGGCGCTGGTGACCGACATGCTGCCGGCCGGCTTCGCCATCGAGAACGTCCGCGTCGCCGACAGCGGCCAGTTGGGCGCGCTGTCCTGGCTGGGGGTGCTGTCGCAGGCCCACCATGTGGACTTCCGCGCCGACCGCTTCGTGGCGGCGGTCGACCTGAGCAAGGAGCGGCCGAGCTTCCGTCTCGTCTATCTGGCGCGCGCCGTGACGCCGGGCGATTATCTGGCACCCGGCGCCTTCGTCGAAGACATGGTCAAGCCGCACCTGAACGGCCGCGCCGCCGCTGCGCGGGTGCGCGTGCACGCGGATTGAGCGGGGGAGGGGCGCCGGGCCTAGAACTCCTTCGGCTGGGTGCGGTGGCGGGCGACGATCATCATCACCGCCACCACCGCGCCGAAGAACGCGGTCATCGCCACGTAGAACGCCAGGGCGAAACCGACGGTCATGGTGCCGACCAGCACCATGAGGAGGATCCATAGGCCCAGCGACACGATCGTTCGTGCCGACATGGTGTATCTCTAACCCTGATCTTGAGTGGATGGGGCGGAGGTCTTTTTTAGTCCCTCCAACCTGCCACAGATCATGGTGCCGGCACCGCGTGGCAAGCTGTCACTGCGCGCCCGCGCCGCACCTGACCGCGCGGGCGGGGAATGGCCGTGGGTTGGGTTGAGCGCCGGCGAAAACCCAACATCGTAAAGGGTGCGGACGCGCTGGGTTTTCGGCTCCGCCTCAACCCGACCGACGGCGATCTCCTCGGGTCAACGCCGATGGACCGCTACCGCGCTTCCGCCGTCGCGTTGACGGCGGGCTTGGCCTCGGCCGCTTTGGCCGGCGCGGCGTGCGCCGTGGCTTGCCCGCCCTCGTTCTGGCGCGGCGGCGCCAGGGCGACCACCAGCCGGTCGAGGATGTTGAAGACGATCTCGCTGCCGTAGCCGGCCACGAAGGACAGCGCGTAGCGTGACAGGTGCTGCACCGCGGCGCCCACCGTGGCGGCGGAACCGGGGTCGCCGCCCTCCACCGGGCGGATGAACCAGTGGATGATCAGGCCGGACAGGATGCCGATGCTGATGCGCAGCCCGTAGCGGATCCCGGAATCGGAGGTCAGCGTGCCGTCGCGCATGTCGTAGGAGAACTTGCGCAGCACGAAGGCGCAGGCGCCCAGCGCGCCGTACAGCGCCGGCAGGATGAACAGCTCCATGAAGTGGCGGATGTTCACCAGCGCGCCCATGTGGACGTAGTGCTTGTACTCGCGCACTGTCCCGGCGGTGTTGGAGCGCGCGACCTCCGTCTCGTCCAGGTTGGTGCCGGGCAGCAGGAACGAGTAGGCCTCCAGCAGGTGGTCGTAGCTGCGCAACTGCACCAGCGCGGTGTGGTACTCCGGCTCCATGACGGTCCGGGTCGGGCAGTTGTTGGTCTTGCCCGCGGGCGCCGGGTGCGCGGGTTTTTCGGTGGTGGCCGGTGCTGAAACGACGGCCGCCGGCTCGGTCAGGGACTTGCAGAAGTCGGTCTGGTTCAGCGTGTAGTCGCGGACGATGCTCCATTCCGTCCTGATGCCGTCGATCAGGCTGGTGGCCGAGATGAACCCCGCCTGCACGATCATCAGAAACGCCAGCAGCACCAGGAAGCCGCCGTTGTAGCGCCGGCGCAGCGACGTGGTGGTGGCGACGTTGGCGCGGATGTAGGCGTAGGCCTTCCAGAAGCGCGTTTCCTGTTCGGCCGTCAGGCCGCCGCCGTCCAGCGCGCGCTCAGTGCTGATCACCGCGTCCACCGTGGCGTCGGGCAGGGAGATGGCCTCCTCCGCGGCTTGGCGCAGGGTGTGGCGCGCGACGGCGACGCAGGCCCGCACGTCGGCGGCGTCCTTTCGCTGGTCCTCCTGCCGCACCGGTTCGGACGAGACGAGGGGGGCGGGAAAGGTGGTGTCGGTCACGGCGGGCCTCTATGCTTGGTCTCTGCGCGCCATACTTACCCATGATGCGTCCGTGATGCGCGGAGACGGCGATGATTTTCGCAAAATACTTGAGAATGCGGCTCGCCCGCAAAGGGTTTCTCCGCCCTATGGGTTAGGCCGTTCCGTCCCTTGACGATGCGCGTAAGGTGTCTTACGTTTACGTCAACGTAAGGTGGGGAGGGGCGGCATGCCCGGTGCGACGGTGTTGCGCGCGGACCAGCTCGGCGAGGACGAACGCACATACGGAATCGGTGAACTGGCCGAGGAATTCGGCCTGACCCTGCGCACCATCCGCCATTACGAGGAAGAGGGACTCCTGCTCCCCGCGCGCGAGGGGACGAGCCGCGTCTATGCCCACCGCGACCGGGCGCGTCTGGCGCTGATCTGCCGTGGCAAGCGCCTCGGCTTCAGCCTCGCCGAGATCAAGGAATTCCTGAACCTCTACGACACCGACGGGAGCCGGGCGGAGCAGATGCGCTACATGCAGCGCATCGCCCGCCGGCGCATCGCCGACCTCGAACGCCAGCTCCAGGACGTGCAGCAGACGCTGCGCGAGCTGCGCGACATCGACACCCAGATCACCCATCACCTGACCCACGCCCGCCACGGGCACCTGAACCAAGACGGCCCGACCGAAGCGGCCGAGAGGGAGGACCAGCAATCATGAAATCCGTCGTCATCGCGGGCTACGCCCGTTCCCCGTTTGCGTTCGCCGGCAAGGGCGAGCTGGTCAAGGTTCGCCCGGACGACCTGCTGGCCCGCGTGGTGGCGGCGCTGGTCGAGCGCACCGGCGTCAACCCACAGGACATCGAGGACGTCGTCGTCGGCTGCGCCTTTCCTGAGGGTGAGCAGGGCATGAACGTCGCCCGCACCGTCTCCTTCCTCGCCAAGCTGCCGCAGACGGCGGCGGCCACCACGGTGAACCGCTACTGCGGCTCGTCCATGCAGGCGATCCATCAGGCGGCGGGCGCCATCCAGATGGGGGCGGGCGAGGTGTTCGTGTGTGGCGGTATCGAGTCGATGAGCCGCGTGCCGATCATGGGCTACAACCCGATCCTGCATCCGGGCCTGCGGAAGGAGTATCCGGACGCCTATTGCTCCATGGGCATGACGGCCGAGAACGTCGCCACGCGCTACGGCATCCCCCGCGCCGAACAGGAGGCGCTGGCCGCGGCCTCGCACGCCAAGGCGGCGGCGGCGCAGGCCGAGGGCCGCTTCTCCGAGGAGATGGTGGCGATCCCCCTCCCCAACGGTGGTGCCGCCGAGCGTGACGGCTGCGTGCGCCCCGGCACGACCGCCGAGACGCTGGCCGGTCTGAAGCCGGCCTTCCTGGCCGACGGTTCGGTGACCGCCGGCACCTCCTCGCCGCTCACCGACGGCGCCGCCGCCGTGCTGGTGGCGACGGAGGAGTACGCCAAGGCCAACGGCCTGCCGATCCTCGCCCGCATCCGCTCCATCGCGGTCGCCGGCTGCGCGCCGGAGGTGATGGGCCTGGGGCCGATCCCGGCGGCGCAAAAGGCGCTGAAGCGCGCCGGTCTGTCCATCCAGGACATCGGCGTGGTCGAGCTGAACGAGGCGTTCGCCGCGCAGGCCATCGCCTGCATCCGCGACCTGGGTATCCGCGAGGAGACGCTGAACCTGGACGGCGGCGCCATCGCGCTGGGCCACCCGCTGGGCGCCACCGGTGCGCGCATCACCGGCAAGGCGGCGGCCCTGCTGAAGCGCGAAGGCCAGCAGTTCGCGCTGGCGACGCAGTGCATCGGCGGCGGCCAGGGCATCGCCACCATCCTCGAAGCGGTGTGAGCGGAGGGATCCGGACCATGGACATCAAACGCGCCGCCGTGATCGGTGCGGGCGTGATGGGCAGCGGCATCGCCGCCCACATCGCCAACGCCGGCATCCCCGTCGTCCTGCTGGACATCGTGCCGAAGGACGCAGAAGACCGCAGCGTGGTCGCCAGGACGGCGATCCAGAAGATGCTGAAGACCGACCCGGCCCCCTTCATGCATCCGAAGAACGCCAAGCTGGTGACGCCCGGCAATCTGGAGGACGACCTCGGCCTGCTCGCCGACGTCGACTGGATCATCGAGGCCATCGTCGAGAACCCGGCGGTCAAGGCCGACCTGTACCGGCGCATCGATCCGGTGCGCAAGGCGGGCTCGGTCGTGTCGTCGAACACCTCCACCATCCCGCTGGCCCACCTGACCGAGGGGCAGTCGGAGGCGTTCAAGCGCGACTTCCTCATCACCCACTTCTTCAACCCGCCGCGCTACATGCGCCTGTTGGAGCTGGTGACCAGCGACGCCACGCGCCCGGACGCCGCCGCGGCCATCGCGGATTTCTGCGACCGCGCGCTGGGCAAGGGCGTGGTGCGTTGCAAGGACACGCCGGGCTTCATCGCCAACCGAATCGGCACGCTGTGGATCCAGGCGGCGATCAACGCCGCCGTCGACCTGGGCCTGACGGTGGAGGAGGCGGACGCCGTCGCCGGCCGCCCCATGGGCATTCCGAAGACCGGCGTCTTCGGCCTCGTCGACCTCGTCGGGCTCGACCTGATGCCGCACATCGCCAAGAGCATGCTGGCGACGCTGCCCGAGGGTGACGCCTACCGCGCCACCTTCCGCGAGCATCCGGTGATCACCAGGATGATCGCCGAGGGCTACACGGGCCGGAAGGGCAAGGGCGGCTTCTACCGCATGAATAAGGAGGGCGGGAAGCGCGTCAAGGAGGCCATCGACCTCACGACCGGCCAGTACCGCCCGTCCGACAAGCCGCGCCTGGACAGCGTGCAGACCGCCGGCAAGGACCTGCGGGCGCTCGCCGAGTTCCCGGACAGGACCGGCAAATACGCCCGCACGGTGCTGGCGCAGACTCTGGCCTACGCCGCCAGCCTGGTGCCGGAGATCGCCGACGACATCGTCGCGGTCGATGAGGCGATGCGCCTGGGCTACGCCTGGAAACACGGCCCGTTCGAGCTGATCGACCGGCTGGGCACGGACTGGTTCGCGGAGTTGTGCCGCGGCGAGGGCATCCCCGTTCCGGCGCTGGTCGAGCAGGCCGCGGGGCGGCCCTTCTACCGGGTGGAAGGCGGCAGGCTCCAGCACCTCACCACCGCCGGCGAGTACGCCGACGTGGTGCGCCCGGACGGCGTGCTGCTGCTGGCCGACGTCAAACGCGCCTCCAGGCCGGTGTTCAAGAACGCCTCCGCCGCCATCTGGGACATCGGCGACGGCGTGCTGTGCTTCGAGTTCACCTCGAAGATGAACGCGCTGGACGACCAGATCATGGCCGCCTACGGCAAGGCCATGGGCCTGATCGGCGACGGCCCCAATGGCGATAAAGGGGGAGCGTGGAAGGCGCTGGTCATCCACAACGAGGCGGACAATTTCTCCGTCGGCGCCAACCTCGGCCTCGCCATGTTCGCGATCAACATCGCGCTGTGGCCGCAGATCGAGGAGATGGTGGACGCCGGCCAGCGCACCTATCGCGCGCTGAAGTACGCGCCGTTCCCGGTGGTGGCCGCACCCAGCGGCATGGCGCTGGGCGGCGGCTGCGAGATCCTGCTGCACTCCGACCACGTCCAGGCGCACGCCGAGACGTACATGGGCCTCGTCGAGGTCGGCGTCGGCCTGATCCCCGGCTGGGGCGGCTGCACGGAGATGCTGGTGCGGTACGCCGCGAACCCGAAGCTCCCCAAGGGGCCGATGCCGCCGGTGGCGCAGGCGTTCGAGACCATCAGCCTCGCCAAGGTGGCGAAGTCGGCGGCCGAGGCGAAGGACCTGCTGTACCTGCGGGCAAGCGACGGCATCACCATGAACCGCGACCGCCTGCTGGCCGACGCCAAGGCCAGGGCGCTGGAGCTGGCCGCGAACTATACCCCGCCGGAGAAGCCCTCGTACGTGCTGCCCGGTCCGGGCGGGCGCGCCGCGCTGGAACTGTTCCTCGAAGGCTTCCGCCTGCAGGGCAAGGCGACGCCGCACGACATGGTGGTGTGCTCGGCGCTCGCCGAGATCCTGACCGGCGGCGATGCCGACCACACCGAGCCGGTCGGCGAGGACAAGCTCCTGGGTCTGGAACGCAAGGCCTTCATGGAGCTGATCCGCACGCCCGGCAGCATCGACCGGATCGAGCACATGCTCACCACCGGCAAGCCGCTGCGGAACTGAGGGGGAGGACAAAAGAGATGCCGATCTACAAGGCTCCGCTGGAGGACGTGCGCGTCGTCCTCGACACCATCGTCGGCCTGGACAATCTGGCCGCGCTGCCCGGCTATGAGGACGCCACGCCGGACGTCGTCTTCCAGGTGCTGGAAGAGGGCGCCAAGCTGTGCGAGGAGGTGTTGCAGCCGCTGAACCAGTCCGGCGACGCGGAAGGCTGCACCTACGAGAACGGCGTGGTGCGTACGCCCAAGGGCTTCAAGGAGGCGTACGACACGTACATGGCGGCCGGCTGGCAGGGCCTGTCGTGCGACCCGGCGTACGGCGGGCAGGGACTGCCGAAGCTGGTCAACACCATGCTGGAGGAGTTCATCTGCTCCGCCAACCTCAGCTTCGGCATGTATCCGGGGTTGTCGTTGGGTGCCTACAACGCGCTGGCGCTCTATGGTTCGGACGAGTTGAAGAACCGCGTGCTGCCCAAGCTGGTGGACGGCACGTGGTCGGGCACCATGTGCCTGACCGAACCGCACTCCGGCACCGACCTGGGCATCATCCGCACCAAGGCGGTGCCGCAGGATGACGGCAGCTACAGGATCACCGGCACCAAGATCTTCATTTCCGCCGGCGAGCACGACCTGACCGAGAACATCGTCCACCTCGTCCTGGCGCGCCTGCCCGACGCCCCGGCCGGGACGCGCGGCATCAGCCTGTTCCTGGTGCCCAAGTTCATGCCGAAGGACGACGGCACGCCGGGCCCGCGCAACGGCGTCACCTGCGGCTCCATCGAGCACAAGATGGGCATCAAGGCGTCGTCGACCTGCGTCATGAACTTCGACGACGCCACCGGCTGGCTGGTGGGCGAGGCGCACAAGGGTATGCGCGCAATGTTCGTGATGATGAACGCCGCGCGGCTCGCCGTGGGCATTCAGGGGCTGGGGCTGGCCGAGGCCAGCTACCAGAACGCCGCCGCCTACGCCAAGGAGCGGCTGCAGGGCCGCTCCGTGAAGGGGGCGCGGTTCCCGGACAAGCCGGCCGATCCCATCATCGTGCACCCGGACGTGCGCCGGAACCTGCTGACCGCGCGCGCCTACACCGAAGGCTGCCGGGCGCTCGGCGCGCTGGTCGGCTACCATTTGGACGTTGCCGAGAAGCACCCGGACGCCAAGCAGCGGCAGGCGTCGGACGAGTTCGTCCAGCTCATGACGCCGATCGTCAAGGCGCTGTTCACCGACGTCGGTTCCGAGGCCGCCAACATCGCCGTGCAGGTGCACGGCGGCCACGGCTTCATCTGGGAGACCGGTGTCGAGCAGTTCGTCCGCGATGCCCGCATCACGCAGATCTACGAGGGCACCAACGGCATCCAGGCGCTGGACCTCGTGGGTCGCAAGATGGGGCAGGACATGGGGCGCCTGCTGCGCCGCTTCTTCCATCCCGTGTCGGAGGAGCTGCAGGCGGACATGGAGGACGAGTCGCTGGCGGAGTTCGTGCTGCCCGTCGCCAAGGCCTTCGCCAAGCTCCAGCAGGCAACCGGCATCATCGCCCAGAAGGGCATGAAGGACCCGGAGGAGGCGGCGGCGGCCGCCACCGACTACCTGCGCCTGTTCGGCCTCGTGGCGCTGGGGTGGATGTGGCTGAAGATGGTCAAGGCGGCCCGCGCCAAACAGTCGCAGGGGGAGGGCAACGCGGCGTTCCACAACGCCAAGCTGACCACCGCGCGCTTCTACATGACCAAGCTGCTGCCCCAGACGAACGCCCTGTTCATCACCATCATGGCGGGCGCCAAGCCCTTGATGGAAATGGAAGACGCGATGTTCTGACCGGCCGCTGCGGCGCCCGGACCGGGTGTCTCCGGGCCGGGCGCCGCACGCGGGCGTGTATGCCAATTGTCCTATGGCCCGATTTCCCTTAGGGAGATTGTCGGATTTTCCACTCCCGGTAATCCTTCTATCATCGTCGCGGCAGGATCACGCGGTTCCAAAGAGGACGGACATGCTCGACGGCGGACGGGAGAGCGGCTCGGCGACGCACTGGCCGGAGAGCCGGCATCGCCTCTCGCCCACGGCGGGTCTGGGCATTGGCGCCGCTGCCCTGTCGGCGGCGGTGCTGACCGTGGGAGTCGTGACGGGTGCGCTCCCGCTCGGCCCGCTCTTCACGTGGCTGCTGTCCATGGCCGCCGCCGGGCTGGTTGCCGTGGCGGCGGTTTCCGTCGTGCAGGTGCGCCATCTGCGGGCCACGCTGGCGGAAGAGCGGCGGCGGCGCACCTTCGTGGAGACGCCGGCCGACCGGCCGTCCAGCCAATTCGAAACGGCCGACGCAAGCTCTTTCGCGGTGCGCCATTGAACACCGGCCAATTCCGCTACATATGGCCTAGGCGTGTGACAAACGGCGAATTCCGGTTGTCCGGGGCTGCCGGTTCGTGGTACATCTGAATAGTCAATACACAAGATAAAGTCCCGCTATATCTTTCGGAATTGCGTCATATGCCGCACGAAATGTCGGTATTGTCTAAGGCGCAGACAACCGGGTTTTGAAGGTCCGAGTACGGGAGTGCAGTGATGAGGATCCTGATCGGCGATGACCATGTGCTGTTCCGCGAGGGACTGCGCAGGCTCCTCGAGCAGTTGAAGGATGGCAGCGTCTTCCAGGAAGCCAGCAACTTCGACGATATGCTCGCGTTGTGCGGCGGCGAGGAGACGTTCGACCTCGTCCTGACGGATCTGCGCATGCCCGGCTGGCCGGGTTTCAGCGGCATCCAGGCGCTTCGCGAGAAGCAGCCGAACGCCAAGGTGGTTGTCGTGTCGGCGTCGGAGGCGCACCACGACGTGCGCGACGCGCTGGAGCACGGGGCGGCCGGCTACATTCCCAAATCGTCCAGCGTGAAGATCATGCTGAGCGCGCTGGACCTGATCTTCTCGGGTGGCGTGTACGTGCCGCCGACCGTGCTGCGCGAGGGTGGCGAGGTGCCGGAGAGCGGCCGCGCCGCCATGCCGCCGGCTGATCCGGCGCTGGAGCAGCTCCTCACCCAGCGCCAGCGCGAGGTGCTGGAGCGTCTGCGCGAGGGTAAGTCGAACAAGCAGATCGCCCACGAGCTTGGCCTGTCCGAAGGCACGGTCAAGATCCACATGACCGCCATCTTCAAGTCGCTGGGCGTGCGCAACCGCACCCAGGCGGCCATGGCCTTTCCGCAGTCGACCAGCGCGTAACGCCCGCGTCGAACCCGTTCATGGAAAAGGCGCGCCCCGTCCGAGGGCGCGCCTTTTCCTGTTGAGGGCTTGTAGGTTGGGTTGCGGCGGAGCCGAAAACCCAACGCCGCTGCGGCGCTGGCAGTGTTGGGTTTTCGCCTTCGGCTCAACCCAACCTACGGAGTTCGTCCGGCCGCCTCATCCCAGCCCGGCGACGTAGCCGCGCAGCGACTCCACCTCCAGTTCCGCGTCGTCCAGGCGGGCCTTGACCGCGTCGCCGATGCTGATCATGCCGGCGACCCGGTCGCCGTCCATCACCGGCAGGTGGCGGATGCGCCGCTCGGTCATCAGCGCCATGACCTGGGCCATGGTGTCGGTGCACTGGCAGGTCACGATCTCGCGGGTCATCAGGTCAGAGGCACGGCGCTGCAGGGCGGCGCGGCCGTCGCCGGCGAGGGCGCGGACGATGTCGCGTTCGGACAGGATGCCGGCCGGGCGGCCCGAGTCGTCGGTCACCAGGACCGCGCCGATGCGGTGCTGCGCCAGCACGCGCGCCACGTCGGCTATGGCGTCGGACGCCCGGACGGTGACGACGGAGTTGCCCTTCCTCTTCAACACGGCGGCCACGTGCATGGAACCTCCCTTCGGCCAGGGCGGGCCGCGGTCCGTGCTCAGCCGGGTGCGGCGCCGCGCTGGAGCGATGCTCACACCCCGTGGACCGGAAAGGAAGCCGCGCAAAAGAGAAGGCCGGGCACCCCGACGGAGTGCCCGGCCTTTCCTATGCGCAGTGGCCCGAAGGCCGTGCGGCAACGCTTAGAAGCGGTAGCCGACGCCGACGCCGACGACCCACGGATCCAGGCGGACGTTGGAGTGGATGTTGCCCAGCGGGGTGCCGACGTCCAGATCCGTCTTCACGAAGATCTTCTTGACATCGAGGTTGATCGACCACGGGCCGCCCACGGCGATGTCCACACCGGCCTGCAGGGCCCAGCCGAAGCGGTTCTTCAGGCTGAGCGACTGGGCGACGCCACCGGCGGCCGACTTGCTGTAGAACAGCGAGTAGTTGATGCCGGCGCCGACGTACGGGCTGACGCGCTCCTTGGTGAA
>DASPIO010000212.1:0-35800 GCA_035629155.1 Azospirillum sp. | reverse complement strand
GCTGGACGCGCTGACGCGGTACGATCTGCAGGACCACCTGTTGGAGCTGTGGTCGTACGACCGGCCGACCATGGTGCTGGTCACCCACGACATCGAGGAGGCGCTGGTGCTGTCCGACCGCGTGGTGGTGATGCAGCCGGGACCGGGGCGCGTCCAGACGGTGGCCGCACCCTCGTTGCCGCGCCCGCGCGACCGCATGGACCCGCTGTTCGAGGACTGGAAACACCGCCTGCTGGGCGAGCTGAGCCGCGCCTTCCGCGACCGCCACCCCGGCGAGGAAGCGTTCCCCGCGGCGGCGATCTGACGTACCGTAGGGTTCAGACGCACAAACACACGAGGAGAGGAATGGACGCCCAGGAACTGCGGGCCCTGCAGGCCCCGCTCAAGGACAAGTACAAGGAGGCGCCGGACGCCGCCGTCATCACGCTGACGGCGAAGGGTGAACTCGACGACTCCCACATCGCCTGCAAGGTGGAGACGGGCCGCGCGCTGGTCACCGCCGGGCTGCACCCGGCGACCGGCGGACCCGGTACCTTCGCGTGCTCCGGCGACATGCTGCTGGAGGCGCTGGTGGCCTGTGCCGGCGTGACGCTGAAGGCGGTGGCGACGGCGCTGGGCATGGAACTGCGCGGCGGCACCGTGTCGGCCGAGGGCGACCTGGACTTCCGCGGCACGCTGGGCGTGTCGAAGGAGGCGCCGGTGGGCTTCCGCGCCATCCGCCTGCGCTTCGACCTGGACACCGACGAGCCGCAGGAGCGCATCGACACGCTGACCAAGCTGACCGAACGCTATTGCGTCGTCTTCCAGACGCTGGCCAGCCCGCCGCCGCTGACGCTGGACGTCACGACCCCGGATATCAAGAAGAGGGGTTGATTCCCAACCCCCTCCCTTGCTCGGCGGCGGGGGAGGGGGCGGTCGTCCGCAGCCGGCTGCCGCGCAGCTCGCCGCTCTGGTCCAGGATCGGGTAGGCCACCGAGGCGACGTGCGCGTTGATGCGCTTCAGGTCGCGCAGCACGTCGAGGAACAAAGCGCTCGTCTCGATGCATTCGGCCCGGCCCTGGCGCACGCGGTCCAGGTGGCGGTCGGCGCTGGCCCGCTCCAGCGCGCGAATGGCGTCCTTCTCGGCGATGAGCGCGCGGGCCAGGCGGCGGTCCTCCGACAGGAAGACGCCGAGCGCGGTGCGCAGGTTGCCCAGCGTGCGGGCGTGCAGTTCCTCGATGGCGCGGAAATCGTCGTCGGCGAAGTGCAGGCGGTGGCGGATCTTCCTGGCCGCCAGTTCCATCAGGTTCTTGTCGATGATGTCGCCGACGTGCTCCAGATTGATGGCGAAGGCCATCATGGCGCCGACGCGCTTGCCGTCCGCCTCGTCGAGCTGCTCGCGGCCGAGCTTGACGAGGTAGAGCTTGATCGCCGTGTGCAGCGCGTCCACCGCGTCGTCCATGCGGCTGAGATCGGCGATGGCGCGCTCGTCGTCATGGCGGAGCACGTCCAGGCTGCGGCGCAGCATGTCTTCCACCACGTCGCCCAGGCGCAACGTCTCGCGCGCCGCGCAGGCGATGGCGACGGAGGGGGCCTCCAGCGCGGATTCGTCCAGGTGGCGGGGGCGCGTGGCGTCGTCGGCGTCCTCGGCGTGCGGGAAGCGGCCGGCGGTGAGCCGCGCCACCGGTCCGACCAGTGGCAGCAGCAGCACCGCCAGACCGACGTTGAAGGCGACGTGCAGCAGCATGACGGCGTGCGCGTCGGCAGCGCCCTGCGGCAGCAGCGTGGTGAAGGGCAGCGCCGCCGCCGCACCGGCGCCGCGCATCAGCAGGTTGCCGAAGGGCACGCGCCGCGCCAGCGCGTCGTCCTTCAGCGTGGCGAGGAGCGGCGGCAGCGCGCCGCCCAGGTTGGCGCCCAGCACCATGGCCGTCGCCCCGGCCACGTCGAGGAACCCGGCCGCCGCCAGCGAGGCGACCAGCAGCACCACGGCGAGGCTGGAGTGGGTGACCACCGTCAACCCGGCCGCCGCCAGCAGCGCCAGCACCGGGGCCGCGCCCAGGCTGGACAGCACGGCGTGGATCAGTTCGGACTCGCGCACCGGCACCGTCGCTTCCGCCAGCAGCCGCAGCGCCAGCAGGACGAGGCCCAGGCCGACCAGGGTGCGGGCGACGGCGCGGCGCCGGCCGCTGGAGTCGCCGGTGGCGAACAGGGCGCCGCCCAGCAGGATCAGGGCCGGCGACAGCCAGCGCAGGTCGAGCGCCAGCAGCATCGCCACGACGCTGGTGCCGACGTCCGCCCCCAGCATGACGGCCAGCGCCATGGCGGTGGGCAGCAGCCGCTGCCCGGCCATGGAGGCGGCCATCAGGGCGGTGGCCGTGCTGCTCTGCAAGGCCAGCGTCGCGGCCAGCCCGCCGGCGAAGGCGCTGGCGCGGTTGCGCGTCGCGAGTGCCACCCAGCGCCGCAGGCTGGGGCCGAAGGCGCGGAACACGCCCGTGCGCACCAGCCGCAGCCCCCACAGCAGCAGGGCAACGGCGCCCAGGATATCGACCAGGATCATGGTCGGTGAAATGACGGCTCTCCTCGGGTTCGGGGCGGGCGGCGGACTGTCGTGAATATCTAACAGTGGGCCTTGTTTTCCGATCCGCATCCCTTCCGGAAGGGGGAGGCCCATGTCACATACGACGTCGCATGGGGGTGCGGGTCTACGCCCGCCCGGCCCCCGCCATCGTCGCCAGCCGCGCGCGCACCCGCCGGGCGATGTCGGCCGACGCGCGGGCGGCCTCCTCGGCGCTCAGGCCTTGGCCGAGCAGCAGGAGCGTGATCATCTCGTCGTACACGGCCAGCGCCGCCTCCCGCGTCTCATCCGGGTAGTCGGACAGCGTCAGCACAACGTCGTCGGACAGGGTGGCGGACAGGGAAGCGGCCAGCGAGGCGACAGGGTCGGTGGGCATGGGCGAGGTCTCCGCGCGCGAAGGGGCGCGCGGATCCTACCGCCGACGCGGCGCCGGTGCCGGTGACAAGTCAGGTCAGGAACGGGTTGGTCAGGCGTTCCTCGCCGAAGGTGCCCATGGGGCCATGGCCGGGGATGAAGGCGATGTCGTCGCCCAGCGGGAACAGCTTCGTCGTGATGGCGCGGATGAGGTCGGCGTGGTTGCCGCGCGGGAAGTCCGTGCGGCCGATCGAGCCCTGGAACAGCACGTCGCCCACCACCGCCAGATGGCTGGGGGCGTGGTGGAACACCACGTGGCCGGGGGTGTGGCCGGGGCAGTGGATCACCCCCATCGTCTCGTTGCCCACCGTCACCGTGTCGCCGTCGTCCAGCCAGCGGTCGGGGATGAAGGCCGGAGCGGGCGGGAAGCCGAACTTCATGGACTGCTGCGGCATGGCGTCGATCCAGAAGGCGTCCTCGCGCTGCGGCCCCTCGATGGGCAGGCCCAGGCGGTCGGCCAGCGGCTTCACGCCGCCGGCGTGGTCGATGTGGCCGTGCGTGACGAGGATCTTCTCCGGCGTCACGCCCAGCTTTTCGACGGCGTACAGGATGCGCTCCAGGTCGCCGCCGGGATCGACGATGGCGGCCTTCTTCGTGGCCTCGCACCACAGGATGCTGCAGTTCTGCTCGAAAGGCGTCACCGGAACGATGGCGTACTTCATGCCGATCCCTTGTGCTGGTGCTATGGGCGCTGGGGCCAGTGGAAAACGCCGGGGACCTTACGCCGGACCAGCCATGGCGTCCAGTTGCCCGCTCAGGAGTTGCCCGCTCAGGGCATCAGTTCCACCGCGACGAACACGCGGTCCAGGGCGCGCTGCGTCACCTCGCGCAGGATGCCGGCCTCCACAAGCTCGTCGACCATGAGTTGGGCGCCGCGGAAGGTGGTGTCCAGGTGCTGCTGCAGGCGCCGCACGGTCAGCGCCGGCTGGGTGAACAGGAAATCCAGTACGTCGGGCAAGCGGGAGTTGCTGCGCCGTGCGCCGACGCGCCGGCGCCATCCGGATGCCGCCTGGTCGAGCGCCAGGGCGCGCCGCCGCTCCCGGTGCGCCGCCTCGGCCACCGCGTTGGCGAGCCAGACGTGCCAGTCCGCCTCGCCCGCGGCGAGCGCGATGCGCAGGCCCGTGCGCTCGGCCAGCAAGGTGGGGGAGGCGGGCAGCCACACCGCCGGCACGCGGCAGGCCCGCGCCAGCGCCACCGGGGTGATCAGGCGCGCCAGCGGTGCCGCCCAGGCCGGGTCGGGCGGCGGGCGCAGCAGGAGGTCGAGCGCCAGGACGCCGCCGTACAGCGCCGGGCTTCCAAGCGCGTCGTCGGCGCGACGCAGCAACGCCCGAACCTCCGCCCGCTGCCGGTCGGTGAAGGCGAGCCGGCGGGGATCGCGGCCGGAGATGCCGGTCTGCGTGGCGCGCCAGATGCCCTCCAGCCACGGCGGGGTCCAGGCTGGCGCGGTCTCCTCGCTGTCCGCTTCGGGCGTGGGGGCGTCGTCTGCCAGCAGGTTCTCCAGGTCGGCCACCGCCTGCCACGCCGCGGCGGCGGCGCCGACCGGCGCCCCGGCCGGCGGGGCCGGGGGTTGCGGGGCCCGGCCGCCCTGCGCCGTTAGCGCGCCGAGCCACAGCGCGTGCGCCGCCTGCGCCTCGTTGCGGCCGGCGGTGGGGACGAGGTCGGGCTCCAGCGTGGCGATCATGAAGTCGGTGGGGTCGACCGCGACGCTGTCCAGCCGCGCCCCGGCGAACGCCTCGCGCCGCGCGGCGTCGGCCCACAGGCGGGTGCGCAGATCCTCGCTCCGCATGGCCTCCGCCAGCCGGCCGAGCGCGCGTTCCGCTTCCAGCAAGGCGGCCAGCAAGGGTGGGGGCGGGGAGGCGGGCGTCATGGACGGGCATCATACCGGAGGGAGCGGCGGTCCCCTAGCTGGGAAGTGAGGGGATGCGCGTGCGGCGGCTTGGTTCCGTATTGTGGAACACTGCTGCTTTGATATGCTCGGTTCTTATTCGAAATTCATGCTCAGGTTGCGGGATTTTCGGGCTCATCAGACGGAACATAGGGGCGTTGCGCCGATCCGCCCCGCGTGCCATTGTTTGCTGACGAAGCATTCGATGCGCCCCCTGAACCGCTGAAGGAGCCGTGTTGATGGTGTCGCCTGCAACGTTGCCGTCCCTGGCCGCGCGGCTGTCCCGTGAGCGTTCGGGCGATACCGCCTTCATCGACGGGGGCCGGCACTGGACCTACGGCGAGTTCGAGGCGGAGACCCGGCGCGCCGCCGCATGGCTGGCCCGGCACGGCGTGCGCAAGGGCGACCGGGTCGCCGTGTGGCTGCCCAACGGCGTCACCTGGCTGGCGCTGTTCTTTGGGCTGGCACGGCTGGGCGCGGTGATGATGTCGGTCAACACGCGCTTCCGCAGCAGCGAGCTGGCGTACGTGCTGACGAAGTCGCGCGCCACGCACCTGATCCTGCAGCCGGGGTTCCGCCGCATCGACTTCCGGGCCATCGTCTCGGCGCTCGACCCCGCCGCGGTGCCCGACCTGCGCAGCGTCATCGTCGTCGATCCGTCGGGCGCCGCGGACGCGGGCCGCATCCTCGACCGGCCGACCAGCGTGTTGCGGCTGGACGAGGTTGCGGACACGGCGGCGGATGCGGCGGCGGATGTGGCGGCGGATGTGGCCGGGCCGGACCTGCCGTGCATCCTCTTCACCACGTCGGGCACGACCAAGGGGCCGAAGCTGGTCATCCACCCGCAGCGCACGCTCGTCGTCCACGGCGGCCCGGTGGCGGTGCGGGCGGGCCTCGACCAGCCGGGGGCGCGCCTGCTCGCCATGCTGCCGTTCTGCGGCGTCTTCGGGTTGGTCGGGACGCTGGCCGCCTTCGGCGCCGGCACGCCGGTCGTCATCCTCGACACCTTCGACGCGGAGCGCGCGGCGGCGCTGATCGCGGCGCACGCCGTCACCCACACCTTCGGCAGCGACGAGATGTACCGCCGCCTGCTGCAGGTGCGCGCGGGCGACCGGCCGTTCCCCGGCGCCCGCCTGTTCGGCTTCGCCGCCTTCCAGCCGGGTGCCCTGGAACTGGCGGCGGAGGCCTGGGCGCGCGGCGTGCCGATGGTCGGCCTCTATGGGTCGAGCGAGGTGCAGGCGCTGTTCGCGATCCAGCCGAAGGACCTGCCGCTGGAGGAGCGCATCCTTGGGGGCGGGGTGCCGTCCGCGGGCGATCAGGCCAAAGTGCGCGTGCGCGACGTCGATACGGGCGAACTCCTGCCGCCGGGCCAGTTGGGGGAGATCGAGATCGCCGCGCCCGGCAACTTCATCGGCTATCTCGACGATCCGGACGCGACGGCGGAGGTGATGCTGCCCGACGGCTTCTTCCGCACGGGCGACGTCGGTTATCTGCGCCCCGACGGCAGCTTCGTCTATGAGATGCGCAAGGGGGACGCCATCCGCCTGGGCGGCTATCTGGTGAGCCCGGTGGAGATCGAGGACGTGCTCAAGGGCTTCGACGGGGTGGCCGACGCCCAGGTGGTGGCCGTTGCCGTGGGCACGGAGCTGAAGCCGGTCGCTTTCGTCATCCCGCAACCGGGCGCCACCATCGATCCGGACGCGCTGATCGCCCGGGCGCGCACCTGCATGGCGGGGTTCAAGGTGCCGTACCGGGTTTGGCCGGTGGAGGCGTTCCCGACGACGGAGAGCGCGAACGGCACCAAGATCCAGCGCGCCCGCCTGCGCACCATGGCCGAGGAACGCCTGTCGCGGGAGGGCCGTGGCGCCGGATGAGGGCGGGCGTTACGGGCGGCGTTCCAGCGTGCCCTGGCGGCGCCCGTCGCCGTCGCGTATGACCAGTTCCCGCCCGCCGGGACCCTGTTCGACCCGGCCCACCGGCCGGCCGCTGTTGTCGCGCAGCACGTGTCCGCCGCCGGTGTCCGCCTCGATCCGACCGACCGGGTGGCCGCCGCGGTCGTGCACGACGCCGTCAGTGTCGACGGAGTTGCCGGGATTGAACAGCCCGCTGGGGTTGCGCTCACCGGCCGCGGAGGCGGGTGTGCCGGCGGCCGACAGGAGGAGTGCCAAGACAAGGACGGCCGGTGTCATGGAAGTGCGTCCGCCTCAGGCAATGCCATCCGTACCAGCCCCATCCGCACCGGCGCTGTCCGGACCGGCGAGGCGGCTACGGGCCTCCTTCAGCCACAGGTCGCGGATCGGGCGGCCGCGCTGGGCCCACGGGACGTTGGTGGCGTTGTCGGCCTCGTACAGGCTCTGGGCGAGCGCCTCGACGGCGATGCGGCCACTGATCTGGCCTTCGCGCACCACGCGCTCGCGGCCGTTGTCCATGGCCTTGACCCGGTACTGGTGTTCCCCGCTGTTCGCCGGCAGCAGGCGCTCGACCCGGTGGTCGCCGGACGGCGCCCCGCGCTTCACCTCCCAGCCGCAGAACTGGACGATCTGGCCGACGTGATACTTCTGCTCGTTCATGGTGACCTCTGGCATGGGTGACCCCTGGCTGTCTGGAGGCGGCGGTCCGGGGGCATCACGCGGTCTTCTTCGCCGCCGTTCTGCGGGCCGCGACGGGCCGGCGCGGCGCCTCGGCCGCCTTGCGCTCCCGGCGCGCGGAGATCTCGGCCTGGATTGCCGGCAGCACCGACTGCGCCTCCTTGCGCTGCTTCGGGGTGCCGGACAGCGCCAGCCGTTCGGCGTTGGCGCCAAGGGTGTCGAGCGCGGCATCGGCCATGTCGGGCAACTTGTCGAGGAGCGTCATCTCACAGTCACTTTCGTCTCTGGGGGCGTCTCTGGGGGCGTCTCTGGGGACATCTCCGGCGCCATCGGCGGCCGGGACCGGCGGCGTGCGGGCGTTCCATCCGTCGAACCAGCTCTTGGACGGCAGGCTGCCGGTCGGGTGCGGGTTCGCCGTTCGTGGCGAGCCGCACAGCGCCGCCAGTTCGCCGGTGCGGAACGCAACGCCGGCCCAGCGGCCGGCCTGGGCTGTGGCGGGAACGATCTTCGTGCGCGCCATACCCTTGTTCTCCGTCGCGTTCAGAAAAATGCCCCAATGAAAATGGGGATAGGGGTCGCTGATTTCAAAGTATATTACCATGACGACGCCACCAGCGGTGCGACAAGATGTGGTGGTCGGCAAAGAAATCGGTTCCGCCTGTTTTTCCTCCCCGGTGCCCGATGCGTGCGGGGGTGGCGCCGATGATTTCCGGAAGTTTGGCCTTGTCGATGGCGCCGGGGGCGGGGAGCGCCGTCGATTCGGTTGCCGGCAAAGGCACTCCGCTATCGCTTCGGGGGTGCCGGCTATGACGATCCGCGGCCTGGGGCGACGATACGGAATGTGGTATACCACGCGTGCGTCTACCGAACACCAGATAAGCGGTCGGCCGTGCTTTCCGGCGCGGCGACCCTGCCTGGGAGGAAGTCATGGGCACGCCCACGCTCGTCACGCGCATCCCGTGCCCCGGATCCCGGCCGGTCGGATCCTGGGCGCCCGGATCCGGCCAGCGAAGATTTCCACCATGTGGAAAACACCCGGGCACCGCGCCGGAGCCGCCGTGTGCTGAAGCCGCCCACAACCGGCGCCGCCCCGCGGCGCACCGGGGCAAAGCCTCACTTCACAACGGTTACCGGCACCTCCGCCAAGTGCAGGACGCGGGTGGTGGTCGAGCCGAGGAGCAGGTTCGGCAAGGGGCTCAAACCCCGGCTGCCGATGACGATCTGGTCGCAGCCCAAGCCGGCCGCGTGTTCGACGATGGTTTCGGCAACGCCGCCCACCGCCAGATGCTCGTGGTGGGCGATTCCCGCCTCTGCCAGGATGCGGCGCGCACCCGCGAGGGAACGCTCCCCCTCTTCCCTATGATAAGAGCTGCGCTCCGCCGCGCCGACAAAGTCGCTGACGGCGCTGGGCAGCGGAGGTTGCACGTTGATCAGGTGAACCTCGGGCGCGGCGCCCGGAAAGGTCTTCGCAATATAGCGAACGGCGCGCAGGGACGTTTCCGAGCCGTCGATGGGAACCAGGATCTTCATCGCGTCCTCCGTCGGTGACTTGTTCATCCGCGTTCGCGGACGGCAGTGGCGGCGGACCCTGGTCCCTCGATTTTCGGCATTCTCTTCCAGGGTCACGGCAAAGCAAGAACAATGCCATTACGCCGGCCTATTGTTTGGTACGCCGATTATCTGTGCAAGAAAGGGGTTGATCCAAACACTGCATACCAGATACCGTATCCCAAGAGGCGCGTCCGTGTCACCAACCATCCGTGATGCACCCACAAGCCGCCGCGCCAGAACCAAGAAGCCCGGGAAGGGTGACGCCCCGGTCAGCCAGGGAAGGAAACGGCACATGAAAGAGGTAGAACGTCCGCACGTTACGCGCTTGGCCGCGCTCGGCATGGGCCTCCTCGCGGCTTCGGCCCTGTCGATGTTTCCGAACACCGCCAGCGCCTGGGAGCCGACCAAGGCCGTGGATTTCATCGTCCCGGCGGGCACCGGGGGCGGGGCGGACCAGATGGCGCGGATGATCCAGGGCATCATCCAGAAGAACAACCTGATGACCCAGCCCATGGTCGTCATCAACAAGTCCGGCGGGGCGGGCGCCGAAGGCTTCCTCGACGTCAAGGGCGCCAAGGGCAACCCGCACAAGATCATCATCACGCTGTCGAACCTGTTCACCACGCCGCTGGCGACCGGCGTGCCCTTCTCCTGGAAGGACATGACGCCGGTGTCGATGCTGGCGCTCGACAACTTCGTGCTGTGGGTGAACAGCGAAGCGCCGCAGAAGACGGCCAAGGAATACGTCGACGCGGTCAAGACGGCCGGCCCCAACACGTTCAAGATGGCCGGCACCGGTTCCAAGCAGGAAGACCAGATCATCACCGCCGCCATCGAGCAGGCGACCGGCACCACCTTCACCTACATCCCCTACAAGGGCGGCGGCGACGTGGCGGCGCAGCTCGTCGGCGGGCACGTGAACTCCAGCGTCAACAACCCCATCGAGGCCGTCTCGCAGTGGCGCGCCGGGGCGCTGCGCCCGCTGTGCGTCTTCGACGGCGAGCGCATCCCGCTGAAGGAGCCGATCGCCAACGGCCAGTCGTGGAACAGCATCCCGACCTGCAAGGAATCCGGCCTCGACGTCGAATACACCATGCTGCGCGGCGTCTTCATGGCGCCGGGCGTGAAGCCGGACGAGGTCGCCTACTACGTCGACCTTTTCAAGAAGGTCCGCGCGACGCCGGAATGGAAGGAATTCATGGAGAAGGGGGCGTTCAACACGCGCTTCCTGACGGGTGACGAGTTCAAGAAATGGCTCGCCGGCGCCGATGCCATGCACCGCGACCTGATGCAGAAGGCCGGCTTCGTCAAGTAACCGCACGTCCCGGCGCCGCGGCCTCCGGGCGTTCGCGAACGGAGGTCTGCGGCGCCACCCCCTCGCGGGAGTCGAACCGTGGAACACGAAACGCAAAGCAGTGAGCCGGTTGTCACCAACCGGACCATGGAGATCGTCGCGGCCCTGTTCTTCGCCACCGTCGCGGTGATCGTCATGGCCGACAGTCTGCGCGTCGGCGCCGGCTGGGCTTCGGACGGGCCGAGGGCCGGGTATTTCCCCTTCTACGTCGGTCTGGTGATGCTGGTCAGCAGCCTGTCGACGCTGGGCATCGCCGTCTTCCGCCGCGCCGGAGACAAGAGCACCTTCGTGGAGCGCGACCAGTTCGCCCTGGTCCTGAAAGTCTTCGTGCCGAGCATCGTGTTCGTTGCCGCGGTCGGCTTCATCGGCATCTACGTCGCGGCGACGCTGTTCATCGCCTTCTTCATGCACTGGGTCGGCAGGTACCCGGCCAGGACGATCCTGCCGGTCGCCGTTCTGGTCCCGATGGCGCTCTTCGTCGCCTTCGAGATCTGGTTCCTGGTTCCGCTGCCGAAGGGGCCGCTGGAGGCGATGCTCGGGTACTGAGCCGTCCCCCCCCGGGGTCAGAGACCGCCGCTTCCAACGATCGGAGCGCGCCAGCCGGCGGCCGATAAAGGGCCGGGCAGCCATAAAGGGAGGGAACATTGGAAGCGCTCGCTTCACTGATTCAGGGATTCGGCGTGCTCGCCGACCCCATGAACATCGTCTACATGTTCGTCGGCATCACGCTGGGCGTGCTGATCGGCGTGCTGCCCGGCCTCGGCGGCGCGAACGGCGTGGCCATCCTGCTGCCCCTGACCTTCAGCATGTCGCCCACCTCGGCCATCATCATGCTGTCGTGCATCTACTGGGGGGCGCTGTTCGGCGGCGCCATCACGTCCGTCCTGTTCAACATTCCGGGCGAACCCTGGTCGGTGGCGACCACCTTCGACGGCCATCCCATGGCGCAGAAGGGGCGGGCCGGGGAGGCGCTGACGGCGGCCTTCACCTCGTCCTTCTTCGGCGCCTTCGTGGCGGTGGTGCTCATCACGTTCCTGGCGCCGCTGATCGCGCGTTTCGCGCTCCGCTTCGGGCCGGCCGAGTTCTTCGCGGTGCAGATGCTTACCTTCTGCAGTTTCATCGGCATGGGCAGTGAATCGCCGTTCAAGGTGCTGTGCGCCATGATGTTCGGCTTCGCCCTGGCCGCCGTCGGCATCGACACGGTGACGGGCGAACTGCGCATGACCTTCGGTTCGATCGAGCTGCTGCGCGGCTTCGATTTCCTGATCGCGGTCATCGGCCTGTTCGGCATCGGCGAGATCCTGCTGACCATGGAGGAGGGGCTGGCCTTCCGCGGCAAGAGCGCCAAGATCAGCGCCACCGTCGTGTGGAACACCTGGAAGCAGCTTCCCCGCTACTGGATCACCGCCATCCGCGGCTCCATCGTCGGCTGCTGGATGGGCATCACGCCCGGCGGCGCGACCCCGGCGTCCTTCATGAGCTACGGCTTGGCCAAACGATTCTCGCGCGATGGGCAGAAGTTCGGCACCGGCGAGATGGAAGGCGTCGTCGCCCCCGAAACCGCCGCGCACGCCGCCGGCACCAGCGCGCTGCTGCCCATGCTGACGCTGGGCATCCCAGGCTCGCCCACCGCCGCGGTGCTGTTGGGCGGCCTGCTGATCTGGGGCCTGCAGCCGGGTCCGCTGCTGTTCGTCGAGCAGAAGGAGTTCGTCTGGGGCCTGATCGCCAGCATGTACATCGGCAACGTCGCCGGCCTGATCGTGGTGCTGACGACCGTGCCGCTGTTCGCGTCCATCCTGCGCATACCGTTCAGCATCATCGCGCCGATCATCATCGTGATCTGCGCCGTGGGGGCCTACACCGTCCACAACGCCTTCTTCGACATCGTCATGATGATGGTCTTCGGCGTGCTGGGCTACGTCTTCAAGAAGCTGTCCTACCCGCTGGCGCCGCTGGTCCTGGCGCTGGTGCTGGGCGACATGGCGGAAAGCTCGTTCCGGCAGGCCATGCTGGTGTCGCAGGGCGACCTGGCGATCTTCTGGTCGAACCCGCTGGTGGGCGGCATCATCTCGCTGGCGCTGCTCATGCTGTTCTGGCCGGTCATCGCGCTCTTCCTGCGCAAGCGCCAGGCGCGCCGCGTCGAGAGCACAGAGGCGATTCCGGCCAAATGACCCGGACCCGCGGGGGGCGCGACGCGGCGTTCCCCGCCCGCCAAACGCCTGGCTGGAAACGACCGCATGACGGGGACCGCGCGGGCGCCCCCAGGCAGGGGCCTGCGCCGACCGTCAGGAGACTCGTCCGATGGACATGACCGATTTCGTGATCGCGCTGCTCCAGATCATCTGGATCGACATCCTGCTCAGCGGCGACAACGCGGTGGTCATCGCGCTCGCCTGCCGGTCGCTGCCGCCCAAGCAGCAGAAGGTCGGCATCATGCTCGGCACCGGCGCCGCGATCGTGCTGCGCGTGCTGTTCGCCATCATCATCGTGTGGCTGCTGGCGATCCCCTACGTGAAGATCATCGGCGGGCTGCTGCTGTTCTGGATCGCCGTCAAACTGGTGATCCCGGAACCGGAGGCGGAGCACGGCGGGCACGTGCCGTCGGTGTCCGGCCTGCTGGGCGTGGTGCGCACCATCGTCATCGCCGACGCGGTGATGAGCCTGGACAACGTCATCGCCATCGCCGCGGCGTCACACGGAAACACGGTCCTGCTGATTCTGGGGCTGGCCATCAGCATTCCGCTGATCGTGTTCGGCAGCACGCTGATCCTGAAGGCGATCGATCGCTTCCCGATCCTGATCTACGCCGGCGCCGGCCTGCTGGGCTACATCGCGGCGGAGGTGATGCTGACCGATCCGCTGGTGCACGGCACCGCCGTGCATGCGCTGCCGCTGCTGGAGGGGGCGGCTCCCTTCGTGGGGGCGGCGGCGGTGATCCTCATCGGCCACCTGTTCGCCCGCGCCG
This sequence comes from Azospirillum sp., assembly GCA_035629155.1. Taxonomy (GTDB): domain Bacteria; phylum Pseudomonadota; class Alphaproteobacteria; order Azospirillales; family Azospirillaceae; genus Azospirillum. Next base: position 22,489 of record DASPIO010000212.1, on the reverse strand, counting down.
TCGCCGAACGGCGGCGCCAGCAGACCGACGCGGCGTCATGACACCGCGTCGGATCAGGGCGAGGGGGTCAGGCGGCGTGGTGGGCGTGGACGCCACGGGTGGCGGTGCCGCCGCGGCGGTCTTCCGACGGAACGGCGGCGCCCGGACGGGCCATGGCGCGGACGTCGGTCACGATCTCCAGCAGCAGCTTGGGATCGCGCGCGACGATCTCGCTGATCACCGCGGCGAAGCCGGCCACGGCGACGACGAGGGCGACGATCTCAAGCGCGTGGTCGAAAGACATATCCAGCTCCTCTTTTGGGGGATGTTTTGTGCGGCGCCGCATATATGGCAGAGCCGTTACCCGAATGCAAGGCGACGGTATGCCGCAGACGGCATCTGGCATACCAGATACGAAACCCGCGCATGCCGCTTGAAAGGAGAGGCAGAATGCAGGCCAAGCACGTCATGACATCGCCGGTGATCACGGTGGCGCCGGACACCACCGTGCCCGAGATTGCCGAGCTGCTGCTGTCGCGCCGGATCAGCGGCGTGCCCGTCACCGACGCCGAGGGCACCGTGATCGGCATCGTCACCGAAGGCGACCTGCTGCACCGCGCCGAAACCGGCACGGAGCGCCGCCGCTCGCGATGGCTGGAATTGCTGACCGGGCCGAACGGGCAGGCGTCGGAGTTCGTGAAGTCGCACGGCCGCTGCGCCCGCGATGTGATGACCCGCCGGGTGATCTCGGTGACGCCCGACACCGAACTGGCCGACATCGCCCAGATCATGGAGAGCGAGCGCGTCAAGCGCGTGCCCGTGCTGGTCGACGGCAAGGCGGTGGGTATCGTCAGCCGCGCCAACCTGCTGCACGGCCTCGTCGCCTACCGGCACGCGCCGGCCAGCGCCACGGCCGAGGGCGACCCGGCGATCCGTGCGGCCTTGCTGGACCGGTTGTCGGGCGAGCGGTGGATCGACCTGAACCAGGTGAACATCGTGGTGACCGACGGCGTGGTCCAACTGTGGGGCGTGGTCGAGAACGACGACCAGCGCCGCGCCCTGCGCATCGCGGCCGAGAGCGTGCCCGGCGTGAGGGGGATCGAGGAGCATCTGCACCGCAACCGCTTCGTCGGGTAGAGCCACATACACAGAGGAGCAACACCGGATGCCCCCTCCCGCAATCAACGTCCAGCCGCTGGACGTCGGCGCCACCTTCCGGAGCCGGGTCTACCGGGCGCTGAAGCACGCCATCGTTGAGATGGACATCTACGACCATCCCGGCGAGGTGCGGCTCGACGAGCGCCAGCTCAGCGACCAGCTCGGCGTCAGCCGCACGCCCATCCGCGAGGCGCTGACCCTGCTGGAGCAGGAGGGGTTCGTCCGCCTGGAGCCGCGTCGCGGCATCTTCGTGGTGCGCAAGACCAAGACCGAAATCATCGAGACGATCGTCGCCTGGGCAGCCCTGGAGAGCATGGCCGCGCGGCTGGCCGCGCAACGCGCCAGCGACGAGGACATCCAGGACCTGTGGAAGCTGTTCGCCGCGTTCGAACAGCGCAACCCGTCGGAGCACCTGAAGGAATACTCGGACGCCAACATCGCCTTCCACAAGGCGATCATCCGGCTGAGCCGGGCGAAGATGCTCCAGGAGATGACCGACAACCTGTTCATCCACATCCGGGCGATCCGCAAGCTGACCATCGCGCAAGACAATCGGGTGGAACGCTCGGTCCACGATCACCACGGCATCATCACCGCGCTGGAACGCCGCGACGCCGATCTGGCCGAGCGCCTGGCCCGCGACCACACGCTGGGCTTGGCCCAGCACGTGGAGCGGCACGGCGACTTCCTGGACTGGCTGAACCAGCTTTCCGACGGCCGGGCGCGGAACGACGGCGGCTTCACCGTGAGCCTGGATCCGCCGTGAGCCGCGAAAACAGTCGGGCAGATGAACAATCGGTGAGTCCTCCGAATCACCGTTGACAGTCTGGCATTCTGTATACCAGTATAAGGCATCCCAAAACGATGCGCCCGCCGGTCCCCTGCCGGGACGCGCGGGCAGGCCGGAAGGGAGCCGTTCAGAGGAGGGGTGTCATGAAGGTCGAAGAGATTCTCCGGACGAAGGGGACCCGGATCAACATGGTGCGGGTCAACGAGACGGTGGAAACCGCGCTCACGCTGATGCGGCGAGACAACGTCGGCGCCCTCGTCGTCAAGGACGTCTGCCGGACGGAGGGCAACACGATCGTCGGCGTCATCTCCGAACGCGACGTCGTGCGCGGCCTCGTCGACCACGGTCCCGCCATCCTGGGGCAGCCGGTGTCCGCTCTGATGAGCCGCAACCCGATCACCTGCGGCCCGAAGGACCCCGTCCGCCACGTTCTCCAGCTCATGGACGAGCATTCGATCCGCCATGTCCCGGTGCTCGACGGCTTCACGCTGGTCGGCGTCATCAGCGTGCGCGACCTCATCAGGCGCCAGCTCGCCGATGCGGCGGAGGAGGCGTGGGACTACCCGGTCGCCGTGAACCAGTGAGCGTCGGTGTTGGGTTTTCGGCTTTGGCCCCGACCCGACCTGCGCTCCCTCACCGACGTGCCCGTGCCGACGTGCCCGTGCTTGTCGGGGGCATCCACGCACTCCGTCAAGCCAAGGAACGTGGATGGCCGGGGTTGAGCCCGGCCATGACGGTTACGCATTGTTTTCAGCAGGTTGGGTTGAGCGGCCGCGAATACCCGACGTTCAGGGAGCTGCCGTCGTGAAGCTCCGCGCCCATCCGGGCGTGTTGGGGAGAAGCCAGCGGACGGGCACCGCGTAGACCCAGCTTCTTTTGCACCGCGCCGCAGCCCGACGCGACCATCTGGGATTCGACAGGCCACACGTGGGCTTCAGGGACCGCGTCAGGTCTCTCCTCGCCGGACCGGCGGATCGTTTCACCCGTCCGGACAGCGGCCATCGCTCACATGGTGACCAACTGGACAGTTCGAACTGCCCGCAAACGGTCTTGCTGCGTACAGGCATCTGGTATACCGTATGATTTATTCAGAGATGCGGGCCTTGTCGCCCGGACTCTCGGCACCGGACGCCGATCTGGCTGTCCGAACCGCGTGAAACGCGAAAAAACAATTGCGGTCGACCGGAATGGGACGCGCCGCACGGACGCATTCACAGGAGGAAAGCACCCATGGCGAACGACGTTGCCACCGCCGCGCCCACTGTGGCGGCAGAGAGCGCCGCGACGACCGCGGAAGACACGCTGAAGAGGAAGACCAAGGACGGCAACGTCGTGTCCGGCGGCCACCTTGTCGCCAAGGCCCTCAAGAACGAGGGGGTGGACACCATCTTCACGCTGTGCGGCGGCCACATCATCGACATCTATGACGGCTGCATCGACGAAGGCATCCGCATCATCGACGTCCGGCACGAGCAGGTCGCGGCCCACGCCGCCGACGGCTACGCCCGACAGACCGGCAAGCTGGGCTGCGTGGTCACCACCGCCGGCCCCGGCTGCACCAACGCCGTCACCGGCATCGCCACCGCCTTCCGCTCGGAAAGCCCCGTGCTGCACATCGGCGGCCAGGGGGCCCTGTCGCAGCACATGATGGGCTCGCTCCAGGACCTGCCGCACGTCGACCTGATGCGGCCGATCACCAAGTTCGCGGCCGGCGTGCGCTCCACCGAACGCATCGCCGACATGATCTCCATGGCGGCGCGCGAGTGCTTCGCCGGGGCCCCCGGCCCGGCGTACCTGGAGATCCCGCGCGACGTGCTCGACCGCGAGGTCGATGTCAGCCGCGCCGTCATCCCGCAGCCGGGCGCCTACCGCGCCTCCACCCGCACCATCGGCGACCCGGAGGACATCGAAAAGCTGGCCGACCTGCTGGCGCACGCCGAACGGCCGGTCATCCTGCTGGGCAGCCAGGTGTGGACGGCGCGCGGGCATGAGGCGGCGATCGAGCTGGTCCGCGCGCTGGACATCCCCGCCTACTTCAACGGCGCCTCGCGCGGCCTGCTGCCGCCGGGTGACCCGCACCACTTCGACCGCACCCGGCGCGAGGGGTTCGATAAGGCCGACGTCATCGTCATCGTCGGCACGCCCTTCGACTTCCGCATGGGCTACGGCAAGCGCCTGGGGCGCAACGCGTCGGTCGTGCAGATCGACATGGACTACCGCACGGTCGGCAAGAACCGCGACATCGCGCTGGGTCTCGTCGGCCATCCGGGCGCCATCCTCGCCGCCGTGCGCCAAGCGGCGTCGGGCCGCATCGAGCGCGGCGCCCAGGCCAAGCGGCGGGAGTGGATGGAGGAGCTGCGCACGGCGGAAGCGGCGGCGACGGCCAAGTTGATGCCGCTGTTCACCTCCGACCAGTCGCCGATCCACCCCTACCGCGTCGCCTGGGAACTGAACGCGTTCCTGACCGACGACACGATCTACATCGGCGATGGCGGCGACGTGGTCACCATCTCCGCGCAAGCCGTGCGTCCGCGCCGGCCCGGCCACTGGATGGACCCGGGCGCGCTGGGCAGCCTGGGCGTCGGCACCGGCTTCGCGCTGGCGGCCAAGGCGGCCAACCCGGAGAAGGAGGTGCTCTGCTACTACGGCGACGGCTCCTTCGGCATGACCGCCTTCGACATGGAGACGGCCAACCGCTTCGGCCTGCCGTATCTGGCGGTGATCGGCAACAACTCCGCCATGAACCAGATCCGCTACGGGCAGATCACCAAGTACGGCGAGGAGCGCGGCGACGTCGGCAACCTGCTGGGCGACGTGCCCTTCAGCAAGTTCGCCGAGATGCTGGGCGGCTACGGCGAAGAGGTGCGCGAGGCCGCGCAGATCGCCCCGGCGCTCCGGCGCGCCCGCGAGGCGGTGCGGTGCGGCGGCAAGTCGGCCGTCGTCAACATCTGGGTCGACCCGCGGGAGTACGCGCCGGGCACCAAGGCCCAGACGATGTACAAGTAAAGCATGCAATGAAAAGCCCGAAGGGAGGGGCATATGGGCAAAGCACTGGACGGCGTGCGCATCCTCGATTTCACCCATGTGCAGTCGGGACCGACCTGCACGCAGCTTCTCGCCTGGTTCGGCGCCGACGTCATCAAGGTGGAGCGGCCCGGCGAAGGCGACATCACGCGCGGTCAGTTGCGCGACGTGCCGGAGGCGGACAGCCTCTATTTCACGATGCTGAACCACAACAAGCGCTCCATCACGCTCGACACCAAGAGCCCGAAGGGCAAGCAGGTGCTGGAGGCGCTGGTCCGGAGCTGCGACGTGCTGGTGGAGAACTTCGCCCCCGGCGTGCTGGACCGCATGGGCTTCACGTGGGAGCGCATCCAGGAGCTGAACCCGCGCATGATCGTCGCCTCGGTCAAGGGCTTCGGCCCCGGCCCGTACGAGGACTGCAAGGTCTACGAGAACGTCGCCCAGTGCGCCGGCGGTGCGGCCTCCACCACCGGCTTCGACGACGGGCCGCCGCTGGTGACGGGCGCGCAGATCGGCGACAGCGGCACCGGTTTGCATCTGGCGCTCGGCATCGTCACGGCGCTGTACCAGCGCAACACGACGGGGCGCGGGCAGCGGGTGCTGGCGGCGATGCAGGACTCCGTCCTCAATCTCTGCCGCGTCAAGCTGCGCGACCAGCAGCGCATGGCGCACGGGCCGCTCAAGGAATATCCGCAGTACCCCAACGGCCACTTCGGCGAGGCGGTGCCGCGCGCCGGCAACGCGTCGGGCGGCGGTCAGCCGGGCTGGATCCTGAAGTGCAAGGGATGGGAGACCGATCCCAACGCCTACATCTACTTCATCACCCAGGCGCCGGTGTGGGGCGCCATCTGCGACGTGATCGGCAAGCCGGAGTGGAAGACCGACCCGGACTACGCCACCCCCGTCGCCCGCCTGCCGCGCCTGATGGCGATCTTCGCCGAGATCGAGGCGTGGACCATGACCAAGACCAAGTTCGAGGCCATGGAGATCCTCAACCAGTACGACATTCCCTGCGGCCCCATTCTGTCGATGAAGGAGATCGCGGAGGAGCCGTCGCTGCGCGCCACCGGCACGGTGGTGGAGGTCGACCATCCCACCCGCGGCACGTACCTGTCGGTCGGCAACCCCATCAAGCTGTCCGACAGCCCGACCGAGGTGACGCGCTCGCCGCTCCTGGGTGAGCACACCGAGGAGATCCTGCGCGACGTGCTGGGCTTCGACGACGGCGCCATCGCGGACCTCCGCGGCGCCGGCGCCATCGGCGCGCCGCGCCTGATGGCGGCCGAGTAGGCCCGGCGCGCATCGGGGCGGACGTCACACGGGTCAGCGGCCGCCCCGCCTTTTTCCGACGAGAACCGGCCGCGCCGGGAGCCGCCCGCTCCCGACGGACGCCCCCGTTGCGCCCGCGAACGGCGGGCCTTCAAAAGAGACACAAGAGGAGGGAAACGCCATGACCGCTGTCATCGACCAGCCGCGGAGCGCTCCGGCCCCCGACGTGGTCCGCCGCATCCTCAACAAGGCGAAGGGCGAGGGGCGCACCGCGTTGACCGCGCCGGAAGCCAAGGAATTGTGCGACCTCTACGGCATCCCCGTTCCGCAGGAGGGTGTCGCGACGACCGCCGACGAGGCGGCGCGGTTGGCCGACGGCATGGGTTACCCGGTCGTGCTGAAGATCGTCTCGCCGCAGATCCTGCACAAGACGGAGGCCGGCGGCGTGATCGTCGGCGTGAATTCCGCCGACGACGTGCGCAGCGGCTTCCAGACCATCATGGACCGTGCCCGCGGCTACGACCCGAACGCCGAACTGATCGGCGTGCAGGTGCAGCAAATGTTGAAGGGCGGTCAGGAGGTCATTGTCGGCTCCATCACCGACCCCAGCTTCGGCAAGCTGGTGGCCTTCGGCCTGGGCGGCGTGCTGGTGGAGGTGCTGAAGGACGTCACCTTCCGCCTGGCCCCCGTCGGCCGGGCGGAGGCGCTGTCCATGCTGGACGGCATCCAGGCGGCCGAGGTGCTGAGGGGCGTGCGCGGCGCGAGGCCGGTCAACCGCGAGGCGCTGGCCGACATCATCGTCAACGTCTCCAACCTGGTGAACGACATCCCGGAGATCGTCGAGCTTGACCTCAACCCGGTCTTCGCCCGCGAGGACGGCGCTACGGCGGCCGACGTGCGCGTGGTGCTGGACTTCGAGCCGAAGGCGAAGCGCTACCTGCCCTCGCAGGACGAGATCGTGCGCCAGATGAACCGCATCATGAAGCCGGATGCGGTGGCGGTGATCGGCGCGTCGTCGGAGGACGGGAAGATCGGCAATTCGGTCATGAAGAACCTCGTCAACGGCGGCTACCAGGGCAAGATCTACCCGATCCACCCGAAGGCGGACGAGATCCTGGGCTACACGGCGTACAGGAGCGTCAAGGACGTACCGGGCGAGGTGGACGTGGCGGTCTTCGCCATCCCCGCCAAGTTCGTGGCGCAGACCCTGACCGAGGTCGGCGAGAAGAAGATCCCCGGCGCCGTGCTGATCCCGTCGGGCTTCGCCGAGACGGGCAACGTGGAGGGGCAGGACGAGATCGTCGCCATCGCGCGCAAGTACGACGTGCGCCTGATGGGGCCGAACATCTACGGCTTCTACTACACGCACAAGAACCTGTGCGCCACCTTCTGCACGCCGTTCGACGTGAAGGGCAGGGCGGCGCTGTCGTCGCAGTCCGGCGGCATCGGCATGGCGATCATCGGTTTCAGCCGCTCCACCAAGATGGGCGTCTCGGCCATCGTGGGCCTGGGCAACAAGTCGGACATCGACGAGGACGACCTGCTCGCCTTCTTCGAGCAGGACGACAACACCCAGGTCGTCGCCATGCATTGCGAGGACCTGAAGGACGGCCGCGCCTTCGCCGAGGCGGCCAAACGCGTGTCGAAGAAGAAGCCGGTGGTGGTGCTGAAGGCCGGGCGCACCTCGCTGGGGGCCCGCGCCGCCAGCTCGCACACGGGGGCGCTCGCCGGCAACGACAAGATCTACGAGGACGTGCTTCGGCAGAGCGGCGTGGTGCGCGCGCGCAGCCTGCAGGACCTGCTGCAGTTCGCCCGCGGCATCCCGGTTCTGCCCACGCCGAAGGGCGAAAACGTGGTGATCATCACCGGGGCCGGCGGGTCGGGCGTGCTGCTGTCGGACTCGTGCGTGGACAACGGCTTGTCGCTGATGGCCATGCCGCCGGACCTGGACGCGGCGTTCCGCAAGTTCATCCCGCCGTTCGGCGCCGCCGGCAATCCGGTGGACATCACTGGCGGCGAACCGCCGACCACCTACAAGAACACCATCCGTCTGGGCCTTGAGGACGAGCGGGTGCACGCGCTCATCCTGGGCTACTGGCACACGATCATCACGCCGCCGATGGTGTTCGCCAAGCTGGTGATCGAGGTGAAGGACGAAATGAAGGCCAAGGGCATCGAGAAGCCCATCGTCGCATCCCTGGCCGGTGACGTGCAGGTCGAGGAAGCGGCCGAGTACCTCTACGACCACGGCGTCGTCGCCTACCCGTACTCGACCGAGACGCCGGTCGCGGTGCTGGGCGCCAAGTACCGCTGGGCCCGCGCGGCCGGGCTGCTGTGACGAAGGAACCCCGTAGGTTGGGTTGAGCCGAAGGCGAAGCCCAACGTGTTCGCAGTGCGGACCTGTTGGGCTTCGCGGGTGCTCAACCCAACCTACGGGTGTGGCCTGCTGATGGAAATGCTGCTCTGCACTGCCCTTTCGGGCCGTCGCGCGGCGCGCGCGGGTGCGGTAAGCTCTGGGCGGCAGCCCGGCCGGCTTCAGGTTCCACCATGCCGTCCGCAATGAACAGCGATGATAAAAGGGAGGGGAGGCGACCTATGGATACGGCCATCCCGGACAAAGCACGCGCCATCCACCCCGGCTCCGGCCGGCGGAACACCAGGGGTCAGCCCAAGGGACGGCAGGTCGACCCGGCGGCGCTGGCCGAGGTCCGGGACCTGCTGGGCACGCGGCCCCGCCAGCCCGACCTGCTGATCGAGCATCTGCACCTCCTCCAGGACACCTACCACGGGCTGCACGCCCGCCATCTGGCGGCGCTGGCGCACGAGATGCGGATGGCGCTGGTCGAGGTGTACGAGGTCGCCTCCTTCTACGCCCACTTCGACATCGTCATGGATGGGGAAGAGGCGCCGCCGCCGGTGACCGTCCGCGTCTGCGACAGCCTGTCGTGCTGCATGGCCGGCGGCGAGGAGTTGCTGAACGCGCTGCCGGGGACGCTGGGTCCCAACGTGCGCGTCGTGCGCGCGCCCTGCATGGGGGCCTGCCACAACGCCCCGGCCGTCGCCATCGGCCACGCGCTGCATGAGAACGCCACGCCGGAGAGCGTGACGGCGGCCGTCGCGGCCGGCGACACCCACCCGCACATCCCCAAATACATGGGCTTCGGCGAATACCGCGCCGGTGGCGGCTACACCCTTTTGTCCGAATGCCTGGCGCACCGCTACGAGGTCGAGGACATCCTGCAGCGCCTGGAATCGGCCAACTTGCGCGGCCTGGGCGGTGCCGGCTTCCCCACCGGCCGCAAATGGCGCTACGTCCGGCACGAGCCGGGACCGCGCCTGATGGCGGTGAACGCCGACGAGGGCGAGCCCGGCACCTTCAAGGACCGCCACCACCTGGAGACGGACCCCCACCGTTTCCTGGAAGGCATGCTGATCGGCGCCTGGGCGATCGAGGCCACGGACGTCTACATCTACCTGCGCGACGAGTACCCGCAGATCCGCGAGATTCTGTTGAAGGAGATCGCGGTGGTGGAATCCGCCGGCCTTGCCCGGCACACCCGCATCCACCTGCGCCGGGGTGCGGGAGCCTACATCTGCGGCGAGGAATCGGCGATGCTGGAAAGCATCGAGGGCAAGCGCGGCTTGCCGCGGCACAAGCCGCCGTTCCCGTCGGTGGTGGGCCTGTTCGGCCGGCCGACGCTGATCAACAACGTCGAGACGCTGTTCTGGGTCCGCGACATCGTCGAGAAGGGGGCCGCGTGGTGGGGCAGTTTCGGGCGCAACGGGCGCACCGGCCTGCGCAGCTATTCAGTGTCCGGCCGGGTGAAGGAACCGGGCGTCAAGCTGGCCCCCGCCGGCATCACCATCCGCGAACTGATCGAGGAGCATTGCGGCGGCATGGCCGAGGGGCACAGCTTCAAGGCCTACCTGCCGGGTGGTGCCTCCGGCGGCATCCTGCCCGCCGGCATGGACGACATCCCGCTCGATTTCGGCACGCTGGAGCCGCACGGCTGCTTCATCGGTTCGGCCGCCGTGGTGGTGCTGTCCGACAAGGACGACATGCGCGCCGTAGTGCGCAACCTGCTGGCCTTCTTCGAGGATGAAAGCTGCGGCCAGTGCACGCCCTGCCGCGTCGGCACGGAGAAGGCCATGGCGCTGGTCAACCGGCCGGAATGGGACCAGCCGCTGCTGCTGGAACTGGCGAAGGTCATGGGGTCCGCCTCCATCTGCGGTCTGGGGCAGGCGGCGATGAACCCGCTGAAGAGCGTGCTGAAGCATTTCCAGGATGAGTTCGCCTCGCCACCGGCGAACCGGGAGGACGTGGGATGAGCGAGGGCATCACTTTCCATCTCGACGACGTCGAGGTCGAGGCGCGGCCCGGCGAGACGATCTGGCAGGTCGCCACGCGGCTCGGCACCGAGATCCCGCACCTCTGCCATTCCACCGCGCCCGGCTACCGGCCGGACGGCAATTGCCGCGCCTGCATGGTGGAGATCGACGGCGAACGCGCGCTGGCGGCGTCCTGCATCCGGAAGCCCACCCCCGGCATGCGCGTGCGCTCATCCAGCGAGAGCGCCAGGGCGGCGCGGCGCATGGTGTTCGAACTGCTGGTCGGCGACCAGCCGGACCGTGCGCGCTCCCACGACCCCGACTCCAAGTTCTGGAACTGGGCCGGCAAGGTCGGCGTGACCGACAGCCGCTTCCCGGCCCGCGAAGCGCCGGTGGACAAGGACTTCAGCCATCCGGCCATAGCGGTGCAGCTCGACGCCTGCATCCAGTGCGGCCTGTGCATCCGCGCCTGCCGCGAGGTGCAGGTGAACGACGTCATCGGCATGGCGTTGCGCGGGCACGGCGAGAAGATCGTCTTCGACTTCGACGACCCCATGGGCAGCAGCACCTGCGTCGCCTGCGGCGAGTGCGTGCAGGCCTGCCCCACCGGGGCGCTGATGCCGAAGACGCAGGTCGACGCGGTGACCGGCGTCTTCACCGCGGCACCCGACCGGACGGTGGACAGCGTGTGCCCCTACTGCGGGGTGGGGTGCCAGCTCACCTACAACATCAAGGACGACGCGCTCTTGTCCGTCACCGGGCGCGATGGGCCGGCCAACCAGGGGCGGCTGTGCGTCAAGGGCCGCTTCGGCTTCGACTACATCCACCACAAGCACCGGCTGACGAGGCCACTGATCCGGCGGGACGGCGTGTCCAAGCACGACGCCGACATCGACCCGGCCAACCCCCTCACCCACTTCCGCGAAGCCACGTGGGACGAAGCGTTGGCGCTGGCGTCGGGCGCGCTGAAGGGCATCCGCGACGCGCACGGCGGGCGGGCGCTGGCCGGCTTCGGTTCGGCCAAGGGGTCCAATGAAGAGGCGTACCTGTTCCAGAAGCTGGTGCGCACCGGCTTCGGCTCCAACAACGTCGATCACTGCACGCGGCTGTGCCACGCCTCGTCGGTGGCGGCGCTGATCGAGGGCATCGGCTCGGGCGCCGTGACGGCGCCGTTCAACGCGGCCGAGGACGCCGAGGTGATCGTGGTCATCGGCGCCAACCCGACCGAGAACCACCCGGTCGCCGCCACCTTCTTCAAGAACGCGGTGGAGCGCGGCGCCAAGCTGATCGTCATGGACCCGCGCGGGCAGGCGCTGAAGCGCTTCGCCACGCACATGTTGCAGTTCAAGCCGGGCCGCGACGTGGCGATGCTGAACGCGCTCCTCAACGTCATCATCACCGAGGGGCTGTACGATCGCCAGTACGTCGAGGCCAACACCCAGGACTTCGACCGGCTGAAGGCGCACATCGCCGGCTACACGCCGGAGGCCATGGCCGACGTCTGCGGCATCCCGGCGGCGACGCTGCGCAACGTGGCGCGGCTCTACGCGCGCTCCGGTTCCTCCATCATCTTCTGGGGCATGGGCGTGTCGCAGCACACGCACGGCACCGACAACGTGCGCTGCCTGATCGCCCTGGCGCTGACCACCGGACAGGTCGGCCGTCCCGGCACCGGCCTGCACCCGCTGCGCGGGCAGAACAACGTGCAGGGCGCGTCGGATGCCGGCCTCATCCCGATGATGTACCCGGACTACCGCCCGGTGAACGATCCGGACGTGCGGGCCTTCTATGAGGACTTCTGGAAGACCAAGCTGGATCCCGAGCGCGGGCTGACGGTGGTGGAGGTGATGGACGCCATCCACGCCGGCCAGGTGCGGGGCATGTACATCATGGGCGAGAACCCGGCCATGTCCGACCCCGACGTCCAGCACGCCCGCGAGGCGCTGGCGAAGCTGGAGCACCTCGTGGTGCAGGACATCTTCCTGACCGAGACCGCCAAGTACGCCGATGTCGTGCTCCCCGCTTCGGCATGGCCGGAGAAGGACGGCACGGTGACCAACACCAACCGGCAGGTGCAGCTCGGCCGCACGGCCCTGCCCATGCCGGGCGACGCGCGCGCCGACTGGTGGATCGTGCAGGAGCTGGCGCGCGGGCTGGGGCTGGCGTGGAACTACACCCATCCGCGCGACGTGTTCGCCGAAATGAAGGCGGCGATGCCGTCGCTGGACAACATCACGTGGGAGCGGCTGGAGCGCGAGGGATCGGTCACCTATCCCAGCCTGTCGCCCGACGATCCGGGGCAGGAGATCGTCTTCGGCGACGGCTTCCCCACGGCAACCGGGCGCGGCCGGCTGGTGCCGGCGGCGATCATCCCGCCGGCCGAGGAGCCGGACGCCGACTTCCCCATGGTGCTGACCACCGGCCGCCAACTGGAGCACTGGCACACCGGCGCCATGACGCGCCGCGCGCAGGTGCTGGACGACCTGGAGCCGGAGGCGGTGGCCTACATGGCGCCGGCCGACCTGCGGCGCATGGGGGTGGAGGCCGGCGCCCCGGTGCGGGTGACCACACGGCGCGGCCGGATCGAGCTGAAGGCCCGCTCGGACTCCGCCGTGCCCTCGGGGCTGGTCTTCGTGCCGTTCTGCTACGCGGAGGCGGCGGCCAACGTGCTGACCAACCCGCAGCTCGATCCCTTCGGCAAGATCCCGGAGTTCAAGTTCTGCGCAGCAAAGGTGGAGCCGGCGGCATGAGCGGTGAGTCGTAGGTTGGGTTGAGGCACAGCCGAAAGCCCGACGTGTCCGCGGTGCGGAGATGTTGAGTCGCGGCCCAACCTGCGACGGCACCAAGGGAGGAGACATGGAAAAGCAAGCTGTGACGGCCGCCCCCCGGCGGCCGGTGCCGGAGGCTGGCCCGGAGAAACCCGTCAAAGGTCAATCGGTGCAGTCGCTCACCCGGGCGCTGAGCCTGCTGACCATTCTCGGCCGGTCGGCCGCGCCGGTGTCCCTGTCCGATCTGGCGGAGGAGGCGGAGCTGTCGCCCTCCACCGCGCACCGGCTGCTGACCACCTTGCAGCAGGAGCGCTATGTCCGCTTCGACCAAGCGGCGCGTGGCTGGGCGGTGGGCGTGCAGGCCTATGTCACCGGCGCCAACTTCCTGAAGACGCGCAGCCTTGTGGACGTCGCCCGGCCGCGCATGCGGCGGCTGATGGAGGAGACCTGCGAGATCGTCAACCTCGCGGTCGAGGAGGATGGCGAGGCCATCTACCTCACCCGCGTCGGCGGCCCGCGCGTCGTCGACCCGGCGGTGCCGGAGGGGGACCGGACGTTGCTGCACTGCTCGGCCGTCGGCAAGGCCCTGCTGTCGGGCATGCCGGAGGCGCGCGTCCAGGCCATCCTGATCCAGCGCGGCATGCGGCGGTTCACCCGCACGACGCTGTCCTCCCTGCCGGACCTGAACGCCGAACTGGCGCTGATCCGCCGCCGCGGCTACGCCGTCGACCGGGAGGAGCGGGTGCCGGGCCTGTGCTGCGTCGCCGCCCCCATCCATGACGAGAACGCGCGGGTCATCGGCGCCTTGTCGCTCTCCGGCTGCAACCGGCGCATGACCGACGGGCGCGTGGTGGCGCTGGGCGAGATGGCCAGGCGCACGGCGGCGGGGGTGACCATGGAGATCGGCGGCCGGCTGCCGGCCTGATGCGCGGGTGTCGTCACGAAACGGCCTGGAATTCCTGGTCCGGTATGCGCATCTGGTGTATGACATACGGAATTCGCCGGGCTTCCTTTCCCGGCCGGGCAAGGGACCGTTGACGACGATGAAAGCACCCGCGCTGAACGTCCAGCCGCTCGACACCGGAACCACGTTTCGCAGCCAGGTCTATCATGCGCTGAAGCAGGCGATCACGGAGATGGACATCTACGACCATCCCACCGAGATCCGGCTGGAGGAGCGGCAGCTCAGTGACCTTCTCGGCGTCAGCCGCACCCCCATCCGCGAGGCGCTGAGCCTGCTGGAGCAGGAAGGCTTCATCCGCCTGCAGCCGCGCCGGGGCGTGTTCGTCGTCCGCAAGACCAAGACCGAGATCATCGAGATGATCCAGGCCTGGGCGGCGCTGGAGAGCATGGCCGCGCGTCTGGCCGCGCAGCACGCCGCGGACGAGGACATCCGCACGCTGTGGGACCTGTTCCGCAATTTCGAACAGCGCAGCCCGATGGACCATGTGACCGAGTATTCGGACGCGAACATCGCCTTCCACAAGAACATCATCCGCCTCAGCGGCTCGTCGCTGCTGCAGGAGATGACCGACAACCTGTTCATCCACGTCCGCGCCATCCGCAAGCTGACCATCGGGCAGGACAACCGGGCGGAGCGGTCGATTCACGACCACAAGGAAATCATCAAGGCGCTGGAACGTCGCGACGCCGAACTGGCCGAACGTCTGGTGCGCGAGCACACGCTGGGCCTCGCCGAACACGTCGAGAAGCACTGCGACTTCCTGGACGACTGACGGTCCTGCGCGGCCGTGGCCTTTCACATGGTGACGTTGCCGAGCAGCCGCGCGGTGGCTTCCTCAACGTCGGCGCGCAGCAGCGCCCCCATCACGGCGACCCCGGCGGCCCCGGCGGCGAGAACGGCAGCAGCGTTGCCTGCGTCGATGCCACCCAGCGCCAGCACCGGCAGGGGCGCTCCGGCGGCGATCCGGGCGAACCCGTCGAGGCCGAGCGGCGGGCCGTAGCCCGGCTTGCTGGGGGAAGGGAAGACGGGGGAGAGCGTCACGTAGTCGGCCCCCTGCGCCGCCGCCCGTTCGACGCCGGCGCGGTCGTGCGCCGACACGCCGATCATCGCCCGCGCGCCGAGCAGGGCGCGCGCGGCCACGGCGTCCCCGCCGTCCGGCAGGTGCGCGCCGGATGCCTCCACGGCGCGGGCCAATTCCGGATCGCCGTGCACGGTGACGGAGGCGCCCCAGGGGCGGGCGCGTTCGACCAGAGCGCGGGCCAGCGCCGCGCGCTCGGCATGGGCCAAATCCTTGTCGCGCAACGACAGCCAGCGCAGGCCGGCGGCGAAGGCGCGCTCCGCCACTTCGGGCAGCGGCAGGGCGGCCTGATGGCGATCGGTGATCAGGAGAACGGGGGGCGTGGGAAGCATGGCGCGCGGAGTGTAGCGCGACGTGCCCTCACTTGCGTCCCTTCCCAACCGACCACAGCAGCAGGCCCGCGAGAATCAGCAGCGTCAGACCGGTGAGAAAGGCGTCGCCGGGATCGGCGATGGCCTGGAGCGCCCCCTGGAAGGCGGCGATCTGGCCGGCGGGATCGGGGTGCTCCATGGCTCCGCCTCCTCACGCGGGGGGGTGCTCTATTGCGCGGCGACGGCCGCCTGCGGGTCCTGGATGGGATCGGGCGTGTGCGGCCGGGTGTAGAGGCCGGCGACCTCGCCGCGCTGGCGCACCAGGGCCAGGACCACGTCGATGGTGGGCGTGGCGACGCCGACCATGCGGGCCATCTCCTGCACCACCGACAGGAGTGCGTCGATCTCCATGGGCCGGCCGCGCTCCAGGTCCTGGAGCATGGAGGTCTTGTGCGCACCCACGGCGCCGGCGCCGTTGATGCGCCGCTCCACGTCGACGCGGAAGTGGACGCCCAGGCGGTCGCCGATCTCCTTGGCTTCCAGCATCATCGCCTTGGCGACGGCGCGGGTCTCCGGGTCCGACGCGATGACGTCGAGCGTGGCGTGGGTCAGCGCGCTGATCGGGTTGAAGCACAGGTTGCCCCACAGCTTCAGCCAGATCTCGTCGCGCACGCGGTCGCGCACCGGGGCCTTTAGTCCGCCGGCCTCCATCACCCGACTCAGCGCCGTGACGCGCTCCGACGTCGAGCCGTCCGGCTCGCCCAGCGCGAACTTGTCGCCGTAGACGTGCTTGATGACGCCGGGGGAAACCACTTCCGTGGCCGGGTAGACGATGCAGCCGATGGCGCGCTCCGGCCCCAGGCCGCGCCACTGCCGCCCGCCGGGGTCCACCGCCTCCAGGGTGCGCCCCTCGAACGGGCCGCCGTGCTTGTGGAAATACCAGTAGGGGATGCCGTTGACGGCGGTGACGATCGCGGTGTCCGGTCCCAGCAGCGGCTGCATGGCATCGACCACGCCGGGCACGGAATGCGCCTTGAGCCCGATGATGACGTAGTCCTGCGGCCCCAGCTCCGCCGGGTCGTCGGTGCAGCGCGCCTTGACGGTCTGCGCCTCGTCGCCGACCAGCAGTGTAACGCCGTTCTCGCGCATGGCCGCCAGGTGCGCGCCGCGCGCCACGAGGCTGACGTCCGCGCCCGCCTGATGCAGCCGCACGCCGAGGTAACCGCCGATCGCCCCTGATCCGTAGATGCAGATTTTCATGATGCCCGGGCCCCCCTCCCATCATCGATGCGGGCGGCGCGCAATCGGGCGTGTGGCCGATTGTTGGCGCCGCCACCATCAGGCATCCTGGTATACGGTATACTCAATGTCAATGATGGCGACCGGAAACTCCGCTTTTGGATATCCAAAGCAAGGTTGTTTGGTATGCAGAATCCGGAATACGATCAGCGAATCCGGGAGCGCATGCCGCCCGGCGCAATCCGCACAGGGGAGGGAAAACCGACATGGGGCAGGGCACCATCCGGATCGAACCGGCGAAGACCGACGCGGACATCACCGCGTGCTTCCCCACCGTCCAGCAATTGCGCACGCACCTGACCGACGCCGAGGCCTTCCGGCAGCAGGTCCGGCGGCAGATGGACGACGGCTACACGCTGGCCGTGCTGCGCTTCGACGGCGAGATTGCCGGCTGCGCCGGCTTCCGCGTGCACGAGACGCTGTCGCGCGGGCGGTACATGTACGTGGAGGATCTGGTCACCTCGTCCGCCCACCGCTCGCACGGGCTGGGCGACGCGCTGTTCGACTGGCTGACCCACGAGGCGCGCGAGCGCGGCTGCGCGCAGATGGAGGTGATCTCCGGCGTGCAGCGCACGGACGCCCACCGCTTCTACCACCGCAAGCGCATGGGCATTAAGGCGTTCCAACTGGTGCTGGCGCTTAAGTAAGGTCGTCGATCTGGCCCGTGCCCTGGGCTCTGCGCGTGCCGGAGGCTTTGGCGAACATCGGGATCGGCCAGAAGGGATAGGGCGGGGGCCGGCCGCGGCAGGAACGCCCCGCCCGGACCAAGTGTTCCCCATTGCGAGAAGAGGGGTCTTGCCGAGTTCCCGTCGAGGGAGCACCATCGGCCAAAGGACTCCGCAGGGGGAGGACGGCCGATGCTCCAACTCACGCAGGCGCAGGTGCGCCTTGGCCTGTCGGCGGCCAGCAAGGAGGAGGCGATTCGCCTCGCCGGGCAGGCCATGGTCGACAGCGGCCTGATCGAGCCGGGCTACGTCGACAGCATGCTGGGGCGCGAGCGCGTCGCCGCGACGTACCTGGGCAGCGGCATCGCCATCCCGCACGGCCTCCCGGAGGCCCGCGACCTCGTGCGCCGCACCGGCGTGGTGGTCGTCCAGTTCCCCGGCGGCGTCGACTGGGGCGGCGGCGAGCCCGCCCGCCTCGTGGTCGGCATCGCCGCCAAGTCCGACGAGCACATCGCCGTGCTGCAGCGCCTCACCGGCGTGCTGGGCAACCCGGCGGAGGCCGAACGGCTGGGCCGGACCGCCGATCCGCGCGCCGTGATGGCGGTGCTGAACGGCGCCGAAACGGCCGCTGCCCCGACGCCCGTTCCCTTACCGGATGGGGGCGTTTCCATCGACGTGACCGCCCCGTCGCCGCACGGGCTGCACGCCCGGCCGGCGACGGCGCTGGTCGAGGTGGCGAAGCGCTTCCGGGCGGAGATCGCCGTGCGGCACGGCAACGGCGTGGGCAACGCCAAGAGCCTCGTCTCGCTGCTGCGCCTGGGGGTGTCCGGCGGGCAACCGCTGACCGTCACCGCCGCCGGCGATGACGCCGAGGCCGCGCTGGCGGCCATCGGCGCCGCCTTCGACGCCGGGCTGGACGAGCCTTCGGCCGCCGGCACGCCCGCCCCGCCCGCCCCGGTGCCCGCGGCGGCGCCGGTGGACCTGGACTACGACGGCGCGGTGGTCGCCGGCATCTCGGCGTCGCCCGGCGTGTCCACCGGCACCGTCTGGAAGTTCCAGCGCGAGGAGCTGACGGTGGAGGAGACGGCCGCCGATCCGGCCGTGCAGCACCGCCGCCTGGACCAGGCGCTGGCCGGGGCCGCCGCCGACCTGCGCAACCTGCACGAGGAGTTCTGGAAGAAGGCCGGGGCCGCCAAGGCCGCCATCTTCAAGGCGCACCTGGAGCTGCTGGACGATCCGGAGATGGTGGCCGACGCGCACGCCGGCATCGATGGGGGCAAGAGTGCGGGCTGGGCGTGGCGGGCGGTGTACGAGGACCGCGCCGGCATGCTGGCCCAACTGGCCGACCCGCTGCTGGCCGGGCGCGCCGCCGACCTGCGCGACGTCGGCCGCCGCGTGCTGCGCCTGCTGGCCGACGCGACGGAGAGCGTCGCGGCGCTGCCCGATCATCCGGTGATCCTGCTGGCCGAGGATCTGGAGCCGTCGGACACCGCCAAGCTCGACCCCGCCATGGTGCTGGGGCTGTGCACGGCGGGCGGCGGGGCCACGTCGCACACGGCGATCATCGCGCGCTCACTGGACATCCCCGCCGTGGTGGCGGCCGGGCCGGCGGTGCTGGACCTGGAGAACGGGCGGGAAGCCATCATCAACGGCGACGACGGCGTGCTGGTGGTCGGCCCGTCGGAGCGCGACCGCACGCGCGCCGCCGCCGCCCAGGTGGCGGTGAAGGAACGGCGGGAAGCCGAACACCTCGAACGCTACAAGCCGGCGATCACCACGGACGGCAAGCGCGTCGAGGTCGCCGCCAACATCTCCGACCCCGGTGCGGCGGCCAAGGCGGTGGAGGCCGGGGCCGAGGGTATCGGCCTGATGCGGACCGAGTTCCTGTTCCTCCAGCGCGAGTTCCCGCCCAACGAGGAGGAGCAGTTCGAGGCCTACCGCACCATGGTGCGGGCGATGAACGGCCTGCCGATCATCCTGCGCACGCTGGACATCGGCGGCGACAAGAACGTGCCCTACCTGCGGATGCCGGCGGAGGAGAACCCTTTCCTGGGCGTGCGCGGCATCCGCCTGTGCTTCGAGCGGGAGGACCTGTTCCGCACGCAGTTGCGCGCCATGCTGCGCGCCTCGGCCGAGGGGCCGGTGCGCATCATGTACCCGATGATCGCCACGCCCGCCGAACTGGCGAAGGCCAAGGCCATCACCGAGGAGGTGCGGCGGGAGGTCGGCGCCGATCCGGTCGACGTCGGCGTGATGATCGAGGTGCCCTCGGCCGTCATGATGGCCGACCGGCTGGCGCGGGAGGTGTCGTTCTTCTCCATCGGCACCAACGATCTGACGCAGTACGTGCTGGCGATGGACCGGCTGCACCCGGTGCTGGCGCCGCAGGCGGACGGGCTTCACCCGGCGGTGCTGCGCATGGTCGAGCGCACGGTTGTGGCGGCGCGGGCGGCCGGGATCTGGGTGGGGGCCTGCGGCGGCATCGCCGGCGACCCGGCGGGGGCGGTGCTGCTGGCCGGGCTGGGCCTGAGCGAGCTGAGCGTCGCCATCCCCAGCGTGCCGGCGGTCAAGGCGCGGCTGCGCGGCATCTCCATGGCCGATGCGGAGAGTGCGGCCAAGCGCGCGCTGGACTGCGCCGACGCGGCGGAAGTCCGCGCGCTGGTGCGCGACCGCTTTCCCGGAGGTGCGGCATGACAGGCGTCGTCACCGTCACCCTCAACCCGGCGGTCGACCAGACTCTGGATGTGCCGGGCTTCACCGCCGGGGCGGTCAACCGCGCCGTGGCGGAGACGCGCACGGCCGGTGGCAAGGGCATCAACGTCGCCGCCTTCCTGTCCGGTGGTCCCGTCCCGGTGACCGCCACCGGCTTCCTGGGCGAGGACAACGCCGCCGTGTTCGAGGCCCTGTTCCGCCGCCGCTGCATCCACGACCACTGCCTGCGCGTGCCCGGCAGCAGCCGGGTGAACGTGAAGGTGGTCGACCGCGAAGGCCGTTCGGTCACCGACATCAACCTGCCGGGGCTGGAGGTGCGGGCGGAGTCCTGGCGGGCGCTGCTGGCGGCGGTGGACGGGCTGGCGGCGTCCAACGGCACCTTCGTCCTGGCCGGCAGCGTGCCGGCCGGGGTGCCGGAGACCGCCTACGCCGAACTGACCGCACTGCTGCGCGCGCGCGGCGCCTTCGTGGCCGTGGACGCCAGCGGCGCGCCGCTGCGCCACGCGGTGGCGGCCAGGCCGGACATGATCAAGCCCAACGCGCACGAGCTGTCCGAACTGCTGGGCCGCCCGCTGAACGGCCGCGACGCGGTGGTGAGCGCAGCGCGGGAACTGGCGGGGACGGGGATCGCGCTGATCGTCGTGTCGATGGGGGCGGAGGGGGCGGTGTTCGTGGAAGACGGGCGCGCCCTGCTGGCCGTGCCGCCGCCGGTGACGGTCGCCAGCACGGTGGGGGCGGGCGACGCCATGGTGGCGGGCGTGCTGGCGGCGCGGCTGGAGGGCGGCGACCTGGAAGCCTGCGCCCGGCGCGGCACCGCCTTCGCCGCCGGAACGCTGGCCCGCCTGGGGCCGGAGCTGCCGCCGCCGGACCGCATCGCGGAGCTGATGGCGGCGGTGCGGGTCGAGGAGTTGTAGGGGCGTAGCGCCCTGACGGGAGGTTCGACATGGCAAGATTGGTGGCGGTCACCGCCTGCCCCACGGGCATCGCCCACACCGTCATGGCGGCCGAGGCGCTGCGCCGCACCGCCGCGCTGAAGGGGCACACGATCGCGGTGGAGACGCAAGGGGCCGAAGGGCCCGGCGCACCGCTGGAATCCGCCGACATCGCGGCGGCCGACGCGGTCGTCGTGGCGGCCGATATCGCGGTGGACGAGGCCCGCTTCACGGGCAAGCCGGTCCTGCGCACCACCACCGCCCGCGCCATCCGCGAGACGGACTCGGTGCTGGACGAGGCGCTGGCGCACGTCCGGCCGCCCCCCGCCGGGGAAACGCCGCCTTCACCGGCCGCGGCGCCCGCCGCCTCCGGCGGCTCCGGCCTGCTGGTCGCCATCACCGCCTGCCCCACGGGCATCGCCCACACCTTCATGGCGGCCGAGGCGCTGAAGCAGGCCGCACAGGCCAAGGGCTATCGCATCAAGGTGGAGACGCAGGGTTCGGTCGGCGCCAAGAACGCGCTGACGCCGGAGGAGATCGCCGAGGCCGAGGCGGTCATCATCGGCGCCGATACCCACGTCACCACCGAACGCTTCGCCGGCAAGCGCGTGCTGAAGACCTCCGTCGGGGACGCGCTGAAGCACGCCGGCCGCGTGGTGGACGATGCGCTGGCCCTGCCGCCCGCCGTCGGCGGGAGCGCCGGCTTCGCCCAGGAGGTCGCGCGCGCCAAGGCGCAGCAGAAGGAGGAGTCGTCGGGTCCTTACAAGCACCTGCTGACCGGCGTGTCCTTCATGCTGCCCTTCGTGGTGGCGGGCGGCCTGATCATCGCGCTGTCCTTCGTCTTCGGCATCGAGGCGTTCAAGGAGCCGGGAACCCTGCCCGCCGCCCTGATGCAGATCGGCGGCGAGGCGGCGTTCGGGCTGATGGTGCCGGTGCTGGCCGGCTACATCGCCTATTCGATCGCCGACCGGCCGGGGCTGGCGCCCGGCTTCATCGGCGGCATGCTGGCGGCGAAGATCGGCGCCGGGTTCCTGGGCGGCATCGTCGCGGGTTTCCTGGCCGGTTACGTGGCGCGCTGGCTGCGCGACACCATCCGCCTGCCGGTGAACCTGGAGGGGCTGAAGCCGGTGCTGATCATCCCGCTGCTGGCGACGCTGGTGGTGGGGCTGATGATGGTCTACGTGATCGGCACGCCGGTGGCGGCGATCATG
>DASPIO010000211.1:0-11534 GCA_035629155.1 Azospirillum sp. | reverse complement strand
GCCGCTGCGTCAGCCATGAGGGCACTCCGCGGCGCGCGCGGGACCCTCCCGTGGACTCCCTGGACAACGGGTTCTGCAACCGGAAGCGTGGCTGGGAATTGGACGCCGATGATGGCTGGTTTTTCGAAGCCGATTGACAGCGAAGGACGTCTTGAAGTCCTCGAAGGTGCCCGGATAGGGAACCGGCTCGCGGCCTTGGTTCTCCGTCTTCTTCTTCATGCGGTCGCCGCCGATGTGACCGGGGATCTGGGCAAGGGCCGTACGCTCAAGCACGGCGAACAGCGTCTCGATGACCTTGCTTTGCGGGTTGTAGGGCCGCGAACGGCGCATTCCGGCGTCCGCAGTAAGGTCCGAAGTATCCCGCACCTCCACCGCGCGCTTGAGCTTGGTCAGATCGGCAATGAACTCGCCCCAGTTGTATTCGCCGCCGTGGTCAACGTAGAGCCTCGTCGGCACGCCCCAGTTCGGGTCTGCGCACATCGCAACGAAGGACTGGATGACGTGTTCGCGCCGGATCATCTGCCCCTTCGGCATGAGGAACAGGTTGACGAAGGCCCTGTTGGTGGCAAGGTCCATCCACGCGACGGCCTTGATGGTGCACAGGGACCCGTCATCGCGGCGGAACGCGATGTCGATGTGATGCACGTCACCGGCCACCCAATCCATGGGCTGCAAGTGCGAGCGGTCGCGGTGCACACGGGGCGTCTGGATCGCGGCCGAGCGGCCAGCGTCCTTGCGCCGGATGGCGACGGCGCGGTGGTGGCGCTCGGCCTCGATCAACTCGCGAGGCAGCATGCACGCCACCCGCAAGTCTTCCTCAGCCGTGCTGCATCCAGCGGCCTTGGTCAGTTCGACGACAAAGGGCAAGCAGTTCAATTGGACGGTGGGCCACGTCGGCGCGCCGGAACGCCATTGAGAGGCGACATGGCGCCGGACTTCGGCCGCGATGCGCTCCTGTTCGGCTTCGCTCAGCCCCATGGTTTCAGCCAGGGTGTCCCACGCCCGCGAGATAACGACACGGCGCTGACCGCGGTCCGTGCGGGCCTTGCGCATCAGCCCCTCTATGCCCTTGGCCTCATAGCGGACGATCCAATCGCGGATCGTGCTTTCGCCCAACGTTCGATGCGTCCCCTTCCAATCCGGGACGGGCTTCGCGGCTAGCATCGCGATCATCGCCGCCCGCTCTGTTGTGCCGGACTGTGTCTGCTGCCGGATTGGTTGGATAATCTGGAGCTTCCACATCGCTTCCCGACTGTCCCCAGATACCCGCGGCTGCGGGCGCTGAGGTGGAACGGTAGGAGCCAGTTCGCCGAGTGTCGACAGAGAGTCCGTAGCCGGTTCCACTGCGGGGCTCGGCAGGTCGCCGCCGGGCAGACACACAGCCGGAAGGCTGTCTTTCGCGACTTGGTAGCACAGCCCTTTGGGGCCGCCCTTGGCAGGTACGAGGCGCACGTTCAGCCGAACGCCTCGCCACAGCCCCCCCTCATGGCAGATGCGGAGTGCGGCACGGGCTTTCCGTTCGCTGATACCTACCAGCGATGAGAACTCGTGAACCGACAGGAAGCCCGCTGTTGTCATGGCACCAGCCCAGCAGCGGTACGAAGGCGGGCAATCAGGGCGTCTGCCGCAGGCCCCGCTCGGCGTCCGGTTAGGCACTGGAATGCCCAACTACGGTTGATACCATTCAGGCAGCACCATTGGTTCAGGGTGGTTCCCTGAAGGACGAACCCGGCCATCACGGATCGGTATAGCGATATGTCGGGACCCGTGGTATTCATGTTCGTGGCGGTGCGTGCTTCCAACATGGAAGCATCATGATCGCCATACCGATATCCGTCAACAAAAAATCGGCATACCGATATGCGCGCGTCGAATGATCCTGCTTACCTCATGATCGGAATGGCTGTCGGCGAGCGCGTCAAGCAGGCGCGCACAACCCTTCAGTTAACACAAAAAGAGTTGGCGCGCCGCCTTTCCCTTTCCCAAAGCTATCTATCTGAGGTTGAGAATGGAAAAGGAAAGGCAAACATAGACCTTCTCGTTGGTTTGGCCGTACACTTCCCAGAGCTTAATCCGCGATGGCTTTTGACGGGCATCGGGAGCATGATGCCTGCTCAAGAAGAGAAAAATGAAGTCGGCGATGTATTTTTAGACTTCGACGCCCTCTTGACCGCCGAGCTAATACTAACGAAGGCGCTCAATGAGCCCGACAATAATTTCAATGTTACTACTGTTGCATATTTTGTTAGGCTCATGTACAAAACATACATGACCCACCTGAAATCATTGATGTCTCAAGGAGTGCCCGAGGATCAAGCGCGCACTCTTGCACGAGCTGAGTGTGAGCAGCTTGACCGGCGCGAGATCGAAGCGGAAACGAAACCTGCTCGCCGGTAGCGCCAACGGCTTATGGCATTACGCCCCCCAGCCGAGCGCGTTCCAACAGATACAAGCGCTGGCCGTACCCGTCCGCAAGTGGCAAGGCACACCTACGCCCTGCCACACGCTGGGACGGACTGCTCCAGGGGTCCGCAATAAGGTCCGAACTCAGGGTCCGAACGACGGGCGTGCAACTTCACAGCCCCATCGTCGTAAGGCGAAAATGGCGGAAATCCATCATTTCCAGAGTTCGGACCCTGTGCACGCATCGCCTTCGAAGGCCGCGCCTCCAAGTCATTGATTTTCAAAGGCGTTCCGAGTTAATTTCGGGAAAACGTTCCGAAATTTTTTTGGCCGTATCAACGGGCCGCCGGAGGAGTCCGCAAAAACCGAAGGGCACCCTTCCGGGTGCCCCTTCACGTGTCCGAAGATGGTTGCCGAAGATGGTTGCCGAAGATGGTTGATGGAGGATGTTCACCATCCAACCGCGACGGCGCGGACCTTCCCCCTCCCCTCCTGGAACGCACGCACGCCCGCAACCTCCATCGCCGACCAGGTGCGGCGGCGGACTTCGATCTGGCGGCGGCAGTCGCGCGAGCAGTAGAGCGGTGCGGGGCCGCGCTGGTGCGCGCGCTTGAACGGCTGGCCACAGCAGGCGCAGTACAGGGCTTCCATGGGTTCCTCCCCCAAAATCATCCGCATTCGAGCTTTTTTCTTTCGACAGGAGTATTGTTCCTGAAGTAACGGATCGCTGGCTAGCGGTGAAAAAGACATATGGCCGTTCGATGGGCTGCGACGGTAGCCGAAGGAACGAAAATCACCGTGGCGGATGAGGCGCTTAGCCTTTTCCTCCCCCATAAGGAGGCGGCGATTCGCCGCACTCCTCCAATCGTTTGTCATCTGATCATTTCGCGCCTGCGGAAACATTCTATTTGCAATGCAAGAAGCACCTTGCGGCATCCAATCTGTTGCCGGGATATCATCGGTCGCCGTACCGAAGACGGGGACCAGAACAGACGAAGGGGACATCATTCATGAGGCTTTCGGCCGTCCGGGGCTTCCTGCGGACTGAAGCCGCCGCCGGCGCGGTGCTGATGGTCACCGCCGCCGTGGCGATGCTCTGGGCGAATTCGCCCGCGGCCGCCGCGTACGAGGGTTTCCTGCACCTGCACATCGGCGTGCACATCGGCGGGCTCGGCCTGGACAAGCCGCTGCACTTCTGGATCAACGACGCCCTGATGACGGTGTTCTTCCTGCTGGTCGGGCTGGAGATCAAGCGCGAGGCGATGGAGGGCGAGCTGTCCACGCCGGCCCGCGCGGCGCTGCCGGGCATCGCCGCGCTGGGCGGCATGGCGGCGCCGGCGCTGGTCTACGTGCTGCTGAATTACGAAACGCCGCAGACGCTGCACGGCTGGGCCATCCCGGCGGCCACCGACATCGCCTTCGCCGTGGGCGTGCTGGCGCTGCTGGGGTCGCGGGCGCCGCAATCACTGCGCATCTTCCTGTTGGCGCTCGCCATCATGGACGACCTGGGCGCCATCCTGATCATCGCCATCTTCTACAGCACCGACCTGAACGCCACCGCGCTGGGCTTCGCCGCGGTCACCGGGCTGGCGCTCGGCTGGCTCACCCTGATCGGCGTGCGCCGGCTGCTGCCTTACATGGTGCTGGGCGTCATCCTGTGGGTGTGCGTGCTGATGTCGGGCGTGCACGCCACGCTGGCCGGCGTGGCGCTGGCCTTCGCCATCCCGCTGAAGGCGCTGGATGGCGAACCCCACACCCGCGTGCCGCTGCACCGGCTGGAGCGCGCGCTGCACCCCTGGGTGGCCTACGGCATCATGCCACTGTTCGCGCTGGCCAACGCGGGCGTGCCGCTGGAGGGCGTCACCATCGCCAGCTTCGCCGAACCGGTGCCGCTGGGCATCGCGCTGGGCCTGTTCTTCGGCAAGCAGGTGGGCGTGATGGGCGCCACGTGGGCGGCGGTGCACCTGCGCCTCGCCCCCATGCCGGTCGGCACCACCTGGGCGCAGTTCTACGGCGTCGCCGTGCTGACCGGCATCGGCTTCACCATGAGCCTGTTCATCGGCGCGCTCGCCTTCGCCGACCCGCAGCACGCGGTCGCCGTGCGGCTGGGCGTGCTGACGGGCTCCATCGCCTCGGCGCTGGTCGGCTACGCGGTGCTGCGCCTCACCGTGGTTCCGCACCCGGCGGGCGTGGTGGAGCCGTCGCGTTCGGGATAAAGGGAACCCGACGCCCGGCGCGACGGTTCACGTGGCATGGCCACGACCTACGACGCCCCCCACCGCCGCGCCACCCCGGCGCCCGACCTCGACCCCACCGCGGAATCGCTGGACCTGGAACGGTTGGAGCGGCTGCGCCGCCTCGCCTGGTGGCTGGACTCGCGCTGGACCATCCCCGGCACGCCCATCCGCATCGGGCTGGACGGCATCGCCAGCGTCCTGCCGGTGGCCGGCGACACGGCGACCGCCATCGTCTCCGCCTACATCGTGGCCGAGGCGGCGCGCTACGGCGTGCCCAAGTCGCTGCTGGTGCGCATGGGCACCAACGTGTTCCTCGACTGGGCGGTGGGCTCGATCCCGGTGCTCGGCACCATCTTCGACGTCGCCTTCAAGGCCAACCGCCGGAACATCAACCTGCTGCACCGCCACCTGGAGGAGCGGCTGGCCGGCCGCGTCCGCACGCCGGTATAGCCACGCTCCAGGCACGGCTCTTGCGTCACCCCTCCCCGACCACATCCTTTGGGGAGGATCGCATGACCGTCACCGCCGTCGCGAGCGGCTTCGCCGCCACGCATCAAACCGCCCGCAAACAGCAGCCCGGCGGGCCGGCGTTCGCCGATTTCCTGGGAGAAACCGCAACGCGGCCCGCCGCGCAGGGCGTCGCCGCCGGCATCCGTCCGTCCAGGCCGGCGCTGCCGGGCGGCGCGCTCGACCCGGCAGGACTTGCCGCCCCCTCGGTCATGTCTGCCGAGCAGCTCCGGATCGAAACCGCCGCCTTCACCGAGGACCTGAACAACCGCTTCACCGCCGCCCACGTCGATACGCGGACGCCCGTGACCCTGGACATCGCCGGCGACGGCAGCATCGTGGTGCGCGGCGACCATCCCGACAAGGCGAAGATCGAACGCCTGTTCGCCGAGGATCCGGCGCTCGCCAACCGCTATCGCGCCGTCTCCCAGGGCCATGCCCTGAAAGCGCACGCCCAGGTCGCCCAGCGCTACGCGATCGACCTGGAGGAGGCCGACGACGACGAGGAGCGCAAGGCCGTCCACCGCCGCATCGAGGCGCTGACCAAGCGCATGGAGGCCGTTTCCGGGCAGATGACGCTGAGCGGCGGCGCCTTGAGCAGCTCCGCCGTGCAGATGGCCACCGACTTCACCAGAACGCCGGAGTGGCTGATGGGGTAACGGGCCGAAAACCCCGCCGGGCGTGAGCTTGGCCGTTGCATGGCGCGCAAGGGGGTGAGACAACGGAAAGCTTGACGTGGATCAACGACCTTTCCCGCCCCCGCCCCCACATTCGCCGCCATGACGACCGCACAGACGACCGCCCCCGCCGCCGCTCCCTCCGGCACCATGGATCCCGCGCTGCTCGCCAAGTACGACGGCGCGCGGGTGCCGCGCTACACCAGCTACCCGACGGCGCCGCACTTCTCGCCCGCTGTCGGGCACGAGACGTACGGCGGCTGGCTGGCCGCGCTCGACACCGCCACGCATGCCGGGTCGCTGTACCTGCACGTGCCGTTCTGCAAGGAGATGTGCTGGTACTGCGGCTGCCACACCAAGATCGTCGCCCGCTACGAGCCGATCAGCCGCTACCTGGAGCACATCCGCCGCGAGATCGAGCTGGTGGCGGCGCGCATCCCCGGCCGGCTGAAGGTGCGCCACGTGCACTTCGGCGGCGGCACGCCGACCATGACGTCGCCCGCCGACTTCGAGGCGCTGATCGACCACCTGCGCCGCCACTTCGACGTGGTGGAGGGCGCCGAGATCGCCGTGGAGATCGACCCGCGCACCCTGACCGAGGAGATGGCGAAGGCGCTGGGGCGCGCCGGCGTCAACCGCGCCTCGCTGGGCGTGCAGGACTTCGACGCCGGCGTCCAGGCCGCCGTCAACCGCATCCAGCCGCGCGAAATGACCGAGCGCACGCTGGACTGGCTGCGCGGCAACGGCATCCGCCACGTCAACCTCGACCTCATGTACGGCCTGCCGCGCCAGTCGGAGGAGAGCGTCACCCGCTCCGCCGAGATCGCCATGGCCATGGATCCCGACCGGCTGTCGGTCTTCGGCTATGCGCACGTGCCGTGGATGAAGACGCACCAGAAGAAGATCGTCGAGGCGGATCTGGCCGATTCCATCGGCCGCTGGGAGCAGTTCGCCGCCATCGCCCGCACGCTGGAGGGGGCCGGCTACACGCCCATCGGCCTCGACCACTTCGCCAAGCCCACCGACGAGCTGTCGGTGATGCAGGCGGAAGGCAAGCTGCGCCGCAATTTCCAGGGCTACACCACCGACGACGCCGACGTGCTGCTGGGCTTCGGCGCCTCGTCGATCGGCGAGATGCCGCAGGGCTACATGCAGAACGCCGTGCCCTTCGACCACTACGCCGAGGCGATCGACGCCGGGCGGCTGGCCACCGTCAAGGGCCTGCGCCTGTCCGACGAGGATCGCCTGCGCCGCGCCGTGATCGAGCGGCTGATGTGCGACATGACGGTGGACGTGGGCGCCCTGGCCGTGCGGTACGGCATGGCGGCCGACCATTTCGACGCCGAGCTGGCCGGCATGGACGACCTCGTCGCCGACGGCGTGGCCGTGGTGGAGGGCCGCCGCGTCACCGTGCCGGAGGCCGCCCGCCCGCTGATGCGCCTGCCCGCCGCGCGCTTCGACACCTACCTGAGCACGGGTGCCGGCAAGCACAGCCGCGCGGTGTGAGGCGCGCGGCGTCGGGCTTTCGGGGCGGCCGGCTCACGTCGGCTCGTGACACCTACCTGAGCACGGGTGCCGGCAAGCACAGCCGCGCGGTGTGAGGCGCGCAGCGTCGGGCTTTCGGGGCGGCCGGCTCACGTCGGCTCGTCGTCCTCGAGGACGAGCGTCGGCGGCACCGGAGGCTTGCGCTCCCCGGAACCGCTCGCCCGCGCCTTCGCGCCCTCGAAAAACGCCTCGAGCGTGCCGCCGCCCGGCCCATCCGGCGGATCGCCGAGCGTCGACATCAGGAAATAGCCCAGGCGCCGGTAGCTCTCGAACTGCGACTCGCTGAACCACTGGTCGCCGGTGGACTCATGCGGGAAGTCCTCGTGCGCCTCGGCGTAGGCACGCACGTCGACCGGCATGTCGCCGAAATAGCTGGGCTTGACGTAGAGGATCTCGCCCTTCGGTGCGCCGTCCTCCGGATAGGTGATGGTGCCGTACGCGAAGGCCAGGGTATTCGGCCCGGCCGCCTTGCGCGCGGCCAGGCGCATCGCCGTGAACTCGATGGTCACGTCGTGGTCTATGTAGGCCTTGCGCACGAGGTTGCCGAGGTCCTCGAACGTGCAGTCCGGATCGCAGCCGGCGTCGCTGACGATGATGTACCGGCAGCGGCGGCGCAGCATCTCGTAGACGGCGAGGTTCTCGAAATGCCCGCCGTCGGAGAGGTAGACGAACCGCCCGCGCTCGTCCGTCCGGCCGAGCAGTTCCGACACCAGCGGCCAGAGCGCCACGGGCGGCCCCGACTGCTGCCAGAGATCCACCGGCGACCTTCCGAAGAACGGCTTCGTGATGGCGGGGTTGGCGAGCCAGGCGCCCAGGCGGACGTTGAACAGCGTCATCAGGAACGCCGTCGCCGGCGAGGAGTGATAGCCCATGTTCGGGCTGGCCGCCGCACCGGAGATGGTGATGGCGGTCGCCAGGCTGACGCCGGCCTTCCGATGCGTCTCGCCAGGGCGGTTGCCGCGCACGCTGCCACCGTACAGGGAGGAGGGCACGTAGGCCCCCGCGGGCGTCCTGCAGGGATCCTGCCGGTCGCGGGCGGTGAGCGCCGCGCCGTCCGTATGCAGTTGCGCGCTTCCGCTGGCCAGCGGCGTGAAGGTGAAGGACATCGCCTTGCGTTCCTGCCACGCCAGCCGGTCGCTGCGGGTCAGGTTGAGCGCCACGTTGACCACCGGGAACAGCACCCGGCGCGGCTGCCCGCCGGATGCCGCCGCGGTGTTGCCGGCGCCCAGCTCGTACAGGTCCGGGTTGTCCTCCGGGTCGAAACCGGTGAAGGGGTGCGGCTGGCGCACCTCGTTCGCCGAGCCCAGGAACGCGCGCGCCAGACGGTTGCGGTACAAGCCGTGCAGCGAGAAGCGGTTGACGTTGATGCGCCAGGACATGAAGGCCACCACGCCGGCCAGGAGCAGCGCCATCACCAGAAGCGGCTTCCAGAGGTGGAAGGGCCAGTGCTCCGCCGGCACACCCGCCGGCAGGAACTCCCGCGCGATGCTCACGTCGAGGCGGCTCATCACCGCGAACAGGGCGGGCACGCCGATCACCGTAGCACCCATCACCAGCCAGCCACGCCACCCGCCACCGGACGCTTTCCCGGTCCGCCGGGCCACCGCCTCGACCGCCGACAACGCGCTCTTGCCGCCCAACGCCGCCAGTGGAGCCGTCAGGGCCGCGACGGCGCTGTTCCAGCCGAGCCCGGCCTCGTCCCACAGCATCCGCGGCACCAGCAGGCAGACGGCCGCGAGCAGCGCCCAACCGACGAGCGGCGCAAGGCTCACCGCGCTGAGCCGGGCCAGCCATTCGCGATCGTCGTCGTCGCCCCAGCGGACGCCGCGGAGCCCCGTGTAGGCCGCCGACTGAAGCAGGTGCGCCGTCATGATCCACAGCGGCCCGACCGTGACCAGGACGTCGAGCTGCCAGATCTCCGGCAGGCGCCACAGCCACAGCGCGCCGACGTGGATCACCACGCCCGGCACGAAGGAGGCCAGGGTCCACAGCGGGAACTGCTTCAGGAAGAAGCCGCGGTCGCGCGGGTCGGCCGTCAGCGCCGCGACGGCGTAGGCCAGGTTGCCGACCACCACCGCCGTGACGGCGGCGGCCAGCGCCACCAGGGCGCGCAGGTGGGGACGGTCCCCGAGCAGGGCGCCGTTCCCCGTGACCGAGGACAGGTACACCGTCAGCAGCCCCGCCCACAGCGTCGCCGTGCCGGCGATCCGCGCGTGGATGCGGCCCTTGTCCTCGATCCGGCTGTTGCGCGCCTGCGCCCCCGCCGGGGCCACCTTGCCAAGCGTATGGCTGGGCAGGTACCGGCTGGCGAGATGGACGGTGGCGAACAGCGCCGCCATCCCCGCCGCCAGGGTCAGGATCCCCAGGACGGACGCCACCCCCGCCGACGGCAGGATGCGCGCATCCATGAGCCGGACCGCGAGGTTCGGGACGAGCGCCACCAGCAGCAGCGCCGGGACGAAGATCAGCCAGTTGAGCAGCAGGTTGCGGGTCACCAGCACGAAGCCCGTCCAGGTGTCGGTCGACGCGATGCCGGCCTGGGGGGTGAGGAAATTGGTGTACTCGCGCAGCCGGCGCAGCGGACGGGCAGTGCCGGCCTCGCCCGTCGCGCTGTCGGCGAGATCCTTCTCGATCTTGCGGACCGACGCCATCAGGTCGCCGCCGTGGGCGGGCATCTCGTCATGGATCCAGCGCGTCAGCCAGCCGCCGATGTAGCCGCCGCCGGACACGGTGGAAAGGTAGTGGAACTTGCTCAGAAGCCCCTTGCAGGCCAGTGCCTGCATGACGCCCAGCGCGAACGCCGCGCTGCGGATGCCGCCGCCCGACAGGCACAGGGCCGCCGGCGGCCGCTCTGCGTCGTCGCCCCAGATCTCCCGCCGTTCGTCGCGGAGAACCTCCGCCGTCGTCAGGCTCCGCGCCTCGCCCGCATCCGCTGGTATATCGCCGGCCATCGCCGCCCTCCCGCCCCCGAGATCTTGCTGGGAGGCAAGCATGACGCGGATGATATTGCCTGTAAATCAGCCAGGAAGACAGAATTGGTTGGCGTCATACTATCGTATGCAAATCAGGCCGTTTCCCGCCGCGGCTCCACCTCCGCCACCGCCGGCAGGGTCGCCTTGTGCGGCACGATGGAGACACGGGCACCGGCGACGTGCGCCTCGATCGCCTTGGTCAGCGTCTCCACCGCCTCGAACACGTCGGTCAGCGGGCGGTCGGGGGTGAAACCCAGGTGGATGGTGACGAAGGTGGCGCCGGGGGAGCGTCGCGTCTCGTAGCCCAGCAGGTCGTCGTAGGCGTCGAAGCGGTGCGCCAGTTCGCGCAGGATGATCAGGCGCACGTGCTCGTCCACCGCGGCGTCCAGCAGGTCGCGCCCGGATTCCTTCAGCATGCGGTGGATGTTGCGCAGCCGCAGCGCGCACAGCGCCAGCACGTTCAGCGGGTCCAGGTACTGGGTCAGCGGCTGGTCGGGAAACAGCGCCGCCAGCGCCAGCACGGCGCCGGTGGTGATGTTCGCCCAGAACTTGATCTGGTAGCCGCGCCACAGCGACTGCGCCACCGGCGACGGCGATTCCCGGTTCAGCGCCCCCGACCAGCGCATCATCAGCCCCGTCACCACGGCGCCGTAGACGTAGAGCAGCACGCCCCAGCCTGCCCCCTCCGGCGCCGCGGGCGCGCCCAGCCGGCCGACGGCGAGCCACACGAAGACCGCCAGATAGACGATCTGCACCTGCGCGAACAGCAGCCCGCACAGGTTCTCCAGCTTGCCCAGGCCGTAGTTGAAGTCGTCGCTCGGCGCCGCCTTGGCCCGGCGCAGCGCCACGTAGGTGATGGCCAGCGCCACCAGCTCGATCAGGCTGCCCACCGCGTCCAGCCGCACCACCAGCACGTTGGAGCCGAGGCTCGCCGCGCCGGACAGGAGAATGGCGGCCGTCACCGTGGCCATGCTGACGACGACCCGCCGCTCCTTGGCATCCATGGCCCGGTCCTGCTCCTCCAGAGGCGCTTGTGGCCGGCACGCTCTGGTGTTGCGCGCCCAAATCGGCCACAGTGTACGAAACACGTGCGTTCGTACCGGGAGGGTACACCACCGATGATCACGCTGTACACGTTCGCCACGCCCAATGGGCACAAGGCCTCCATCCTGCTGGAGGAGCTTGGCCTGCAG
>DASPIO010000210.1:0-4620 GCA_035629155.1 Azospirillum sp. | reverse complement strand
TGACAAGCCGGGCAGAACCCCGGTACTCTCGGCCATGGCGGGCGTGAACTCCGTTGATCCGTGGTGAGACTGCTTCAGCACCAGAATCATACACGAATTCAGCGGCTTAACCTCGCGCCCGCCGCCCCAGCTTCAGCTCTGATGAATTATCCGGGCTAGTCGGTCGCCTCGACCCACGCGCTGTCCGCGAAGCGGCGCCAGCCCGGCGACAGGGCGTAGCCGTACTGCCGGGGATAGGGCAGCCCGGCGCCCAGCGCCGCAGCGGCGCGGTGCGGCCAGTGCGGGTCATCCAGCATGATGCGGCCCACGGCGACGAGGTCGGCCGCCCCTTCGTGCAGCACGCGCTCGGCGTCCTCCGGCTTGGTGATCAGGCCGACGGCGATGGTCGGCGCGCCGGTCTCGGCGCGCACCCGCCGGGCGAACCCGACCTGATAGCCGGCGGCGATCGGCGCCTTGGCGGTCGGAACCGCCCCGCCACCGGAGACGTGGACGAAGGCCGCCCCCGCCTCCTTCAGCACCTGTGCGAAGACCAGCGACTCCGGCACCGACCAGCCGCCCGCCGCATAGTCGGTGGCCGAGATGCGCACGCCCACCGGAAAGGCGTCGCCAACCGCGGCGCGCACCGCCGCCAGCACCTCCAGCGGGAAGCGCATGCGGTTTTCCAGGGATCCGCCGTAGGCGTCGGCCCGGCGGTTGGCGAAAGGCGAGAGGAACTGGTGCAGCAGGTAGCCATGCGCCATGTGCAGTTCGATCACGTCGAAGCCGGCGCGCACCGCCCGACGGGCGGAGTCGGCGAAGGCGTCGCGCACGCGGGCCAGCCCGGCGGCGTCCAGCGGCTGAGGCGCCGGCCAGCCGTCGCCGAACGGCACGTCGGAGGCGGACACCGTCCGCCAGCCGCCATCCGCCGGCGCCACCGGCTTGCCGCCCAGCCAGGGGGCCTGCGCCGAGCCCTTGCGGCCGGCGTGGCCCAGTTGGATGCCGAAGCGCCCACCGCTGCCATTCTCGCGGTTGAAGCGGACGATGCGGGCCAGCGCCGCCTCCTGCTCGTCGGTCCACAGGCCGACGCAGCCGGAGGTGATCCGCCCCTCCGCCGACACGCCGGTGGCCTCCACCAGCACCAGCCCGGCGCCGCCGATGGCGAACTGGCCGAGGTGCGCCAGGTGCCAGTCGTTGGCAACGCCGTCGACGGCGCTGTACTGGCACATCGGCGCCACCACGATGCGGTTGGGCAGCGTGACGGTTCCCAGTTGGTAGGTGCTGAACAGCAGGCTTGCCGCGTCGCTCATCCGCCCTGTCTCCATAGGTTCGACCCAGGCGCACGATAGTGGGGTGCGGGGGTGCCCGCGGGCAACCGGCGGGCGGCGAATGGCTGCCCTTCACACGGCGCGGCGCAACAGGTGGCTGCCGCCTTCGTGCGGCAGGCGCGGGTGCCAGGGGATGGCGGCGTGGCCGGCCTCCGTGAACCCCTGCCGCTCGTACAGGTGGCGGGCCGGCGCGTTGTCGGCCCAGACGTGCAACGTGACGCGGTCGAAGCCGATGGCGCGAGCGCGCCCGTACACCGCCTCCAGCAGACGCCCGGCGACACCGCGGCGGCGCCACCCCGGCACGACCGCCAGGGCGGAGAGGAACAGGCTGCCCCAGTCCTGCGTCTCGTCGAAGGCGCGGATGTGCTCCAACCGGTCGGCCGGGAAGCCGGTGCGGTCGACGTCGCGCATCCACAGCGCGGGATAGGCGTGCGCCAGTCCGATCACCACCCCGTCGGCCTCCGCCACCGTGCATTGCCGATAGGAGAAGGATCCTGCCGTGCCGGCCACGCCCGCCGCCAGCATCTGCGCCACCGGGGCGCCGCCCAGCAGGCCGTCCAGCAGGAAATCGTAGATGCCGCCGCCGGCCATCACCATCAGATCGGCGACCGCCAGCGCGTCGTCGGGCTCGGCGGGGCGGATGTGAAGCTCGATCGGCATGGCGGTCCCTCCTGACCCGAGCGCCCCTCCCGATCCCGCGGGGCCGGCGAATGTTACCCGATGTTACGCGGTGATACGCCCTGAGCATGGGTGTAACATCCGTCCATACCCTCCGTTTTCCGCCATCGGGACGCGTACGCGGGACGTGGTCGGGATCGTCTTGATGATGCCGGCCCTTAGGAATTTTGTCAACTCGACGGCGCGGTGACGCCATGCACGCTCCCCCATTCCGCATCGAACCGGCCGAGTCCGCCGCCGACATCGACGCCACGGCGCGGCTGTTCCGCGCCTACGCGTCCTCGCTCGACATCGACCTGTCCTACCAGGATTTCGCCGCGGAACTGGCGGGCCTGCCGGGCAAGTATGCGCCGCCGGCCGGCGCGCTGCTGATCGCGCGCGGCCCGCATGGGGACTCGCTGGGGTGTGTCGCGCTCCGGCCGATCGCGCCGGACGGCTGCTGCGAGATGAAGCGGCTCTACGTCGCGCCGGAGGGGCGGGGCCTCGGCCTGGGCCGGGCGCTGGTGGACACCATCATCGGGGAGGCGGTGCGGATCGGGTATCGCGAGATGCGGCTGGACACCCTTCCGACCATGGCCGCGGCGCGCGCGCTCTACCGGAAGGCGGGGTTCGTGCCGATCAAGCCTTATTACGACACGCCGGTGGCCGGCACCCTCTTCCTCGGGCGGCCGCTCGCCCCATAGACGTGCCTCCCATCCCCGCCATCGTTGACCGGGGGGTGTCCCTCCTTTAGCCTGCGGAGCATGAGCGGACCCGCCTGGCTTTCGATTCGGCGAATTATGGACCCGGTCCTCCTTTGAGGGCCGGGACACGTCACGCGCCTGCGCCGAACCGATCCAAGGGAAACGAGCCCATGTCCGCCACGATGCCCACCGCCCAGCCGGCCGCCCAGCCGGCAACCGACACCCGTCCGTACGATCCCACCCGCCGCGTCGCCTTCGCGCTGCGCGCCGACGCCGATCCCGGCGTGCTGCCGCGCGTGCTGGAGCTGTTCGCCAAGCGCGGCCTCGTGCCCGCCACCCTCCACGCCGACCACATGGCCGACGACGACACGCTGGCCATCGAAGTCGAGGTGACGGGCATGGCGCGCGCCGAATCCGACCACGTCGCCAACTGCCTGCGGCAGATCCCGGGGGTCACGCTGGTGCTGGCCAGCGAGCAGCGGGTCGTGCCGGAGCCGGCGGCCGCAGCCGCCGACTGATCGCTCAACGGACCTGATCGCTCAACGGACGCCGCTCTTCGCCTCGGGCGGCGGCTCCTCGGCGGGCGTATCGGCGGGGGCATCGGGCGCCGCGGCCTCGCCCTCGGCCGGGACGGTCTGGAGCAGCGCCGCCGCCCTTTGCAGCTTGCGGAACTGGCGGATCGAGAACGGGAAGGTGCTGGCGTAGGCCAGCCCGAGGAACAGCAGCGTCCACCACGGCTGGCTGACCAGCGAGGCGGCCAGAAGCCCCACGCC
Source organism: Azospirillum sp. (assembly GCA_035629155.1). Taxonomy (GTDB): domain Bacteria; phylum Pseudomonadota; class Alphaproteobacteria; order Azospirillales; family Azospirillaceae; genus Azospirillum. The sequence goes on along the minus strand of DASPIO010000210.1, from coordinate 1,182 downwards.
CAGCAGCGCCGGCACCACATAGTCCTGCGGCACCCGCATGCCCTTGCCGGAAAACGTCGGCAGGGTGCTGACCATCAGAAGGCCAACGGCCAGCGTCCACGGCACCACCAGCGCCGGATGCCCGGCCACCTCCGGCCCCAGCTCGAAGCTGGCGACCATGGGCAGCAGCACCAGCGCCGCGCCGGCGGGCGCGGGCACGCCGGTGAAGTAGCTGAAGGCCCACGGCGGCAGGTCCGGCGTGCCGAGACCGGCGTTGAAGCGCGCCAGCCGCAGGGCACAGCATACGGCGTAGGCCAGCGACGCCACCCAGCCGAGGCTGCCCGCCCCGCCCAGCGCCCACAGGTAGATCATCAGGGCCGGCGCCACGCCGAAGCTGACCACGTCGGCGAGGCTGTCCAACTCGGCGCCGAACTTGCTTTGGCCGTTCAGCAGGCGGGCGATGCGGCCGTCCAGCGCGTCCAGCACGGCGGCCGTGACGATTGCGCCCACCGCCTGCGGCCACGCCCCGTGCATGGCGAAGCGGATGGCCGTCAGGCCCGCGCACAGCGCCAGCACCGTCAGCACGTTGGGCAGCAGCCGGTTGATCGACAGGCCCTTCAGGCGCGGGTGCGGGCGGCGCGGACGCTTGCGAAAGACGCCGGGACGGAAGACGCCCGGTTTGAAGACGGGCGGTCGTTTCATCAGCGAATCTCTCCCTGCCGTTGCGGCTCGGTCGCGTTCAGGTCGGCCAGGATCGTCTCGCCGCCGATGGCGAGCTGGCCGACGCAGACCAGCGGCGCCACACCGTCCGGCAGATAGACGTCGGTGCGGCTGCCGAAGCGGATGAGGCCGAAGCGCTCGCCCGCCTTGACGCCCTGCCCCGCCTTGATCCAGCACAGGATGCGGCGCGCCACCAGACCGGCGATCTGCACGTAGGCGATCTCCCGCCCGTCGGGCAGGCGGTGGCGGATGGCCATGCGCTCGTTCTCCTCGCTGGCCTTGTCCAGCGCGGCGTTGACGAAGGTGCCGGGGTGGTATTCGGCCTTCACCACCTCGCCGTCGGCCGGCACGCGGTTGACGTGCACGTTGAAGACGTTGAGGAAGATGGAGATGCGGGTGCGCGGCTCCGGCCCCATGCCCAGCTCGGGCGGCGGCACCGCCGGCACGATCATGGTGACGCGGCCGTCGGCCGGGCTGACCAGC
>DASPIO010000209.1:0-6690 GCA_035629155.1 Azospirillum sp. | reverse complement strand
CGAACGGTCCGGCTTTCGCGGTGGTCGGTGGTGCGACGTTGAAATCGGCCATGGCGTGAAGCCTGCTCCTGCACGGGCATCGGGGGCTGGCGTGGTGACGTCTCTCGACTAATATAATCGCCGCGGCGGCTTTGCCCCGCCCCCAAGGTACATCCACCCCTATTTTTCCGCATCGGCACCCTATGGCGAACCAAGCAACCGAACTGTCCTATAGCGGACAGGAGGTTCGGAAATACGACAACGACCGGTTTCTCACCTGCCTATTCGCTCCGGCGGATCGGCGCGAGCATCTGTTCGCCCTCTACGCCTTCAACCTGGAGGTGGCGAAGACGCGCGAGGTGGTGAGCGAACCGCTGCTTGGACAGATGCGCCTGCAATGGTGGCGCGACAGCATCGCCGCCGTCTACGGCGAAGGCGCGCTGCCCCAGCACGAGGTGGTGCGGCCGCTGGTCGAGGCGGTGAACGCGCATGGGCTGACCCGGCGGCACTTCGACACGCTGATCGACGCGCGCGAGGCCGACCTGGACGACGAGCCGCCGGCCAGCCTGGAGTGTCTGGTCAAATACGCCGAGGTCACCGCGGCACCGCTCGTCCGGCTGGCGCTGGAGGTGCTGGGCGTGCGCGGTGATGCGGGGGCGGAGGCGGCACAGCACGCCGGCATCGCGCACGCCCTGACGGGCATCCTGCGCGCCGTTCCCTTCCATGCGCGGCAGGGCCGCGTGATGCTGCCGGCCGACCGGCTGGCCGCCCATGACGTCCGCCCGCGCGACGTGATGGAGCGCGCGAAGGAACCCGGCGTGCGGGCGGTGATCGGCGAGGTGGCCGCGACGGCGCGCGAGCATCTGGCGGCGGCGCGGGTGCTGCGCCGCTCCGTGCCGCGTTCGGCGCTGCCGGCGCTGCTGCCGGCCACGCTGGCCGGCTCGCACCTCGACGTGATCGCGCGGGAGGGCCATGACGTGCTGGCGCCGCGCGTCCTGATGCCGAACCCCTTCCGCCCGGCCCGGCTGGCCTGGGCGGCGTTGCGGGGGCGGTACTGACGCCCCTCTCCCGCGCCGGGATCTACGCCCCCCGCACCTGCCGGATGAAGCGGTCGACCTCGCCGGACAGGCGGTCGGACTGGCGGGTCAGTGCCTGGGCGGCGGCCAGCACCTCGGTGGCGGCGGTGCCGGTCCCGCGCGCCGCTTGCTGGACGTCGTCGATCGTCGTGGAGATGACCTGCGTGCCTTGCGCGGCCTGCTGAACGTTGCGGGCGATCTCGCGCGTGGCCGCATCCTGCTGTTCGACGGCGGCGGCGACGGTGGTGGCGATCTCGTTGATCTCGGCGATGGTGCGGGTGATGTCGATGATCGCCTCGACCGCGCTGCTGGTGGCGCCTTGCATGGCGCCGATCTGCTGGCTAATCTCCTCGGTCGCCCTGGCCGTCTGGGTGGCGAGGTTCTTGACCTCCGAGGCGACGACCGCGAAGCCCTTGCCGGCCTCGCCGGCGCGGGCGGCCTCGATGGTCGCGTTCAGGGCCAGCAGGTTGGTCTGGCTGGCGATGTCGTTGATCAGGCTGACCACGTCGCCGATGCCCTTGGCCTGTTCGGCCAGAGACTGGATGGTGGTGTTGGTGGTCTCGGCCCGCTGCTGCGCGCGCTGGGCGATGGCGGCGCTCTGCCCGACTTGACGGGTGATCTCGCCGATCGAGCTGGTCATTTCCTCGGCGGACGCCGCGACGGTCTGCACGTTGGCCGCCGTCTGCTGGGCGGAGGAGGCGACGTTGGCGGCCTGCGCGCGGCTCTGCTCCGCCGTGGAGGACAGGCGCTGGGCGTTGCCTTCCAGTTGCGTGGCGGCGCTGGTGACGCTCTCCACCACCGTGCGCACGCTGGCCTCGAAGCTGTTGGCGAGGTCGTTGAGGGAGCGACGCTTTTCCGCTTCGGCCCGCTCCTCGGCGGCCTTCTGCTCGTCGCGCATGCGCTCGACGGCCTGGGCGTTCTCCTTAAAGACCTGGACGGCGCCGGCCATGGAGCCGATCTCGTCGCCGCGTCCGCGCCCCGGCACGTCCACGCCATGGTCGCCCTGGGCGAGGCGGTTCATGGCGTCGGTCATGGCGCTGATGGGACGGGCGATGCCGCGCCCGATGATGGTCGCCACGGCGATGCCCAGCGCCACGCCAAGCACGGCAATGACGACGGAGCGCGTCTCGGAACTGTCGGCAACCTCGGCGACGGCGTCTTCCAGGGTGTTCTGGTCCGCCTTGAAGCTCTGGCGGATGGCCTCGGCCTTGTCGTTGATGGCGGCGCCGGTGCGGTCCAGCACGTCGGTGCGCAGGGTGTTGCGCTCCCGGATCGCCGCGACCAGCGAATCGAACGCGCCCTTGTAGGTGGCGACCTCGGCCACCGCCGCGGCCACCACCTGCCGTTGGCGTTCGTTGGCGATGACCTGGTCGAGCATGATGAAAGCCGGCTCCAGCTCCGTAATCTGGCGGTGCACCTCCTCGACCTCGGCTTCGCTGTTGCTCTCCAGGTACTTCATGGCGTGGACGCGGGCGGTGAGCACCGCCTCCTGCACCAACCCCGCGCGGGCGGCGACGTCCGGCTCACCGGTGGCGGCCGCGGTGGCGATGATGTCCGACAGCTTGGATCGGATGCTGCCGCCGGTGGGGTTCATCACCGTTTGCAGGATCTCGTTGCGCTTGGCGACGAGGTCGCCGATGCGCTCGAAGCCCTGCCGGTACTGTTCGGCCAAAGCGGTGATCTCGGCCACCAGGGCGGCGCGCTGCGGGTGCGTGACCTCGCGCCGGGCGTCGGTGACGGTCCTCGCCAGCCGCTCGTACGCGGCTTCGGCGCGCTTGCGGTCTTCAGGCGTGCGGCTGGTCATGAATTCCCGCGCGCGAAGCTGGAGCGTGACGACGTCCAGCTTCAGCTCGTCCATCAGCAGCGTCTTGGCGGACATGTCGCCGAACCGCGCGAAGGAATCACGAATGGCGTCCATGCCGAAGACGGCAATGACGCTGAGCACGACGATGAGGATCTGTACCAGGCCGAACCCGGCGTAGATCCGGTTGCCGATGCGCCAATTGGTGAAGCCCATGAGGCCGCTCCTGCTCCGTGCACTCCGCGACTGGCAATCCGTTAGCCGACGAATTGTTAAGTCGCGGGGCAATCTTCGTAGGCAGGTATAACGGAACCGTAAACGCGGTGGTAGCACCAAAATACGGTACCGTACGGTGGGCGGCTGGCCGCCGCTCAGGCCGGCGGGTCCTCCGCCAGCCAGCCGGCGAGGCCGGCGAGCGCCCGGCGGGTGTAGGCCAGCTTGCGCTCCTTGCCCTTGGTGCGCTCTTCCACCGGCGGGAACAGGCCGAAGTTGACGTTCATGGGCTGGAACGTCTCGGCCTCGGCACCGCCGGTGATGTGGTTCAGCAGCGCGCCCAGCGCGGTGGTCAGCGGCGGCGGGGTGGACGGGCGGCCCAAACGTTCGGCCGCCGTGAACCGGCCGGCGAGGAGGCCGACGGCGGCACTCTCCACATAGCCTTCGCAGCCGGTGACCTGCCCGGCGAAGCGCAGCCGGGGCATGGCCTTCATCCGCAAGGTGCGGTCAAGCAGGCGCGGGCTGTTCAGGAAGGTGTTCCGGTGCAGGCCGCCCAGGCGGGCAAATTCGGCGTTTTCCAGGCCGGGGATCATACGGAAGATGCGCACCTGTTCGGCGTGGCGCAGCTTGGTCTGGAAGCCGACCAGATTGTAGAGGGTGCCCAACGCGTTGTCCTGGCGCAACTGCACGACCGCATAGGGGCGGCGCTCCGGCTTATGCGGGTTGGTCAGGCCGACCGGTTTCATGGGGCCGTAGCGCAGCGTGTCGACGCCGCGCTCCGCCATCACCTCGATGGGCAGGCAGCCTTCGAAGTAGGGGGTGTTGGTCTCCCACTCCTTGAAGTCGACCTTGTCGCCGGCGATCAGGGCGTCGATGAAGGCCCGGTACTCGTCCTTCTCGAAGGCGCAGTTGATGTAGTCCTTGCCGGTGCCGCCCGGACCGGGCTTGTCGTATCGGGACTGGAACCATGCCTTGGTCATGTCCACGCTCTCGCGGTAGACGATGGGGGCGATGGCATCGAAGAAGGCCAGCGACTGCTCGCCGGTCAGGCCGCGGATCGCCTCGGCCAAGGTCGGCGAGGTGAGAGGGCCTGTGGCGACGACGACGCTGTCCCAGTCGTCGGGCGGCAAGCCGGCGACCTCGCCGCGGTCGATGGTCACGAGCGGATGCTGGGAGAGTTCGGCGGTGACCGCCTCGGCAAACCCATCGCGGTCCACCGCCAGCGCGCCGCCGGCCGGCACCTTGTGCGTGTCGGCGCAGCGCAGGATCAGCGAGCCGCAGCGCCGCATCTCCTCGTGCAGCAGGCCGACCGCGTTGTATTCGGCGTCGTCGGAGCGCAGCGAGTTGGAGCAGACGAGTTCCGCCAGCCGGTCGGTCTGGTGCGCCTCGGTGCCGCGTACGGGCCGCATCTCGTGCAGCACCACGGGCACGCCGCGCGCGGCGATCTGCCACGCGGCTTCCGAACCGGCGAGGCCGCCGCCGATGATGTGGACGGGACGGGGAGAGGTGTCGGTCATGGTCATAGGTCCACTGTGGAACCCCTGAGTTAGCCCCTTGGCCGAAAAACGGCAAGGGGAGCGCGGCGCAGCTCTTGCCATGCGGCACCAACATCCATTAATGTTAGACACTGAACAAAGGGGGCGGGATGAGCAACGCGGTCTGGATGGTTCTGCTGGTGGGCGCGGCTGGGCTGGTGATGATGATGCCCATGCTGCGCGCGCGCCTCGCCGGCGTGAAACGGGTGGCCCCGGCCGACGTGAAGGGGCGCCTGGAGCGTGGCGAACCGCTGTTCCTGCTGGACGTGCGCAGCGAGGCGGAGTTCGCGGACGCGCACATCGCGGGTGCGGTTCTGGCGCCGCTCGACCGCCTGGGGGGTAGCCTCAAAGCTATCCAGGAGGATGCGGGCGGGCAGCCGGTGGTCGTCGTGTGCCGCATGGGGCCGCGCGCCGTGACGGCGGCGAAGGTGCTGGAGCGCACCGGCTTCAGCGACGTCGCCGTGCTGGACGGCGGCATGATGGGGTGGATCGCCAGCGGCGGCGCCACGAAAGCGCTGCGCCGCCGCTGAACGTGTTCCGCGGGCGTCCTACTGGGCGCCGAGCCTCTGCTTCAGGCCATCGAAGCCGGAGGTGAAGATGCCGGAGATGACCTTTCGCGCCTCCGCCTCGCTGGCGCCGTTGGGCGTGAACCTGGCCTTCCAGACGAGTTTCGTTCCCTTGCCCGACGGCGTCGCCGACATCGTGGCGACGTAGTCCTTCACCGGCAGCGGGCTGGACAGGATCGTGTATTTGACCTGGTGCCGCGTGTCGGAGGCGCGGAGCAGCCGTTCCTCAATCATGCCGCCGCCCTTGATGGTGATCACCCGCATCTGCCCCTTGCCATCCTGGCGCAGCTCGCACTTCTCGACGGCCGGATGCCAGTCGCTCAGGCCGCAGAACGGACCGATGGACGGCCACACCTGATCGACCGGCACGGACAGGCGGACCGACTCGCTGACCTCCGTCGCCAGGGCGGGCGCCGCCGCCAGCAGCAGAGCGGCTGTCGCCGCGAAGAGTTTCCTCACCTTTGCCTCCCACGTTCCACTGTTTGATAGACGGGGGAAAGCCTAGAGAGGCAACAATGCCGCGGGAATAGAGACGATCGTACCGACGCGGAACGCGCTGTCGGCGGCGTCACGCGGAACGGCCGGCCCCGCAATGAAGCGGAGGACCGGCCGTGGGTGACGCGCCCCAACTGGGCGTCAGTAGGTGCGGGTGGTGGTGTTGCGCTCGATGGTGGTCGAGCCGGCGCCCGGTGCCGGGGTGATGACCGTGGAACTGCCGGCCGACGGGGCTGTCGTGGTCGTCGTAGTGGTCGTGCTGGTCGAACGGGTGGTGTCGTCGGAACCGCAGGCCGACACGGCCAGCGCGACCCCGAAAACCAGGGCGACGCCGGTCAAGGAACGCGCCATCATCGTATTCCCCCTCATAAGGTGACGATGGCGCGTCAACGCGGGGGAGGGGCGTTTGTTTCCCTCACGCCCTCTTCCTGGCCTTGCCGCGCTCTTTGAGGTACGGCGCCAGATACTGGCCGGTGTAGCTGCGCTCCACACGCGCCACGTCCTCCGGCGTGCCCTCGGCGACGATTTCGCCGCCGCCGGTGCCGCCCTCGGGTCCCAGGTCGATGATCCAGTCGGCGGTCTTGATGACCTCCAGGTTGTGCTCGATCACCAACACCGTGTTGCCCTGGTCGACCAGCGCATGCAGCACCTCCAGCAGCTTCTCCACGTCGGCGAAGTGCAGCCCCGTCGTCGGCTCGTCCAGGATGTAGAGCGTGCGGCCGGTGGAGCGCCGGCTCAGCTCCTTCGACAGCTTGACGCGCTGCGCCTCGCCGCCCGACAGCGTGGTGGCCGGCTGGCCGATGTGGATGTAGCTCAAGCCCACGCGCTTCAGCGTCTCCATCTTGTCGCGGATGGAGGGCACGGCCTTGAAGAACTCCGCCCCTTCCTCGACCGTCATGTCGAGCACGTCGGCGATCGACTTGTCGCGGTAGAGGACCTCCAGCGTCTCGCGGTTGTAGCGCTTGCCGTGGCAGACGTCGCAGGTGACGTAGACGTCGGGCAGGAAGTGCATCTCGATCTTGATG
>DASPIO010000208.1:0-45807 GCA_035629155.1 Azospirillum sp. | reverse complement strand
GCCGCAGACCCAGGGGAAGGTCCAGTCGGCGGTCAGCTTGGCCGATTCCGGGATGAACGGGGACCACGCGTCGGCCTTGATCGGGCCCTTGGTCTGCCAGACGATCTGGAACTGGCCGTTGCCCTGGATCTCGCCGATCATCACCGGCTTGGACAGGTGGTGGTTGGTGTTCATCGCGATGTCGTAGCCCGACGGCGAGCGCACCTTCTGCCCGTACATGGCCTGCCGCACGGCGTCGACGTCCGTCGAGCCGGCCTGCATGACCGCCTGCGACCACATCTTGAAGCCGATGTAGGTGGCCTCCATCGGATCGTTGGTCACGCGCTTGTCGTTCTTGATGAACGTCTTCCACTGCTTGATGAAGGCGTCGTTCTCAGCCGAATCCACCGACTGGAAGTAGTTCCAGGCGGCGAGGTGCCCGACGAGGTTCTTGGTGTCGATGCCGGCCAGCTCTTCCTCGCCGACCGAGAAGGCGACGACGGGGATGTCCGTCGCCTTGATGCCCTGGTTCGCCAGCTCCTTGTAGAAGGGAACGTTGGCGTCGCCGTTGATGGTGGAGACCACCGCCGTCTTCTTGCCGGCCGAGGCGAACTTCTTGATGTCCGCGACGATCGTCTGCCAGTCGGCATGGCCGAACGGCGTGTAGTTGATCATGATGTCGTCCTTGGGCACGCCCTTGGAAATCAGGTACGCCTCAAGGATCTTGTTGGTGGTGCGCGGATAGACATAGTCGGTGCCGGCCAGGACCCAGCGCTTGGCCTCGCCGCCGTCCTTGCTCATCAGGTAGTCGACCGCCGGGATCGCCTGCTGGTTCGGCGCCGCACCGGTGTAGAAGACGTTGCGCGAGGACTCCTCGCCCTCGTACTGGACGGGGTAGAACAGCAGGCCGTTCAGTTCCTCGAACACCGGCAGGACCGACTTGCGGCTGACCGACGTCCAGCAGCCGAACACGACCGAGACCTTCTCCTTGGCCAGAAGTTCGCGCGCCTTCTCGGCGAACAGCGGCCAGTTGGACGCCGGGTCGACGACGACGGCCTCGACCTTGCGGCCGAGCAAGCCGCCCTTCTTGTTGATGTCGTCCACCATCATCAGGACGGTGTCCTTCAGCGTCGTCTCGCTGATCGCCATCGTGCCCGACAGCGAGTGCAGGACGCCGATCTTGATCGGATCCGCCGCCTTTGCCGCCGTACCGGCGAACAGGCCCACGGCCAGCGCGCCGCCAAGCGCCCACCCCTTCAGCGCCTTCATGCTCATGCTTCGATCCCCTTCAACGGGTTAGGTCAGGACGGGCACCTCCTTCGCAAGCCCGATGCCAAACGGGCAATCCGGGCGAACCGGGGGATTCTCAACGGCGTTCGATTGCTTTGGCTTCTTATGATTGCCTGCAATTTGGTCACACTTGCATGCAAGGCGAATTTTTAGGCAATGCCGCGATGCTGGGCAAGGCGGACGCCGGCGCGGCAGCAACCGCCTTGCCCTGCGCGCGCCCTCCCCCCATAGTCAGACAACTCCGACGCCCAGGGATCGACCATGGCCGAACTGCACCACTTCCGCCGCCCGCAGCCGCCGCGCCGCACGCGGTTGAGCTGCACGACGCTCGCTTGGCTCCTGCTGCTGGCGGGTGGGCTGGCGGCTTTCCTGTCGCTGTTCGTGCCGCCGCTGCGCGGCCTGACCACGCTGATCGGCCTCGGCGTCGCCATCGGCGGCTACGTGGCGCTGTACGACCGCTGCCGCTGAACGCGGCCCGACATCCTGACTACGGCACCAGCACCGCCGCACCGGTCAGCGCCCCGGCGCGCAGGCGCTCCACCGCCTCGTTGGCCCGGGCGAGCGGGAACGTGGTGGTGGTGGTCCGTACGGGAATCCTGGGGGCCAGCGCCAGGAACTCCTCGCCGTCGCGGCGCGTCAGGTTGGCGACCGAGCGCACCACGCGTTCGCCCCACAGGATGTCGTAGGGGAAGGCCGGAATGTCGCTCATGTGGATGCCGGCGCACACCACCGTGCCGCCCTTCGCCACCGCGCGCAACGCCAGCGGCACGAGACCGCCCACCGGGGCGAAGATCAGAGCCGCGTCCAGAGGCTCGGGCACCGGTTCGTCCGAGCCGCCGGCCCACGCCGCGCCCAGCGTGCGCGCCAGTTCCTGCGCGTCGCGGTCGCCGGGGCGGGTGAAGGCGAACACCGTGCGGCCCTGCCAGCGCGCCACCTGCGCCACGATGTGCGCCGCAGCGCCGAAGCCGTAGATGCCCAGCCGCTCCGCCCCCTCCCCCGCCATGCGCAGCGCGCGATAGCCGATCAGCCCGGCGCACATCAGCGGCGCCGCCTCGACATCGGAATAGGACGGGTCGATGGGAAAGCAGTAGCGCTCGTCCGCCACCGTCAGCTCGGCGTAACCGCCGTGCACCTGATAGCCGGTGTAGCGCGCCCGGTCGCACAGGTTCTCCCGCCCGGTGCGGCAATAGCCGCACTCCCCGCAGCTCCAGGCCAGCCAGGGAACGCCGACGCGCTCGCCCGGCCGATAACGTTCGGCGCCGGGGCCGCAGGCCAGTACCGTGCCGATGATCTCGTGCCCGGGAACGAGCGGCAGGTGCGGGTGCGGCAGTTCGCCGTCGATGACGTGCAGGTCGGTGCGGCAGACCGCGCAGGCGTGCACCTTGATCAGCACCTGCCCCGCCCCCGGCGCCGGATCCGGCAGGGTGGCGGCGACCAGCGGCGTGTTGGGCTGTGACAGGACCATCGCCTTCATGGCCGGATCCCCCTCTCCAAACCCCACCAGCCAACCACCATCGGAACGTCCTGTCCAGGCCTGCGGGAAATACTCCCTGCGACATTCTATCTTAAATTTCTCCTCTCCAGTCACAGTCCGGATCTCGTATTGTGCGGCCACGGACGGATATCGGACGAGAGAACACTAGAATGCGCGACACCGGGCCCATCACCAACCGCGAGATCCACCTCGAAGACGGCACCCTCCTCGTCTCCCGCACCGATCCCAAGGGCATCATCACCTTCGTCAACAAGGCCTTCGTGGACATCAGCGGCTTCTCCGAGCAGGAGTTGCTGGGTGCCCCCCACAACCTCGTCCGTCACCCGCACATGCCGGCCGGCGCCTTCGCCGACCTGTGGGAGACCATCAAGGCCGGCCGCCCGTGGGAAGGGCTGGTGAAGAACCGCGCCAAGAGCGGGGATCACTACTGGGTGCGCGCCAACGTCACGCCCCTGCTGGAGAACGGCGCCGTCACCGGCTACATCTCCATCCGCTCCAAGCCGTCGCGCGCCCAGGTGGCCGAGGCGGAGCGGGTGTACGAGCTGTTCCGCACCGGCAAGGCCGGCCATCTGGCGGTCAAGGAAGGCGTGGTCGTGCACTCCGGGCTGGCGAACCGGCTGGCCAATCTGGCGGCCAGCGTGGCCGGGCGTGTCGCCGGCGCCTTCGCCGTCATGGCCATGCTGGCCGCGGGCGCCGGCTGGGCCGCTTGGGGTGAGTCGAGCCCGCTGGCGGCGCTGACCGTGACGGGTGGTTCGGCGGTGCTGGCCGCCGGGCTGTCGGCGCTGGTGCTGGGCACCGTCAAGCGGCCTCTGCGGCGGTTCGAGGCGCATTTCGACGCCATCGTGCGCAACGACTACCTGCACGAGATCGAGACGCCGGCCGCGCCCGAGTTCCGCCGCCTGGGCGCCTTGCTGCGCGCCATGAAGGCCACGCTGGGCTACGCCGTTCAGGAGCGCGCCGAGCAGGAACGCCGCGCCCACGAGGATCGCCGCCGCGCGCTCCTGGAAATGGCCGAGACGGTCGAGCGCGAGGCCGGCGACGCGGTCAACCAGGTGGCGTCGCGCACCACCGCCATGGCGCGGGGGGCGGACCTGATGGCCGGCTCGGCCGACCGGGTCAGCCAGAACTCGCAAGGCGTGGCGACGGCGGCCGAACAGGCGCTGGCCAACGCCCAGGCCGTCGCCGCGGCGACGGAGGAGCTGGCGGCCTCGATCCGCGAGATCACCGCGCAGGTGTCGCACGCCGGGTCCGTGACGGCGATGGCGGTGGAGGACAGCAAGCGCACGGAAGCCGCCATCCAGACCCTGTCGGACACGGTGGGGCGCATCGGCGACGTCGCCAAGCTGATCGCCGACATCGCCGGGCAGACCAACCTGCTGGCGCTGAACGCCACCATTGAGGCGGCCCGCGCGGGCGAGGCAGGCAAGGGCTTCGCCGTCGTGGCGTCGGAGGTCAAGAACCTCGCCAACCAGACCGCGCAGTCCACCGAGGAGATCACCCGCCAGATCGGCGAGATCCAGGCGGCAACGCGCGAGGCGGTGGCGGCCGTGTCCGGCATCGGCCGGACCATCGGCGACATCGACCACATATCCGCCTCCATCGCCGCGGCGATGGAGGAGCAGGCCGCCGCCACGCAGGAGATCAGCCGCAACGTCGCCGAGACGAGCGCCGCGGCGCACGAGGTGTCGTCGCTGATCGCCTCGGTGTCGCGCGACGCCGACGAGACGCGCGGCCAGGCCACCGAGGTGCACGCCAACTCCGCCGAGGTGGCGGGCAGCATCCAGGCGCTGCGGCAGGTGCTGGTGCGGGTCGTCCGCACCAGCACCAAGGACGCCGACCGCCGCATGGCGACGCGCTACCGCTGCGACGCGGAGTGCACGGTGCAGGCCGGCGGCGGTGAGCCCAAGGCCAGGCTGCTGGATATTTCCGAGGGCGGCGCCACCATCGTGGGCGACATCGAACTGTCGGACGGGCAGCGCGGCACGCTGCTGGTGCCAAGCCACGGCATCGCGGTGGCGTTCGAGGTGCGCTCCTGCAATGCGCAACGTCTGCACGTCAGCTTCCGCGACGTCGGCGCATCGACACGCGACGCCGTACAGAACCTGATCCGCCGCCTGTCGCCCGTGGCGGCGTAACCCAAGCGCCGGCGGACGGGCAAGACGCCCGTCCGCCGCACCGCGTTCAGCCCCGCCGCGCCCGCCGGGCGACGGCGGCCAGCACCCCCGCCAACGCCAGGAACAGCACCGCTCCCCCGCCCCACACCCGGACGTAGCCGGGCATGCCGAGGCTGGGGACCAGCGCGTAGACCGCCGCCAGCGCCGCCCACACGGTGGCGATGGCCAGCGTGAGCCACAATTCGTCGTTCTTCATGACGGTTCTCCCCCGCGTTCAATGGCCATGTCCGCCGCCGATGGCGACGATCGGCAGGGACTGGATCAACTGAAAGGCGGCGACGGTGAAGACGTACATGGCCGCCACCAGCGCCGCGACCGACACCGGTCCCGTCCAGGCCGGCGCGGCCCCGACGCCGCGCGGGCCGGCGCGCAGGTTGGCGACCGGCAGCACGACCCCGGCGAAGCGCCGCACCAGCAGCGTGCGGACGACGCCCCAGGCGGTCACCGAGATGGCGATGGCGAAGATGGTGGCGCCGATGCCGGTCAGCGCCATCAGCACCGGCCACGCGGCCGGCGCCTGCCCGCCGTAGGTGACGTCGAACACTCGGCGCGGCACGCCCATGACGCCCGCCGCGATGCCCGCCGCGCCGAACACCAGCAGCCCCAGGGTGACCAGGGCCGGCATCCGCGCCAGCAGCGCCGGACGCCACAGCGCCCCGCCGCGCAGCGCGGGCAGAATGACCATCAGCGCCGCCAGGAAGGTCTGCGTCAGCACGCCGACCGCGAAGAAGTGGAAGTAGCCGGGCACGAAGAAGGTGTCCGACAGCATCGGCGCCAGCTTTTCCTGGATCAGGACGAAGGCGAAGGTGATGCCCAGCATCATGTTCACCGCCGCCCAGCCCATGTTCACCATGGCCGGGTTGCCCCACGGCAGCCCGCGCATCCAGCCGAACAGGCCGGTGGCGCCGCGCGCCCGCGCGCTGGCCTCCAGCGAGGAGACGATGATGGCGAAGGCCGCCAGCGTCGGCACCGAGACGAACAGCGACAAGAGCGAGCCCACCACCCGCACGCTCTCCGACAAACCCGGTTCCAGGAACATGTGGTAGAGGCTGGTCGGCGGCACGAAGACCAGATAGGCGGCGAAGACGACCTTGGACAGCCGCGCCCCGTGGATCGAGGTGACGCCGGTCAGGTGCTCGGTCAGCACGTACCACACCAGCACGGTCGCCATCAGCGGCAGGTAGTGCAGGTTGTGAAACAGGATGTGCCATTCCGTGCCGTGGTCGGCCGGGAACGGACCCGCGCCCAGCGCCCACAGCACCCCCGGCAGGAAGGCGTTGGTGGCGGCGATGGCGCTGACGACGAGGAAGCCCGCCCAGGCGAACAGCGCGAAACCGACGGAGGTGAATTCCTCCGCCTCGCCGCGCAGGCGCGGCTGCAGCACCGTTGCGATGCCGCTGGCGGCGCACGCCGTCAGGCCGGCGGCCAGCAGCAGGTAGCCCAGCGCGAAGAACCCGACCGAGCGCGGGTCGTCCACGGCCAGTTCCGGGCTGCCGTCGTAGAGCAGCGGCGTGCCGGTGGCCGATATCCACTCGCTGGTGGCGAAGCCCGCCAGCATCAGTGCGGCACCCAACCACGCCAGCGGGCGCAGCGCCAAGCCCCGGCCGTTTTCGGCGGCCGACAGCACCAGCAGCAGTGCCGCCTGGATCAGGTAGAGCCAATAGAAGAAGACCGACACGCCGTGCAGCGTCAGCAGCCGATAGGCGTCGTCGGGGAAGAGGCTAAGCGCGCCGGCGCGAGCGAGCGCCGTCACGAACCCGCCCGCGAGGCCCAGCGCCAGCGCCAGCAGTGCGGCGGCAAACAGCACGGTGAGCAGCGCCTTGTCGGGCGACGGCAGGGCGGCGACACGGGCGGTCAGGGAAGACGTCTGTGTGGTCATGGTTCCGTCCCTCCCGTCAGGCGGTGACGACGATGCGGCCCTGCATCACGTCGTGCGCCTGGCCGCAATAGACCGTGCAGTACACGAGGTACTCGCCGGGCCTGGTGAAGGTGATCGTCTGCTCGGTCACCACGTTGGGGCGCAGGCGGATGATGCGGCTGGCCGAACCCAGGTGGATGGAGGCGCCGTGCGTGATGTCCTCCGCCATCATGCGGAAGCGGTACGGGACGCCGGCCTGGAGGCGCAGCAGGTCCGGGCTGTAGGCGAACTTCTGCGCCATCAGGTAGACGTCGACCGGCTCGCCTGAAGGGCCATGGTCGTGCCCGTCGCCCTCATGGGCGTGCGTCTCCGCCGCCGGGGCGACGCTGCCGTCCGGCTGGGCGTGCTTCTGGACGAAGTACTCGTGCTCGAAACGGAACTCCTCCGGCGGCATGCCGGCGGAGGCGCCGTGGCCCCCGGCCTCGTGCCCCCCGGCCTCGTGGCCGCCATGGCCGCCGGTGTCGGGCTTGGCGGCGGCCTTTGCGCCACCGAAGGGAAGCGGGGCGGCGCCGTAGGCCGCCCAGGCGCCGTACAAGGAGACGGCGCTGAAGCCCAGCGCGGCGATGAAGCCGCGACGGGTCGTGATATGCCTGTGCTCGGGCATGGCGAGGATCCTCTGATCGCGTGGGTCGGAATCGCACGGGGACCGGCCTCCGACGCAAGGCGTCGGCGGACTTGGCAGATCAGAGGTGGGTCTTGGGAGGGGGCGGCTCCGGCACGATGCCGCGTGTGCCGGGAATGCACTCGGGCCGGGGATGCCAAGCCGTCTCGGCCATCGTCACTGTGACGGTGAGAACGCTGCCCGCCGGCGCCTCGGCCGCCGGACAGCACGGGGCCACGATGACGAGCGCGGCCTTGTGCGGGTCCTCGTGCGACGGCGCTGGGGAATGGTGCGATCCGTGGTGGCCGGGTGAGCCGTGATGGTCGGGACCGGCGTGCGCCATGGCTCCGCCCGCCGCGCCCATCAGGAGCGCGAAGGCGAACGCCAGGACGGCGACGATGTGGCCAGACCGCTTCATGCCTGCCGATCCACGCGGCGCCCAAGGACCGTTCCCCGGGCCGACGAAGACGCTACAGCCGACTGTAGGCTCGGGCATTGACCCGCGTCAATCGATGTCATCCGCCGGATTTCCGTCGGCGTACCTCGAAAGATCGGCTTGAGCTTTGCCGTGTTGCTGAGAGACTTTTTCGCTTGGCGCGCCGGGATGACTGTCTCGGCCTGCCGACGATCAAAAGACGATCAAAGGCCGGCAAGACGGCCGAATCAAAAAGTCATGCGCAGCACCAGTCGCCGCCCGCCGGTTCTTTCGCCACCGCGAACGAGTCCTCCGCGACGGCCGCACCGGGTGCATGCACGGGCGGATAATGGGAGGGACAATGAAGGCGAAGCATTGGGTGTCCATGGTGCTCGGCGCCACCGCGCTGACGGCGCTGGCGTCGAACGCGGGGGCCGACAACCTCGGCAAGCTCCAGGACTTCAAGTCCACCGGCGCGTCGCTGCGGATCCAGACGGTGGATCAGGACGGCGCCAGGGCCGCGGCGATCCGCGAGAACCTGAAGAAGGTCAAGCTGCCGGCCGGCTTCAAGATCGACCTGTACGCCATCGTGCCCGACGCGCGCCACATGGCCGTGGGCCCCAACGTCGGCGTGGTGTTCGTCGGCACGCGCAAGGCGGACGTCTAGGCGGTGACCGACCGTGACCGGGACCGCGTCGGCGACGAGGTCAAACGCTTCGCCCCGTCCATCGACTTCAAGGTGCCGAACGGCCCGTGCATGAGCAAGGACGGCTTCCTCTACCTGGCCGAGCACAACCGGGTGATGGTCTTCCCGGCCGCCGAGTTCTTCTACGAAAGCCCGGACGTCGCGGTCGAGGTGGTGGCGCAGACGCTGATCCCGACGGAGGAGGAGTCCTTCAACCACGGGGCGCGCGTCTGCCGCATCGGGCCGGACAACAAGCTCTACGTCTCGCTGGGCCAGCCCTACAACGTGCCCGACAATGCGAAGCTGGCGCTCTACAGCGAGCAGGGCATCGGCGGTATCATCCGCATGGAGCGCAACGGCAAGAGCCGCGAGGTCTTCGCCCGCGGCATCCGCAATTCCGTCGGCATGGACTTCAACCCGGCCAACGGCGAGCTGTGGTTCACCGACAACCAGGTCGACGGCATGGGCGACGACATCCCGCCGGGCGAGCTGAACCGCACGACGAAGATGGGCCAGCACTTCGGCTTCCCCTGGTACGGCGGCGGCATGGTCCGCACGGCCGAGTACAAAAACTCCGAGCCGCCCAAGGACGCCATCGCCCCGGCGGTGGAAATGGCGGCACACGCCGCCGACCTGGGCATGATGTTCTACACGGGCTCGCAGTTCCCGGCGAAGTACCGCAACGGCATCTTCAGCGCCCAGCACGGCTCCTGGAACCGCACGAAGCCGGTGGGTGCCCGCATCATGTTCACCGAGGTCAAGCCCGACGGCACCAACGGCAAGCCCGAGGTCTTCGCCGAAGGCTGGCTGAACGACGGGACCGGCGAATACCTGGGCCGGCCGGTGGACGTCGCCCAGTACCTGGACGGGTCCCTGCTGGTGTCGGACGACCTCGCCGGTGCGATCTACCGCATCTCCTACAGCGGCAACTGAGGGACGCGGGTCGCGGGATGGCACGCCATCCCGCGACCGTCCGGGATGACAGCCGACATGATCCACCGTGTTGCCGCAGCAGCCCTGCCGACCGTCGCCGGGCTGCTTCTGCTTGCCCTGCCCGCCCACGCCCAGGGGGACCGCAAGGCCGGCGAAGCCAAGGCGATGATGTGCCAGACCTGCCACGGCCGCCAGGGCATCGCCATGGCGCCGGGCGTGCCAAACCTCGCCGGGCAGAACGAAGCCTACGTGGTCGCGCAACTGAAGGCGTTCCGCGACGGCACCCGCCGGCACGAGCAGATGACCATCGTCGCCAAGGCCCTGAACGACGAGGACATCCGCAACCTCGCCGCCTTCTATGGGCAGATCAAGGTCATGGTGAGCGAATAGCGTCACCGCAGCAACCTGCGGCGCGACGATCCCATCAATGCCGGGCGTAGACCCTGGTGCCGTCCGGCGCGCCGAAGAGGATCACGTCGTACGGCTGGCCGGGGTTGTCCATGCCGGGGGCCGACTGCGGCATGCCGGGGGCGGACAGGCCCTTGGCCCGCGGGCGTTCGGACAGCAGCCGCCGGACGTCGCTGGCCGGCACGTGGCCCTCGATGACGTAGCCGTCGACGACCGCCGTGTGGCAGGACATCAGGTTGTCCGGCACGCCCTTGGCGGCCTTCACCGGATCAACGTCCTCGATCGTGTGGACCTTCAGCGAAAAGCCGGAGGACTGCATGTGCTTCACCCAGCCTTCGCAGCAGCCGCAGGTGGGCGATTTCCACACCTCGACCTCCTGCGCGGAAGCCGGCGCGCCGCCCATCAGGGCCGGCGCGCCGAGCAGCGCGCCGCCGGCCAGCAGGACGCCGAGGCCGCCGACAATGATCGATCGTCTGGACAGGGTCTTCATGGGGATGCTCCCGCTTCTGGAATTCAGTGGCCCGCGTGGCCCATCTCGAAACGCGCCTGGACCGGCTTCTGGCCGGGCATGGTGAGCGCGGTCACCACCTTGACGCTGTCGTGCGCGCCACCCAGGTTCGCCTGCCCCTTCAGCGCGTTGGCGCCCGCGGGCGCCAGCGCCACCTTCTGGGTCTGCCTGTTCGCCAGGATGGTCGCCTCGGCCTTGGCGCCGGTCACGTCCACCGGCTTGTCGGCGGCGTCGGTCACGTAGAGCACGACGTCGTCGCCCTTCAACACCAGTTCGGCGTGGTACGGTCCGGCGTCGGTGCGCGCACCGCCGTTCGGGCCGATCTTCGGGCCGTCGGCGAAGGCGGCGGCGGGGATGGCGGCCAGGGTGGCGGCGAGGAGGAGGGTCGAAAGCTTCACGGTCGGAGTCTCCGGGTTTGGATGTTTGTGAAAGGGGTCAGTACGCCTCGGCCGGGCGCAGCGAACCGGCCTGGGCGTTCACCAGACGGTTCAGCGGCGTTTCGCCGAGCTTGAGGAAGAGGACCGGCGTCAGCACGGTGTCGAGGAGCGTGGCGCTGATCAGCCCGCCGAAGATGGTGACGGCGACCGGGTGCAGGATCTCCTTGCCCGGCGCGTCGGCGCCGATCATCAGCGGGACGAGAGCCACACCGGCCGACAGCGCCGTCATCAGCACCGGCGTCAGCCGCTCCTGGCTGCCGCGGGTCACCATGGCCTGTCCGAAGCGCTCGCCCTCGTGCAGGACCAGATTGATGCAGTGGCTGATTTTGAGAATGCCGTTGCGTGTCGAGATGCCGGTCAGCGTGATGAAGCCGATCATCGAGGCCACCGACAGCGGTTGCCCGGCGATCCACAGCGCCGCGACGCTGCCGATCAGCGCCAGCGGCACGTTGCCCATGATGATCAGCGCCAGCACGGCCGAGCGGTAGCGGCTGTACAGCACCAGAAAGATCAGCGCCAGGGACACGAGCGATAGCACGGCGATGGTCTTCGACGCCTCCTCCTGCGCCTGAAAGGTGCCCTCCAGGCTGGTGAAGGTGCCCGGCGGCAGCGACGTGCGGGCCACCGTGTCCCGGATGTCGGCAACGATCCGCGCCATGTCCGTCCGCCCGTCCGTGTTGGCAAGGATGACGATGCGGCGCTTGCCGTTCTCCCGCAGGATCTGATTCGGCCCGTCCGTCTCCTCCACCGTGGCGAAGAGGCTGAGCGGCACGCGGCCCGCCGGCGTCTCGACCAGCAGGTTGGCGAGGCCGCCGGTGGTCCGGTCCTCGTCCGACAGGCGCAGCACCACGTCGAAGCGCCGCGTGCCGTCGACGATCTCCGACACGACGCGGCCGTTCGACAGGCCCTCCAGCGCCTCGGTCGCGATGGCCGGGGTTACGCCGTAGAGCGCGGCGCGTTCGTAATCCACGACGACCTGCACCTGCGGAATGCGCACCTGCTTCTCGATCTGCAGGTCGACGAGGCCGGGGATGCCCGCCAGCTTCTGCTGGAGTTGCCCGGCGAGGCTGCGCAGCGTGTCCAGATCCTCGCCGTAGATCTTCAGCGCGATCTGCGCCCGCACGCCGGACAGCATGTGATCGAGCCGGTGCGAAATCGGCTGGCCGATGTTCACCGACACCGGCAGCGCCGCGAGGCGCGCGCGCACGTCGGCCAGCACCTCGGCACGGCTGCGCTCCGAGGGCGACAGGTCCACGTCGATCTCGCTGGAGTGCACGCCCTCCGCGTGCTCGTCCAGTTCGGCGCGGCCGGTGCGGCGGCCGACCGATTTCACCTCCGGCACCTGCATGATCAGCCGCTCGGCCGCGAGGCCGACGCGGTTGGATTCGGCCAGCGAGATGCCGGGGTTCAGCACCATGGAGATGGTCAGCGTGCCCTCGTTGAACGGCGGCAGGAAGGCGCGCGGCAGGCTGGGCACCGTCGCCGCAGCGATCAGCACCGCCGCGCCGATGCCGGCGAACAGCGTGCGGGGATGGGCAAAGGCCCAGGCCAGCAGATGCGCGTTCCCGGCCTTCAGCCGCCGGACCAGCCAACTGTCGTGCTCCTCCAGCCGCTTCAGGCGCGGCAGCAGGTAGTAGGACAGCACCGGCGTGACCGTGATGGCGGTGACGAGGCTGGCGAGGATCGAGACGATGTAAGCGACACCCAGCGGCGCGAACAGCCGCCCCTCGATGCCGGTCAGCGCGAACAGCGGCACGAACACCAGGATGATGATGACCGTGGCGTAGACGATGCCGGATCGCACCTCCTGCGAGGCGCCCGCCACCACCTCCAGGACCGGGCGCGGGCCGCCGGCCCTGCGGTTCTCGCCCAGGCGGCGGAAGATGTTCTCCACGTCCACCACGGCGTCGTCGACCAGCTCGCCGATGGCGATGGCGAGGCCGCCCAGCGTCATGGTGTTGATGGACATGCCGAAGGCCTTGAACACCAGCACCGTGATCAGGATCGAGATCGGGATGGCGGTCAGCGAGATCAGCGTGGTGCGGACGTTCAGCAGGAACAGGAAGAGGATGACCGCCACGACGGCCACCGCCTCCAGCAGCACCTTCTCCACGTTGCCGATGGAGGCCTGGATGAAGTTGGCTTGTTTGAACAGGATCTCGTCGGCGTGCACGCCCCTGGGCATGAAGCGCGCCAGCTCGCCCAGCGCCTTCTCCACCTCGGCGGTCAGCGCCGTCGTGTCGGCGCCCGGCTGCTTCTGCACCGACAGGATGACCGCAGGCTTGCCGTTGACGCCGGCATCCCCGCGCTTCACGCGGGCGGCGAAGTCGACCTCGGCGATCTGGTGCAGCAGGATCGGCTGCCCGGCCTTGTAGGCGACGACCAGATTGCGCAGGTCCTCCAGCCGCGTGGTGCGGCCGATGTTGCGGATCAGGTACTCCTGCGAATGCTGGTCGATGAAGCCGCCGCCGGTGTTGGCCGAGAACTGACGGAGCGCCTTCACCAGCTCGTCGGTCGTGATCTCCAGGTCGTGCAGGCGGGCCGGGTTGGGCGTGACGCGGTACTGGCGGATCTCCCCGCCGATGGGGATGACCTGGCTGACGCCGGGGATGGCGAGCAGGCGCGGCCGCACCACCCAGTCGGCGACCTCGCGCACCTCCATGGCGCCTGCCCCGTCGCCGGACATGGCGATCAGCATGATCTCGCCCATGATCGACGAGATCGGCCCCATCTGCGGCCGGACGTTGGGCGGCAACTGGCCCTGGACGATGGACAGCCGCTCGGCCACCTGCTGGCGGTTGCGGTAGATGTCGGTGCCCCAGTCGAACTCGACGAAGACGATCGACAGGCCGACGCCGGAGACCGAGCGCACGCGGGTGATCCCCGGCATGCCGTTCATCGAGGTTTCCAGCGGGAAGGTGACAAGCTGCTCCACCTCCTCCGGCGCCAGCCCCTCGGCCTCCGTCATCAGCGTGACCGTGGGCTTGTTCAGGTCGGGGAAGACGTCGATGGGCAGGTCGCGCAGCACGAAGGAGCCGTAGGCGACCAGCAGCGCCGCCGCGGCGAGGACGAACAGCCGGTTGCGCAGGCTGATGTTGACGAGGAAATTGAACATCGCCGCCTCACCGGATCTGGTTCAGGAGGCCGGCGCCGTCGGTGACGATGCGCGCCTCCGGCTCGACGCCGGCCAGGACCAGCACCGTCCCGGCGTCCACCGGCTGCGTGCGCACTGGACGGGCGACGAAGCGCTGCGGCGATTCATGCTCCCAGACGATGGGCTGGCCGCTGGCGCTGCGCACCACGCTGCGGCGCGGCAGCACGATGCCCGTCGCCTTGCCCTGGATGGGGGCGACGATGCGCACCGGCTGGCCGACGCTCAGGCCCTGGGGCGGCGCATCGATGCGGAACAGCAGCGGAATCGCCTGCTGGCGCAGCGCCAGGCTGTGGCCGAGGTGTTCCAGGTTCAGGACCGTGCCCTCGGCCGTGGTCGCCGTGGCCAGATGCACGCTGTTCGCCACGCGCGGGTCGAAGGCGACGGCCTCCACCATCAGCTTCGTCGGGTCCAGGATCTCGAACAGCACCTGGTCGCGCCCGTCGACGACCTGCCCGGCCTTGACGTTGTTGGCCGTCACCACGCCGGCGATGGGCGCGCGCAGCGGTTCGCGCGTGGTCAGCGTCGGCGACAGGGCGGCGCGGCGCTTGCGCAGGCCGTTCAGCGTCGCCTCCGCCTCGTCCACGTCGCGCTGGGGGACGTTGCCCTCCAGCCGGCGCAGGCGCTGGAGGCGCGATTCGGCGATGACGAGTTCCTGTTCGACGGTGGCGATCTGCTGCTGGATGCCGCTGCGGTCGACGACGGTCACCGCCGGGGCGATGTAGGCCAGCACCTGCCCCGCCTCGACCCGCTGGCCGACGTAGGGCAGCCCTTGGTCGCCCGGCTCGATCCGGCCGCTCTGCGTCGCCTGGACGTGGCCGCCGCCGTTCGGGTCCGCCAGGATCTGGCCGATGAGCTGCACGGTCTGCGCCGCCTCCTGGCGTGTGGCGACCACCGTGCGGACCGCCAGCAGGCGTTGCGAGGGCTTCGGCACATACAGGCTGCCGTCGGGCAGACGGCGCGGGCTTTCCGGCGCGCCGGCCGGCGCCATGTGGGGCTTGGCCTCCTCCCGGCCGTGGTCCTCGCCCTCATGCGCGAAGGCGGCCCCGCCGGCCAGCAGCAGGCCGAGGCCGACCAGCGCCGCCCCGGCCACCGCGCGCCCCCGGCCGCGTTGCGTCAGCGCCAGGGTGGTCAGCGCGCCGAGAAGGAAGACCATGGCGGCGCCGACCAACAGGCCGGCGTCCTGCCGGACCCGGCCGAGCAAGGCCGGCACCCCGCCATTCCCGGCGGGTGCCGGGGTGCTTTCCACGACGGGAAGCTCCAGCGTGCCGATGAGCAGGTCGGCGGCGTCGGCGGTTGTGACGGCGACGGTCAGCTCGTGCGGCCCCGCCTTCGACAGCCACGCGGCGTGAAGCCGGTACACGCCCTCCCCACCCGGCACCGGCGCGGCGGTGGTGGCCTCGCCGTCCGCGGTGACCTCGATGGCGGCGCCGTTCACCGGCTCGTTGGTGGCGAAGCGGTCGAGGTACACCAGCAGGCTCCCGCCCTGCGCGACCGCCACGAGTTCAAACTCGGACGAGGAGGTTTCCAGCGTCGGGGCGATGGTGGTGACGACCGGCTTCGGCTCCTCGCCGTGGGAATGCCCTTCGTGCGCCTGGGCGGTGCCCGGCGCGGCGGACAGGGCCGGCGCGGCGACGCCCGCGGCGATCAGGGCCGCGGCGAAAAGGCGTCGGATGGTCATGATGGAACTCTCCAGGGGTCGGTCTTGCGTCGGGCGCGGGTGGTCGCGTCCGGCGTCCTTCCCCGGGCCAAAGCTCAGGCGGAACGCGGACGGACTCGTGGCGTCAGACGGTCAGAGCGGCGGACGGAGAGCGGGGTCGCTGCCGATTCCCTCGGGCGTGGCGAGGGCGGGCAGGAGGTTCACCCGGTCGAGGCGCGGGACGAAGGCGGCCAGAGCGCCTGCGGGGAGGCCGCCGTGCATGGTCGTGCAGTGGGCGACGCTGCAGCAGTTGCCGTCGTCGAGCAGCCCGGCATCGCTGCACGGTGCCTGTTCGTGATCATGGACGGCGGCGATGCCGTGCGTATCGGCCGGACCATGGTCATGGGCGGCGTGCTCGTGGGCGGCGTGCTCATGGGCGTGGGCGACGGCGTGATGCGGCGTCAGGCTGGCGTGTCCGGGCACGGCGTAGACGAGCAGCGTGGCCAGCATCAGCAGGCCCGCCATCACCGTCCTGAAACTCCACCGCAACCCGCGCCCCATGGCGATTGCCTTGCCGTTCCTGTCGAACATCGTCCGCGTGCGGAAGCCTAGGGCCATCCCGCCGCCTGCGCAACATCCTGCGCAACACTATGATGGGAATGCCGGCGCGTATTGACAGGGGTCAAAGAAGGGATACGGCAAAATGCCGCTCAGGCGGCGGCGGATGGCAGGCGCAACGCGACACGAAGTCCACCCAGAGGTGACGCCTGGAGCCGGGCGTCGCCGCCGTACAGACGCGCCAGATCGCGCACCACCGCCAGCCCCAGGCCCGCCCCCGGAACGCTCTCGTCCAGCCGCACGCCGGGCCGGAGGACGGCTTCGCGGCGCTCCTCCGGCAGGCCGGGGCCGTCGTCGTCGACGGTCAGGGTGAGCATGCCGCCGGCCTCGCTCCGCGACGCGATCACGACGCGCCGGCGGGCCCATTTGCAGGCGTTGTCCACGAGGTTGCCCAGCATCTCGTCGAGGTCTTCCCGCTCCCCGGCGAAGACGTGCTCCGGTGCGACGTCCACCGCGATGTCCAGGTCCGCCGCGGCATGCAGCGTGCGCATCACGCGGGCGAGCGTGGCGGCGCACTCCAGCACCGGCGTGCTGATGCCCGGCACGCCGCGCGATGCCGCCGCCCGCGCGCGCGCCATGTGATGGTCGACGTGGCGGCGCATGACCTCGATCTGCCGGGCGATGGTGGCGCCGACGGCGCGGGCGTTGCCCTCGTTCAGGGTGCCGGCCTCGTTCGCCAGCACGGCCAGATTGGTCTTCAGCGCGTGGGCGAGATTGCCGGCCTGCAGCCGGCCGCGGCCGACGACCTCCTCCGCGTGGGTCAGCAGCGCGTTCAGGTCCTCCACCAGCGGCTGGACCTCGGTGGGCATGGGGGCGGCGAAGCGCTTCTTCCGCCCGGCGCGCACGTCGGCCAGTTCGTCCCGCAGGCGCGCCAGCGGCCGCAGCCCGACCTGCACCTGGACGAGCGCCGCCGCGATCAGCGCCATGGCGAGAACGCCCAGCGACAGCGCCAGCGTCATGTTGAAGGCGTGCGTCACCCGGACCAGCTCGCCCTGGTCGGCGGCGACGGCCACGCGGTCGGGCTCGGCGCGGTCCGGCAGCACGACGGTCCGTTCCAGAACGGTCAGCGTCTGGCCGGCCGGTCCGGCCATGACATGGCGGTGGAGATCGCCGCTGGCCAGCGTGTCGGGCGGCAGGGCCAGCACGCCGTCCCACAGCGAGCGGGAGCGCAGGGCCGCGTCCCCGGCCCCCACCTGCCAGTACAGGCCCGACAGCGGCCGGCGGAAGCGCGGGTCGCTCAGCGGCTGGCGCACGGCGAGCCTGCCGTCCGCGTCCAGCTCCAGGAGGGCGGCCAGTTGCTCCAGATGGGTGGCCAGCTCCGCCTCGAAGCGGCGGCGGACGTGGTCCTGGAACAGGCTGGACAGGATGAAGCCGGCGACGGCCAGGGCCAGCGCGATCCACACGGCAGCGCCGGCCAGCAGGCGGAAGCGCAGCGAGCCCGAACCGATCCCGCAGCCGATCACGGCTCGTCCACCCGGTAGCCGAGCCCGCGCACCGTCTTGATGATGTCGGTGCCGAGCTTGCGGCGCAGGCGGCCGACGAAAACCTCGACCGTGTTGGAGTCGCGGTCGAAGTCCTGCGCGTAGACATGCTCGATCAGTTCGGTGCGGGACACCACCTGCCCCTTGCGGTGCATGAGGTAGGACAGCACGCGGTACTCGTACGCGGTCAGCTCCACCGGCTCGCCGCGCACGGTGACCCGGCCCGTGCGCGTGTCGAGCACCACGCCGCCGCAGGCGATCTCGGCGCTCGCATGCCCCTTGGCCCGGCGGATCAGCGCCCGGACGCGGGCCAGCAGCTCCTCCATGTTGAACGGCTTGGCGAGGTAGTCGTCGGCCCCGGCGTCAATGCCCTGTACCTTCTCAGTCCAGGCGCCGCGCGCGGTGAGGATCAGCACTGGCATGGTCACGCCATCCCGCCGCCAGGACCGCAGGACCGACAGCCCGTCCACCTTCGGCAGGCCGAGGTCGAGGATGACGGCGTCGTAGGGTTCGGTCTGCCCGAGGAACTGCCCCTCCTCCCCGTCCACCGCCAGATCGACGGCGTAGCCTTCGGCCGCCAGCCGCTGTGTCAGTTGCCGCCCCAGCTCCGGCGTGTCTTCGACGACGAGCACGCGCATGGCGTCACCTCCGCTCCTCGTGCTTCCGGTGGCGGCCCTTGACGCGCAGCAGGTCACCGGTGGCGGCATCATACTCCAGCTTCAGGATGCGGCCGTCCACCGTCATCACCTTCAGCTCATAGCGCAGGGCGTCGTCCTCATCCTCCAGCTCCACGTCCAGGACGTCGCCGCCGAACGCCATGCGGGCCTTCTCGACGATCCGCTCCAGCGGCAGGGCGCGGCCGTCCCGCACGGCGTCACGCGCCCGGTCCTGGTCGGCGTCGGCCAAGGCGCTGCCGCAGGCACCCAGCCAAACGGCGGCGAGCAGCCCGCAGAGCAGGGCCGAAAGGGCGATGCCGCGTGACCTGTGCACCTGAAACTCCTGCAACGATGACCCGCTGTCGGGCAGCGACGGAAGACAGCATATCGCCGCAACCCTGAACCGGCGCTGAACACCATCGTCTTCCGGCACTTGACGGTGCCGCGGGCGCGTGGTCGAAACGGTCGAAAGCCACCGATCGGAGACGACGCGTGCGCCGCCCTGCCTTCGCCCTTCTCCTGTTCGCCGCCGCCCTCGCCGGACCGCCGGCCGGCGCGGCCGATCTGCATCGGCTGTGGGAGGAGCGCTGCGCCCGCTGCCACGGCGACGCCGGCGGCTTCGCGCGCGACGCGCTATCGGCAGCGGACGAGCGGCTCCAGGGCCGGCTCCAGGGCCGCCTGCCGGAGCGCGACCTGCACGCATTCCTGCTGCGCCACCAGGGCGGCCTGCCCGAGGCGGAGGCGCAGGGCGTCTACGCCATGCTGCTGGCCCAGGCGCAGACGCCGCCGCTGTTCCAGGAGCGGTGCGGCCTGTGCCATCCGAAGGCGGCCGACCTCGTGCGCGACCAGTTGGTCCTGCGCGACGGCGTGCTGGTCGGGCGCTACACCGGCCGTCCCGTCGCGGCGTTCCTGGAGACCCACGGGCGGATCGCGGCAGACGAGCGGCCTTTCTTCATGGACCTGCTCACCCGCCTCGCCCGCGAGGTGGACCGCGCGCCATAGGGTGCCGCCCGCGTCACGGCGGTACCGGCAGCCCGGCAGCGCCCCGCAAGGAGACCCGGTCCTTCCAGGCTTTCATGCGAGCATCTCTCGACACGCACACCGCGGCGGTCCTTCCGTTCGCGGGCCGTCCGCGGGCCATTCGCGGGCAGGTCGAAACAAAGAGGGTGTCGCGGCCGGCCCATGCGGCCACGACACCCTTGGCAATGGGGCCGCGCCCGGCGGCGCGGCCCTTCCCCTCACAAGCCCCCGGATCAGAAGTCCATGTCCGCGCCCGGCGCGGGCACGGCGGGCTTCTTCTCCGGCAGTTGGGCGACCATCGCCTCGGTCGTGATGAGCAGGCCGGCGACCGAGGCCGCGTCCTGCAGCGCGGTGCGCACCACCTTGGCCGGATCGATGATGCCGACCTTCACCAGATCGCACCACTCGCCCCTGTAGGCGTCGTAGCCGAAGCCGTAGTCGGCGCTGTCGGCCAGCTTGCCAACCACGATGGAGCCGTCGACGCCCGCGTTGGTGGCGATCTGGCGCACCGGCGCGCTCAGCGCCCGGCGCACGATGTCGATGCCGACGCGCTGGTCGTCGTTGGCCGGCTTCAGGCCGTCCAGCACCGTCACCGCGCGGGCCAGCGCCACGCCGCCGCCGGGCAGGATGCCCTCCTCCACGGCGGCGCGGGTGGCGTGCATGGCGTCGTCCACGCGGTCCTTGCGCTCCTTCACCTCGACCTCGGTGGCGCCGCCGACACGGATCACCGCCACGCCGCCGGCCAGCTTGGCGAGGCGCTCCTGCAGCTTCTCGCGGTCGTAGTCGGAGGTGGTCTCCTCGATCTGCTGGCGGATCTGCGTGCAGCGCGCCTGGATGTCGGGCTTGGCGCCGACGCCGTTGACGATGGTGGTGTTGTCCTTGGTGATGACCACCTTGCCGGCACGGCCCAGCATGTCGATGGTGACGGTGTCGAGCTTGACGCCCAGCTCCTCGCTGATGACCTGGCCGCCGGTGAGGATGGCGATGTCCTCCAGCATGGCCTTGCGGCGGTCGCCGAAGCCCGGCGCCTTGACGGCCGCCACCTTCAGGCCGCCGCGCAGCTTGTTCACCACCAGCGTCGCCAGCGCCTCGCCCTCGACCTCCTCGGCGATGATGAGGAGCGGCTTGCCGGACTGCACCACCTTCTCCAGCACCGGGACGATGGCCTGGATGCCCGACAGCTTCTTGTCGTGGATCAGGATGTACGGGTCCTCCAGTTCCACCTGCATCTTGTCGGGATTGGTGACGAAGTAGGGCGAGGTGTATCCGCGGTCGAACTGCATGCCCTCGACCACGTCCAGCTCGGTCTCCAGGCTCTTGGCCTCCTCGACCGTGATGACGCCCTCGTTGCCGACCTTCTCCATCGCCTTGGCGAGCATGTCGCCGATCTCGCGGTCCCCGTTGGCGGAGATGGTGCCGACCTGGGCGATCTCCTCGTTGGTCGTCACCTTCTTGGAGCGTGCCCTCAACTCGCCCACCACCGCTTCCACGGCCATGTCGATGCCACGCTTGAGATCCATGGGGTTCATGCCGGCGGCCACCGACTTGGCGCCCTCGCGCACGATGGCCTGGGCCAGAACGGTGGCGGTGGTGGTGCCGTCACCCGCCAGATCGGCGGTCTTCGAGGCCACCTCGCGCACCATCTGGGCGCCCATGTTCTCGAACTTGTCGGCGAGTTCGATCTCCTTGGCGACCGTAACGCCGTCCTTGGTGATGCGGGGCGCGCCGAACGACTTCTCGATGACGACGTTGCGGCCCTTGGGGCCCAGGGTCACCTTCACCGCGTCGGCCAGGATGTCCACGCCGCGCAGCATCTTCTCGCGCGCGGCCGACGAGAACTTCACGTCCTTGGCAGCCATGGTCCGTCCCTCCCCTTACGCGGCCTTCTTCGTGGCTTCGGCAACGCCCTCGATGATGCCGAGGATGTCGCTCTCCTTCATGATCAGCAGGTCCTCCCCGTCGATCTTCACCTCGGTGCCCGACCACTTGCCGAACAGGACACGGTCGCCGGCCTTCACGTCGAGCGGGACGAGCTTGCCGTTCTCGTCGCGCGCTCCCGGACCGACCGCCAGGACCTCGCCCTCCTGCGGCTTTTCCTTCGCGGTGTCGGGAATGATGATGCCGCCCTTGGTCTTGCTGTCGGACTCGATGCGGCGCACCAGCACGCGGTCGTGCAGCGGCTTGAATGTCATGATGTGACACTCCTTGATCGTAAGCGAATGTCGTTGGGATCCGTCACGCCCGAACGGGCCGTGCCTTCGCTGCGGGAA
The DNA here is from genome assembly GCA_035629155.1 of Azospirillum sp. Lineage (GTDB taxonomy): Bacteria > Pseudomonadota > Alphaproteobacteria > Azospirillales > Azospirillaceae > Azospirillum. Next base: position 24,129 of record DASPIO010000208.1, on the reverse strand, counting down.
TTTATTTGTGTGGAATTTTCCCGTCAAGAAAAAATTTCGGCATTACTGCGACCTCCTTTTGACATGAATGGCACGAACAGGTTCATTCGCGGCCGAATGCCTCGGCCGCGCAAATGGAATGCGCGAAATTCACGGATGAATATTATCGGACTGCTTACCAGTCGGGACACCGTCGCGGACTGGTGAAGGCTACGGGAAGACCCATGGTCAGCATCGTACACATCCTCCGCAGAGCAACATGCAGGACACCGCCGCGCCGGGGCCGGCGCGGCACCTCGTGCCGGGCCCCTTGGCGGCACCCCGGCAGCCGTCCGATGTAGTCAAGCTCTGGCCGCCGTCAAGAGGGGGAGCGGCCCTTCAGGACCTGTTCCCCACGCTGGCGGCCTTTTTGAATCTCGTCGAACAGCCACTCGCGGAAGGCACGGATCTTCGGCAGGTCGGTCGTGGACTTCAGCGTCACCAGCCCGTGCCCCTGGGCCTTCATCCCCTCCGTCGGGAACGGCACCACCAGCTTGCCCGACAGCAGCTCCCGCTCCGCCAGCAGGACGCTGTCCAGGCAGACGCCCAGGCCGTCGACGGCGGCGCTGATCGCCATGAAGGAGCGGTCGAAGCGAGGGCCCCGCTCCAGGTCGAGTTGCACCTTCCTGTACCGCCGCGCCCAGTCGCGCCAGCCCAGGATGTTGATTTCGGAATGGATCAGCGTGTGCTGGCCCAGATCCTCCGGCCGGCGGATGGGCTTCAGCCCGTTCGCGAGCGCGGGGGAGCACATCGGCACGATGGTGTCCTCCGGAAACGGCACCAGGACAGCGCCTGCCGGCGGCGGACCGGGGTTGTAGCGGATGTCGACGTCGACCACGCCCTGCGCGAGGTCGGCCGGCGTCACCGAGGCGTGCAGGCGGATGTCGATGCCCGGATGCAGCTCCTTGAACTGCGTCAGGCGGGGCATCAGCCACTGCGTGGCGAAGCTGGGCGTCGAATGGACGGTCAGGATGGCGCTGCCGCCCACCATGGCGACGTTCTGCGTGGCCGCGTCGATGCGGGCAAAAGCGGCCGTGACCTCGGCCGCATAGAGACGCCCGGCGTCGGTCAGCACCACCGACCGGTGCACCCGGTGGAAAAGCCGGACGCCGAGCTGCTCTTCCAGCAGCTTCACCTGATGGCTTACCGCCGAAGGAGTAACAGCCAAATCCTCCGCTGCAAGAGCAAAAGAGTTCAGCCGAGCTGCCGCTTCAAACGCTTGCACAGCCTTGATTGAGACCCGTTTTCGCATTGCGACGGTCGCATGAATTCAGTTCATCGATAAGCGATCTTATTCATTTGTCAGATTCATCTCAACGGAATACCGTTTGATCAGCGATCAGCGCGGCAGACAGTCCGCGAAACATCGCAAACCACAAATCCCCGAAGCCAAGCCGCGGTGTGCATCGCCGCCACGGGCGGGTATTCGCAAAAGGAGAGGAAATGCTGCTTTCGAACAAGGTGTGCGTGATCACCGGGGCCGCCTCGCGGCGCGGCATCGGCCGTGCCACCGCCCGGCTGTTCGCGCTGCACGGCGGCCGCGCCATCATTCTCGATCTCGACGGCGAGCAGGCCACCGCCGCCGCCGCCGAACTGGGCGAGGCGCACCGCGGCTACGCCTGCGACGTGACTGACAAGCCGTCCTGCTTCGCCGCCATCGATCGCGTGGTGGGTGAGTTCGGCCGGGTCGACGTGCTGGTCAACAACGCCGGCATCACCCAGCCCGTGCGCTTCATGGACATAGCACCCGAGAACTACGACGCGGTGATGGACGTCAGCCTGCGCGGCACGCTGTACATGAGCCAGGCCGTGCTGCCGCACATGCGCGAGCGGCGCTCCGGCTCCATCGTCTGCATGTCGTCGGTCTCGGCGCAGCGCGGCGGCGGCATCTTCGGCGGCCCGCACTACAGCGCCGCCAAGGCCGGCGTTCTCGGTCTCGCCAAGGCGCTGGCCCGCGAGGCCGGGCCGGACAACATCCGCGTCAACTCGATCACCCCCGGCCTGATCCAGACCGACATCACCGGCGGCAAGCTGACCGACGAGCTGAGGGCCGAGATCCTCAAGGGCATCCCGCTGAACCGCCTGGGCGACGCCGACGACGTGGCGCGGGCCTGCCTGTTCCTGGCGTCCGAGCTGTCGTCCTACATCACCGGCGCGACGATCGACGTCAACGGCGGCATGCTGATCCATTGACCTTGGAGAGAACCGTGAAAGCCACCTCCTTGGGCACTCCCCTGGGTCACAACGTGGCCCTGTCCGAGCGCGCCTACCGCATCCGCCGCAACGCCGTGCGGATGGGCGAGGTGCAGGGCCAGGGCTACATCGGCCAGGCGCTGGACATCGCCGACGTGCTGGCCACCGCCTACTTCCACGCCATGCGCTACCGCCCCGAAGACCCGCATTGGGAGGAGCGCGACCGTTTCCTGCTGTCGAACGGGCACTACGCCATCGCCCTCTACGCCGCGCTGATCGAGGCCGGGATCATCCCGGAGGAGGAGCTGGAGACCTACGGCAGCGACGGCAGCCGCCTGCCCATGTCGGGCATGGCCGCATACACGCCGGGCATGGAGATGTCGGGCGGCTCGCTGGGCCTGGGCCTCAGCATCGCCGTCGGCATGGGGCTGGCGCTGAAGCGCAAGGGCTCCGCCTCCCGCGTCTTCACGCTGTTCTCCGACGGCGAGCTGGACGAGGGCTCGGTGTGGGAGGCCATCATGTCGGCCGCCCACTGGAAGCTCGACAACCTCGTCGGCATCATCGACGTCAACAACCAGCAGGCCGACGGCCCCTCCTCCCAGGTCATGGCGTTCGAGCCGCTGGTCGACAAGCTGCAGGCCTTCGGCTGGTTCGTCCAGCGGGTGAACGGCAACGACCTGGACGCCGTGGTCGCCGCCTTCGACGCCGCCCGCGACCATGCCGAGCCCAAGCCCCGCATGATCGTCTGCGACACCAAGATGGGTTGCGGCGTTCCGTTCCTGGAAGCCCGCGAAAAGAACCACTTCATCCGCGTGGACGCGCACGAATGGCAGCTCGCCCTCGACGCGCTGGACGCGGGGAGGACCGCATGAGCACCGCAGCCAAGCCCCGCCTGACCACCTCGGCGATGATCGCCTCGATCGCCTCCGAGGGCCAGCGCACCATATCAGCCCCCTTCGGCCACGCCCTGGTCGAGCTGGCGCGGACCCGGCCGGAGATCGTCGGCATGACCGCCGACCTGGCCAAGTACACCGACCTGCACATCTTCGCCAAGGAATACCCCGACCGCTTCTACCAGATGGGCATGGCAGAACAGATCCTGATGGGGGCGGCGGCCGGCATGGCGCACGAGGGGATGATGCCCTTCGCCACCACCTACGCGGTGTTCGCCTCGCGCCGGGCCTACGACTTCATCCACCAGACCATCGCCGAGGAGGACCTGAGCGTAAAGATCGTCTGCGCCCTGCCCGGCCTCACCTCCGGCTACGGGCCCAGCCATCAGGCGACCGAGGATCTGGCCCTCTTCCGCGCCATGCCGAACATGACCGTGATCGATCCCTGCGACGCGCACGAGATCGAGCAGGCGGTGCCGGCCATGGCCGCCCACAAGGGTCCCGTCTACATGCGCCTGCTGCGCGGCAACGTGCCGCTGGTGCTGGACGAGTACGACTACACATTCGAACTCGGCAAGGCGAAGCTGATCCGCGACGGCGCCGACGTGCTGATCGTCTCGTCCGGCATCATGACCATGCGCGCCCTGGAAGTCGCCAAGGAGCTGGAGGCCGACAAGGTCGCCGCCGCGGTGCTGCACGTGCCGACCATCAAGCCGCTGGATACCGAGACCATCCTGCGCGAGGCCGGACGCGCCGGGCGCATGGTGGTGGTCGCCGAGAACCACTCGGTCGTCGGCGGCCTGGGCGAGGCGGTGGCCGGCCTGCTGCTGCCCTCCGGCGTGACGCCGGTGTTCCGCCACATCGGCCTGCCCGACGAGTTCCTGGCCGCCGGTGCCCTGCCCACCCTGCACGACCGCTACGGCATCTCCACCACGGTGATGACCGACCGCATCAAAAGCTGGCTCTGACGCGACCACCAACCAACCAACCAAACCAACCGGAGGAAACGATGAACAAGACCCTTCTCATGCTGGCCGTCGGCGCCACCCTGGTCGCCTCGCCGGTGTACGCGCAGCAGACGCTGCGCCTCGCCCACAACGCCGCACCCGGCAACCCGAAGGCCGAGGCGTCGCTGAAGTTCGCTGAGCTGGTGGCGCAGAAGACCAACGGCCGCGTCAAGGTCGAGGTCGGCGGCAGCGCCCAGTACGGCGACGACGTCGAGGCGCTGACCAGCATGCGCCTGGGCACGCTCGCCTTCAGCGCCAACTCGCAGGGCTCGACGTCCGGCGTGGTGCCGCAGTTCGCGGTGCTGGGCCTGCCCTTCCTGTTCCAGGAGTTGCCGCAGGCCTGGAAGGTGCTGGACGGCCCGGTCGGCAAGCGCCTGGGCGACCACGCCAAGGAGAAGGGGCTCGTCCTCCTGGCGCTGTGGGACAACGGCATCCGCCACACCAGCAACAACGTGCGGCCGATCACCAAGCCCGAGGATCTGGCCGGCATCAAGATCCGCACCCCGCCCGACCCGATCACCGTGGACATCTTCAAGGCGCTGGGCGCCAATCCGACGCCGATGGCCTTCTCCGAGCTTTACATCGCGCTCCAGCAGGGCGTGGTGGACGGTCAGGAGAACCCGCTGATGAACATCTACTCCTCCAAGCTGCACGAGGTGCAGAAGTACATCTCGCTGACCGGGCACAAGTATGAATCGACGCCGCTGCTCGCCAGCAAGATGGTGTTCGACACCCTGTCCAAGCCGGACCAGCAGGCCGTGCTCGCCGCCGCGGCGGAGGCCGGCAAGCTGAACCGCGAACTGTCGCAGAAGGCCGACGCCGAGCTGCGCGGCAAGATGGAAGCGGCCGGCGTGACGTTCAACACGGTCGACGCCGCCCCCTTCATGGCGAAGACCAAGCCCGTCTACGACAAGTGGCAGTCGCAGTTCCCCGAACTGGTGACCTTGGTCCAGCAGGAGGCCGCGGCCGCGGCCAAGAAGTGATGGACATCTCGCATGGGCGGGCGATGACAGGGGCGGGCTTGCCCGCCTCCGTCATCCACGTGGTGGACACGGGCATCACCGTCGCCGCCACGGTCGTCGCGGTCGGGGCGCTGGTAATGCTCTTCCTCTCCCTGGGCGCCGAGGTCGTCGTCCGCTACCTGACGACCCAGGGGCTGGGCTGGCCATCGGAGATGCCGAACATCCTGTTCCCCTGGCTGGTCATGGGCGGGATCGTGCTGGCCGCCCAGCACGGGGCGCACATCTCCGTCACCCTGGTGCTCGGCTGGCTGGGGCGGAGTGCGGCCCGGATGATGCTGCTGGGCATGCAGATCGTCGTCGCCGCGACCTTCTTCTATCTCGCCTGGATCGGCATGGCCGTCATCGAGATCACCGGGACCGAGGTCTACCCGGTGACCGGGATCTCGGCACGCTGGGCCTACCTGTCCCTCATCGTCGGGTTCGCCGGCGTCGGGCTGACCGCCGTGACCACCTTCGCGCGGCTCCTGGTCACCGAGGATCCCCTGTCCGTACGGGCGCACGTCCCGGAGGAGGAACTATGACGCTGGTCATGGTCGCTGTTTTCGCCGCCCTGCTGCTGCTGGCATTCCCGGTCGGGTACGCCCTGGTCATCAGCTCCGGCGCCGCCGTGATGACGATGGGCGCCGTGCCGACCGTCATCGCCGTCGTGAAGCTGTTCCAGCCGACCCAGAGCTTCCCGCTGCTGGCCATCCCCTTCTTCATCCTGTCCGGTGCGCTGATGATGAGCGGCACGCTGGGCCAGAAGCTGGTGCGCTTCGCCGCGGCGCTGGTCGGGCGCTTCCCCGGCGGGCTCACGCAGGTCACCGTCGTCGGCTCCACCATCTTCGGCGGCGTCTCCGGCTCCGCCGTGGCCGAGGCGTCGGCGCTGGGCTCCATGCTGATCCCCTGGCAGAAGCGGGAAGGCTACCCGCCCGCCTTCGGCGCCGCCGCCACCGCGTCGTCGTCGGTGATCGCCGGCCTGATCCCGCCGTCGATCCCGCTGATCCTGTTCGCGGCCGTCTCCAACGCCTCCATCGCCTCGCTGTTCCTGGCCGGCATCGTGCCGGGTCTGATGCTGGCGGCCGGCATGATGATGGTCTGCTACATCAGCGGGCGCGTGCGCAACTTCCCGCTGCTGGCCGACACCGGCGGTTTCAAGATGATCGTGGAGGCGACGCTCTCCGCCCTGCCGGCGCTGCTGATGCCGGTGTTCATCCTGGTCCTGCTGCGCTTCGGCATCGCCACGCCGACCGAGGTGAGCGTCATCGCCGTCGCCTACGCGCTGCTGGTCAGCGTGCTGATCTACCGCGACCTGACCATCAAGCGCGTGTACGCCGCGCTGGTCGGCACGGTCATCACCACGGGTGTGGTCATGCTGGTCATCGCCGCGTCCAACCTCGTCGGCTACGTGCTGATCACCGAGGCGATCCCCAACGCGGTGGCGGAGTACGCGCAGACCGTCCTGCAGGAGCCGTGGCTCATCATCCTGGCGATGAACGTCATCATGCTGTTGGTCGGTATGTTCCTGGACCTGCCGGCGGCGATCCTGCTGCTGGGGCCGACCTTCGTGGCCGTGGGCACGGCCATCGGACTGGACCTCATCCAGCTCGGCATCATGATGGCGGTGAACCTCAGCATCGGACTGTTCACGCCACCCATCGGCACCACGCTGTTCATCTCCGCCGCCATCTCGCGCGAGCCCATCGGCGCCATCGTGAAGGAGCTGTGGCCGTTCTACCTGGTGGCGCTGACGGTGCTGGGGCTTGTGTCCTACGTGCCCGCGTTCATCCTGTACTGACCAGGAAAAAAACATGAGGGGAGGAACGGGTATGAAAACGGTCGGCTTCATCGGGCTCGGCTCCATGGGCCTGCCCATGGCGGGCAACCTGGCCGCGAAGGGCTTCACGGTGCGCGGCTTCGACGTGCGGGCGGAGTCCGTGGCGGCGCTGGCGGACAAGCTGGCGGGTGAGGGCGGCACCGGTGCCGCCACCGCCGCCGAGGCGGCGGCCGGCGCGGACGCGCTGGTGCTCATGGTGGTGAACGCGACACAGGCCGAGGCGGCGCTGTTCGCCGGCGGCGCCCTTGAGGCGCTGCCGCCGGGCGGGATCGTGGTGCTGATGGCGACCTGCCCGCCGGGCGCGGTGGAGGCGCTGGCGGCGCGCGTCGAAGCCGCCGGCCGGCGCTTCGTCGACTCGCCGGTGTCGGGCGGCGTGGTGGGGGCGGTGGCCGGCACGCTCACCATCATGGCGGCCGCCCCGCGCGCGACGTTCGAGGCGGCCAAGCCGGTCCTCGCCGCCATGGGCGACAAGCTCTTCCACGTCGGCGAGCGGCCGGGCCAGGGTGCCACCGTCAAGACGGTCAACCAGCTTCTGTGCGGCGTGCACATCGCCGTTGTGGCGGAAGCCTTCGCGCTGGCCGCCAAGGTGGGCGTGGACCTGAACGTCCTCCTGGAGATCATGGGCGGCTCGGCGGCGTCGAGCTGGATGCTGAAGAACCGCGGCCCGCGCATGCTGGAGGGGGAACCGGAGGTGACCAGCGCCGTGGACATCTTCGTGAAGGACCTGGGCATCGTGCTGGAGGCCGGGCGCGACGCCAAGGCGGCGCTGCCGCTGGCCGCCGTCGCGCACCAGATGTTCCTCGCCACCTCCGGGCGTGGCGAGGGGGCGGCCGACGACAGCCAGGTGATTCGCACCTACCACGCCATGAACGGCACCACGCGGCCGCGCTAGGGGAGCACCGGCATGTCCGAAACCATCGTCTTCCTCGACCACGACACGCTCGGCCCCGAGGTGTCCATGCGCCGCCCCAGCGTCCCGCACGACTGGACGGTCTACGGCCAGACCGCGCCCGATCAGGTGGTGGAGCGTGCCCGCGACGCCACCATCCTGATCGTCAACAAGGTGCCGCTGCGCGACGCGGCGCTGGAGCGGTTGCCGAAGCTGCGCTTCGTCGCCGTCGCGGCGACCGGCACGGACAACGTCGACGTGGCCGCCTGCCGGCGGCGCGGCATCCCCGTGTCCAACGTGCGCGCCTACGCCGTGCACACGGTGCCCGAGCACACCTTCGCCCTGATCTTGGCGCTGCGCCGCTCGCTGTTCGCCTACCGGGAGTCGGTGGCCGCCGGGGAGTGGCAGCGCGGCGGGCAGTTCACGCTGCTCACCCACCCCATCCGCGACCTTCACGGGGCAACGCTCGGCATCGTCGGCCGGGGCGCCATCGGGCAGGCCGTCGCCGCGCTGGGCCAGGCGTTCGGGATGACCGTGCTGTTCGCGGCCCGGCGGGGACAACAGGACGTGGAAGCGCCCTACACGCCCTTCGACGAGGTGCTGGCGCGCAGCGACGTGCTGAGCCTGCACTGCCCGCTCACGCCGGAGACGCGCAACCTGCTGTCCGACGCCGAGTTCGAACGGATGGCGCGCCGGCCGCTGGTCATCAACACCGGCCGCGGCGGCCTGATCGACGAGGCGGCGCTGGTCCGCGCGCTGGAATCCGGCCGCATCGCCGGTGCCGCGGTGGACGCCGTCTCCGCCGAGCCGCCGCCGCTCGACCACCCGTTCATGCGGCTGACCGCCCGCCCGGACTTCATCCTCACCCCCCACGTCGGCTGGGCCAGCCGCGAGGCGCGGCAGGCCGTGGCCGATCAGGTCACGTCCTGCATCGAGGGCTTCGTGGCCGGAGAACCACGCAACCTCGTCGCCTGACCGCATTTCAAAGCAATAGAACACACAAGGAAACGCCGAGCATGTCGAGCGTCGATCCCCGCCGTATGGCCAACGCGATCCGCTTCCTGTCCATGGACGCCATCGAGCGCGCCGGGGAGGGCCATCCCGGCACGCCCCTTGGCGCCGCCGACATCGTCACCGCCCTGTTCACCCGGCACCTGAAGTTCAATGCCGCGGACCCGTTGTGGTTCGACCGCGACCGTTTCGTGCAGTCGAACGGCCACGGTTCCATGCTGATCTACGCGCTGCTCCACCTCGCCGGGTACGGGAAGATGAGCCTGGATGAGATCAAGCGCTTCCGCGTGCTGGGTTCGCACTGCGCCGGCCATCCGGAGATCGACCAGGCCTGCGGCATCGAGGTCACCACCGGCCTGCTCGGCCAGGGCATCGCCAACGCCGCCGGCATGGCCCTGGCCGAGGCGTTCCTGAACAGCCGGTTCGGTTCCGACGTCGTGGATCATTACACCTACGCCCTGGTCGGCGACGGCTGCTTGCAGGAGGGCGTCGGGCAGGAGGTCATTTCCCTGGCCGGGCACCTGCGCCTGGGCAAGCTGATCTTCCTGTGGGACGACAACCGCATCACCGACGACGGCGACATCCAGTTGGCGCTGTCCGACGACATGCCCGGCCGCTTCCGCGTCAGCAACTGGCACGTCCAGGAGGTGGACGGGCACGACCCGCAGGCGCTGAGCGCCGCCATCGAGGCGGCGAAGCGGGACCCGCGCCCGTCGATGATCGCCTGCACCACCGCCATCGGCCGCGGTCTGCCCCACGAGGCCACGCGCGCCGCCCACAGTGCCCGTTTGTTCAAGGAACACACCGACGCCGCGCGAGAGCGCCTGAACTGGCCGCACGCCCCCTTCGAGATCCCCGACGATGTTCTTTCCGCGTGGCGCGAGGCCGGGCGGCGCGGCGCGGCGGAGTGCGAGGCATGGCGGGCCCGCGTCGCCGCCCTGCCCGCCGGGACACGCCGCGCGTTCGACCGCCTGCGCGAAGGACGCCTGCCGGACGGCTGGAAGGACACCCTCGACGCCTTCAAGCGCCGCGCCGCGGAGAGCGGGCACACCGACCACGGCTACAAGATCTCCGGCGACATCGTGGATCTCCTGACCGAGGCGATCCCGGAAATGCTCTCCGGCGCACCGGACCTGGAAGGGGCGACGCTGCACAAGCGCGGCCTGTCGGCCTTCACGGCCGACGACCGCGCCGGCCGCTACGTCCACTACGGCGTGCGCGAGCACGTGATGGGGTCGATGCTGAACGGCATGGCCGCGCACGGCGGCGTGGTGCCCAGCGGAATCACCTATCTGGTGTTCTCCGACTACGAGCGGCCGGCCATCCGCATGGCGGCGCTGATGGGGTTGCCGGTGAAGTTCGTCTTCAGCCACGATTCCATCGGCATCGGCACCAACGGACCGACGCACCAGCCGGTGGAGTTTCTGGCCGCCTTCCGCGCCATCCCCAACCTGCCGGTGCTGCGCCCGGCCGATGCGGTGGAGGCGGCGGAGTGCTGGGAGATCGCCATGGAGCACCGCAGCGGCCCCGTCGCCCTGGTCTTCTCGCGTCAACCCCTGGAGGCGGCGCGCCGGGATGCGGCGGAGAACCGCTCCCGCCGGGGCGCCTACGTGCTGGCCGAGGCCGAGGGCGGCCCGCGCCGCGCCACGCTGCTCGCCACCGGATCGGAAGTCGCCATCGCGCTGGAAGCCCGCCGGATGCTCCAGGCCGAGGGCATCCCCACCGCCGTGGTCTCCATGCCCTGCTGGGAGTTGTTCGAGCAGCAGGACGCCGCCTACCGCAATCAGGTCATCGACCGCGGCACCGTGCGCGTCGCCGTCGAGGCCGCGGTGCGCCAGGGTTGGGAGCGCTGGATCGGCGAGGACGGCGGCTTCGTCGGCATGAGCGGCTTCGGCGCCTCGGGCCCGGTGCCGGATCTCTACGCCCACTTCGGCATCACGCCGGAGCGCGTGGCCGCCGAGGTCCGCGACCGGCTCTGATCCGCCGGCCGGCGGCCGCGCGTGCGCCGCCCGCCCTTCCATGCGGACGGCGAACCGCTTACCTTCCCACGGCAAGATACGAGCGTCTTTCCGCAGGGACCGGCATGTCCGCCACCATCGTGAACCGCATGGCCGAAACGGCACCGGGGGGCCCCGCCCGATGACCGCCCTTCCGTCCGTGCGCCGCCACTTCGATCCGTCCTTCTACGAGCGGGGCGAGCGCTACCATCGGGAAGGCCGCGTCCGGTCGTTCCGCGCGGAGGCCCGGAACGGAACCGTCCGCATCACCGCCGCGGTTCACGGGTCGCAACGCACGCCCTATCACCAGAGCATCATGCTGACGATGCGCGGCGACACCGTGGCGACGCTGGACGGCGATTGCGATTGTCCGGTGGGATACAATTGCAAGCACGTTGCCGCGGTGGTGATCGCCTGGGCCCTGGAGGGGAGGTGGCCGGCGGCAGCCGCCACGGCCTCCCCTCCCCCCGCGCCGGCCGAACCGCAGCTCTCGGCCCCGATCCGCGACCTGCTCACCCGAATCACCGAGGCGGCGGCGCGCGACGGAGGCGACGCCTTTCCCAGCACCGTACGCAAACGCCTCCTCTACGTGCTGCGGTTGGACGAAAGACCGGACGGGCGCGACGCCATGGTCCAGGTTCTGTCCGTGTCGCTGCGCAAGGACGAAAGCTTCGCCGATGACGCCAAGCCCTACATTTTCGACCAGCTTCGCAACCTGACGGGCGCCAAATTCGTCACCCCGGCCGACAAATCCATTCTGAGCGGCCTCGTGCACAACCTGCCCTTCGTCATGAGCACCCCGAACGGACGGGCGCTGCGCGGCGAGTGGGCAGCCGGGCTGGTGGAGCGGATGCTGCGGACCGGGCGCCTGTACTGGCGCGACTTCCGCACCGCACCGCCCCTGCGGCCCGGCCCGGTGCGGCGGGGAAGCGCCCGCTGGGTCGCCGACGCACAGGGCCGGCAGCGTTTCACCCTGGCGCTGGAGGTCCCGTCGGCGGAGGTGTTGCCCACGACGCCGCCCCTCTACGTCGATCCCGAAACCGGAGAATGCGGAACGGTGGAGGCCGACGTCACGCCACACCTCGCCGCCACCCTGCTGGCGGCACCGTCGCTGGCACCGGCCGATGTCGCCGCCTTCCGCGCGGCAGCCGAACCGCTGCGGGCGCGGCTGCCGGTGCTGCCCGAGCCACCCGCGCGGACGGAGACGCGGCGCGTCGCGCCCCGCCCGGTCCTGACCCTGCGGCTTGCCCGCATGCCGTCCCCCTACGGCTACGGATACGGGGCCCCCATGGCGCTGGGCGTTCCCGCCGCCGTGCTGGAGTTCGACTACGCGGGAACCCGCATCGCCCCGAACCGCCCGCCGGCGCCGCTGCAATGGATGGAAGACGGCACTCTGGTCACCGCGGAACGCTTGCCGAAGGAAGAGGCCAAGGCCATCGGCCGCCTGCGCAAGGCGGGCCTGGAGCACAGCCCGCTTCCGCTGACCCTGGACGGCGTGCAGGCCGCGACGCGGGAACCGTTCGTCTACGCCGCCGGGCTGGAGGACGACGCGGCGGACTGGCTGAATTTCTGCCACATCGACGTGCCGGAGTTGCGGGCCGCCGGCTGGATCGTCGAGGTCGCCCCGGACTTCCCGTTCCAGATCCTCGACGCCCCGAAGGACTGGGCGTTCGAGATCGGCGACGGGTCCGGCATCGACTGGTTCGGGCTGGCGCTGGGCGTCGACGTGGGCGGGCAGCGCGTCGACCTGCTGCCGGTGCTGCGCGCCGTCATCGCCGCGCTGGACCGGATGGCGCCCGAGGACTTCGACGATGATTTCTTCGATGACGGCGAGGGCACTGGCGACGACGGCTGGCCCCCACCGGAAAGCTCCGCCGGTCCGCGCGGGCTCGACGCGGTGCTGGAGGTGGTGGCGCCGGAAGGCGTGATGTTCGTTCCCATGGCCGGCAACCGCTTCCTGCCGCTGGAGGTCGAGCGGCTGAAGCCGCTGATCGGCGTCCTGATGGAACTGTTCGGCCTTCAGGCGGGGGCCGAGGGCGGCGATGGGCTGCGGATCGGCCGAACGCACCTCGGCGACCTCGCGGCGCTGGAGGAAGCCGCCGCCGCCGCCGGCATTCCGCTGCTCGGCGCCGATGCCATCCGCGCGATGGCGCGGGCGTTGCGCGAATCCGGCGGCATCCCCGCGGCGCCGCTGCCCGCCGGGCTGCGGGCGGACCTGCGCCCGTACCAGAGGACCGGGCTGGACTGGCTGCAATTCCTGACCGCGCACGGGTTCGGCGGCATCCTGGCCGACGACATGGGCCTGGGCAAGACCGTGCAGGCGCTGGCCCATCTGTTGGCCGAAAAGGACGCCGGCCGCCTGGACCGCCCCTGCCTGCTGGTGGCGCCGACCAGCGTGCTCGGCAACTGGCGGGCGGAGGTGGCGCGATTCGCCCCCGGTCTGCGCACCCTTGTCCTGCATGGCCCGCAACGCAAGGCGGCGCACACCGCGCTCGCCGACCACGACCTCGTGGTGACGTCCTACGCGCTGCTGCCCCGCGACCACGAGATCCTGGCCGCACAGCCCTGGCATCTGGCGATCTTCGACGAGGCGCAGTACCTGAAGAACCCCACGGCGCAAGCGACCAAGGCGGCCCATGCGCTGAACGCCCGCCAGCGCCTGTGCCTGACCGGGACGCCGGTCGAGAACTCCCTGGACGAGCTGTGGTCGCTGTTCTCGGTCGCGGTTCCATCCCTGCTCGGCGACCGCACCGGCTTTCGCCGCCAGTTCCGCACCCCCATCGAGAAGCGCGGCGACGCCGACCGGCAGCGCCTGCTCGCCCGTCGCGTCCGCCCCTTCCTGCTGCGCCGCACCAAGGAGGAGGTGGCGAGCGAACTGCCCCCCAAGACCGAGATCCTGGAATCGGTGGAACCCCAGGCGGCCCAGCGCGACCTGTACGAGACGATCCGCCTGGCAATGGACGCGCGGGTGCGCGAGGAAATCGCGCGCAAGGGCCTGGCGCGCAGCCACATCAGCATCCTGGACGCACTCCTGAAACTCCGGCAGGTGTGCTGCGACCCGCGTCTGGTCAAGCTGGAAAGTGCGCGCAAGCGGGTGGCGAAGGGGGCGGCCTCGGCCAAGCTGGACCGCCTTCTGGAGATGCTGCCCGAGTTGCTGGCGGACGGGCGGCGCATCCTGCTGTTCTCGCAGTTCACCTCCATGCTGGACCTGATCAAGCCCGAACTGGAGCAGCGCGGCGTTCCCTTCGTGGAACTGACCGGCGACACACGGGATCGGGAGACGCCGGTGCGCCGGTTCCAGGCCGGGGAGGTTCCGGTCTTTGTCATCAGCCTGAAGGCCGGCGGGACGGGGCTGAACCTGACGGCGGCCGACACGGTGATCCACTACGATCCCTGGTGGAATCCCGCGGTCGAGGATCAGGCGACCGACCGCGCCCACCGTATCGGCCAGGACAAGCCCGTCTTCGTCTACAAGCTGGTGACCGTGGGGACGGTGGAGGAGCGCATGATCCAGCTGCAGGAGCGCAAGCGCCGGCTGGGCGCGGCGGTCCACGGAGAATCCGGCACGGAGGTGGACCTCCTCACCGCCGAGGACATCGATTTCCTGCTGGCGCCCATCGATGGGTGAGGTTCGTTTGGAGGGCGGCCTTCCGTAATGGATGCGATGCGCCGTATTCCGGACTGGCGTGGCTCTGGATCCCCCTCATATGATCGTCCGCACGCGGCGCTTCACAAGGCCGTAGTGGCGGCGAAGGGGGCCGAAGCATGTCCGAAGCGGAATGGCGGGAACACTGGCAGGGCGTCTACACCCGCAACGCCAGCACCGCGGTGAGCTGGTACCAGTCGCATCCCAGCGTATCCCTGGACCTCATCCGGGCGTCCGGCCTTCACCCGGAGGAACGGCTGATCGACATCGGCGGGGGTGCCTCCACCCTGGTCGACCACCTCCTCGACGGCGGCTTCCGCGCCGTGACCGTGCTGGACATCGCCGGTCCGGCGCTGGCCGCCGCCCGGGATCGTCTTGGCGAGCGCGCCTCCCTGGTCGAGTGGATCGAGGCGAACGTGACCTCCTGGCATCCACCGGCCGACTACGGCCTCTGGCATGACCGCGCCGTGTTCCACTTTCTCACCGAAGCCGGCGACCGGGCCGCCTACAAGGCCACGTTGGACAGGGCCGTTCGGGTGGACGGCACCGTGATCATCGCCACCTTCGCGCCGGATGGTCCGGAGCGCTGCAGCGGCCTGCCCGTCGTCCGGTACAGCCCGGAAGGCCTTTCCGCCGAGCTGGGGCCGGCGTACCGGCTGGAGCAGGTGGCGCATGACGACCACCACACCCCTGCAGGCCGGCGCCAGCGGTTCGTCTGCTGCCGCTTTCGCCGGACGGCGGCCCGCTGACGCATGCACCGCGGCGGGCACCCGCCGGGCTGACGCCGTCCGCGTCCGGTTCCGGGAGGGGACCCGCTGCCGGCCCCCCTCCCGGCCGCCGGTTTAGAACTTGAGCGAGCCCTTGACCCACACCGTCCGGCCCGGTTCATTGACGCGCATGGTCGTCGTGTAGCCGGCCGGCATCAGCGTGGCCGAACCGGCGCGGCTGACCGCCTCCGCATAGGTGACGTCGAACAGGTTGTCGACGCCGGCCGCCAGAAGCACGCCCTCCTTCGGACGCCAGCCGAGGTTGAGCGACAGGGTGGCGAAGCTGTCGTTGGCGCCCACGTCGGTGCCGACGATGTTGCCCCAGCCGATATCATAGCGCTTCTGCGCGGCGGCGAGGCGGGTCAGCACGCCGCCCAGGAACTCCCCGTCGTCATAGCGCACGCCGATGCGCCCTTCCAGCGGCGGCATCTGCGGCAGCGGCCGGTCGTCGCTGCGGTTCTGCCCGTGCACGTAAGCCAGCGACGCCTCGGCCGTCCAAGAACGCGCGAACTGGTAGGCGACCTCCGCTTCACCGCCCAGCAGGGCGGCGTCGACGTTGCGGCCGGAGGTCGAGGACAACAGGATGTAGTCCTGCGTCAACGTGGCGAACAGCGCCACCGAAGCGCGCCACCGCTCCGACCGGTGCAGGGCGCCGACGTCGAGCTGAGTCGCCCGCTCCGGCCTGAGCGCGAACTGGCGGGTGCGCTCCCAGTAGTCCGGCGCGCGCTCGGTGTAGCCGATGCCGGCGTAGGCGGTGAGCGGGATGCCGGGATTCACCTCCTCCTCGTAGCGGACGAAGGCGTTGTGCAGCGCCTCGGCCGATCGCGGGCCGTTCGCCAGGTTCGTGCGCTCGGTCGTCACGTGGTTGAGGCGGTAGCCGCCGATCAGGCGGCTGTGGGCGGCGACGTCGAACGTCGCCTCCGCGAAGCCGCCCAGCGTGGTGAAGGTCATGTCGAGCGCGCGGCCCTTTGCCCTGTAGTCCACGCCACGCAGGAATTCCGCGGCCGTCAGGCTGCGCACCGAGTGCAGGTCGCGGGCCACGTCGGCGCCGACGGTCAGCCGCAGCCGGTCGGTCGGCGTCAGTTCGGCGCGGGTGCGGCCCCCCCAGCCGGTGCGGTCGGGGTTGTTCAGCGCCGCCATCATGCCGCCGGTCCACGGGCGCAGCGTGAAGCGGTCCATGACGTGGTCGATATAGTCGTAGGACAGCGATGCCTGAACGTTCGCCACGAGCGGCGACAGGTTCTCGCGCATGAAGCGCAGGCGGTAGGACTGGCGGTCGAACTTCGTGCCGTCCATGCTGCGGTCGGCGTAGGCGGCCCAGGCGCGGCTGACCTCGGCCGAGCCTTCCAGCGTGGTGTCGGCGTCGGGCGTCCAGCCGGCGATGAAGGTGCCGCTGTACCGGTTGTAGGCGGAATGCACCCGGTTGCCGTCGCCGTCGCGGTAGTCGCCGCTGTGCGAGCGGGTGCCGATGGCGCGGACGTAACCTTCCGGCGCGCCCGCCGCCGCGTCGAGCATCTGGTCGTTGCGGCCGTAGCTGCCGGCCAGCGCGCTGGCGTCGCCGCGCACGCCGGGTTCGGTGAAGCGGCGGGTGTTGCGCTCGATCAGCACCGTGGCCCCCGGCGCGCTGCCGCCGTGGATCACCGACTGCGGCCCCTTCAGCACGGTGATGCGGTCGAAGGATTCGGGGAAGACGTAGGCGGTCGGCGGGTCCATGCGCATGCCGCAGCCGCCCAGCAGCGGCGCCCCGTCGATCAGCACGTTGAGGCGCGATCCGCTCTGCCCGCGGAAGACGGGATCGCCGTCGATGCCGCCCTTTCGGATCATGCTGAAGCCCGGAATGCTCTTCAGATAGCCGGCGCCATCGTTGGGCGGCACGGGCATGCGCGGGTTCTTGGGCGTGGTGTCCACCTCCAGCGGCGCTTCGGTGCGCGGGGCGGTCACCACCACGGGTTCCAGGCGCAGGTCGGGGTCCGCCGTCGCGGTCTGCGCCGCGGCTTGCGCCGGCACGCCCAGCGCGGTCGCCAGGAGCACGCCGGCAAGCCGGCTCGTGGATGTCGTCATGGTCACGTGTGGTCTCCAATCAGTCTGTTCGGGAACGGGCCGGGCGGGCCGTCAAAAGCCGCGCCGGCCGGTGAGCTGAAAGCGGATGGGCACCTCGATCACCGCCGGCACCGGCACGCCGCCGCGCGTCGCCGGGACGAAGCGCCAGCCGGCCACCGCCGCCCGGGCCGCCGCGTCGAGCGCGGCGTCGCCGCTGCTCGCCGCCACCTCGACCGCGCCGGCGGTGCCGTCGGGCCGGACGGTGACCCGCACCAGAACCGTGCCCTCGACGCCGGCCCGCTGCGCCGATCGCGGGTAGGCCGGAACCGGGTTCCCGCCCGCCGGACGCGGCGGGGAGTCGGGCTCCCCCGCGCTGCCGGGGGCGGACGGAGCGGAAGCGGCGGCCGGCGCCGCTCTGGCATTTCCCCCATCGGCCTCCGCTGGGCGCGCGGTCCGCGTGACGGCCGGGGGCCGCGGTTTGCGGGCCGGGGCGACCGGTGCCGGCGCTGGCGGCGGCGACTCCTCCGGCATCGCGGAGGCGCCGTCGGGTTCGGTCGGTGCCGGCGCCTCCTCGGCGGAAGGCGGCGGATCCTCCGCCGGTTGCTCGGCGGCGACCTCGGCAGCGGGCTCGGATGCGGGCTCGGCGAGCCCGGTTGTGCCGGGGGCGGTTGCCCCGCCCGCCTCCGCGAGGACGAGGTCCACCACCAGCGGCTCGGCCACCGGAACGGCAGGCTCGGCGGAAGGGAGTGGAACCAGCAGCCCGGCCATGACCGCGGCATGGGCCAGCAGCGACGCCACCAGCGGGGCGGCGTGTTCGGGATGCCGAAGCGGGTTCACGGGACTCGTACTCCTGATCCGGTTCGGGCAATGCCGGTCCCTGCCGCGCCGGTGTCGGGCGCGGTGTGGGTGATCGGGGCGTGCGGGGATCAGGCGGGCAGCGGCGGCCCGCGGGCGGAGACGGCACCCGCAGGGCGGGCCGGTGGACGGTGCGGGTCGGCCGCCGGTGTCGGACGAAGGGCGCGCGGCGGTGCCGGTGCGGCGACGGCGGGCGTAGCCGGCGGGACGTCCATGCCGCCGCAGGTCAGCGGCAGGCAGAAGACACAGAGGTCGGCGCGGGTACGGGGAGTCTCGGGATCAACCGGCTTGCCGTCGCGATCGACGACCAGCAGGCCGCCGGGCGTGCAGATGACGATGGCCGATCCGGACAGGCCGGCGACGAAGGCCGGGGGCCGGGTGGCGGTGCCCGCGGTGGGCAGCGCCGCGACAGCCAGCAGGTCCCCGGCCAGCAGGAGCAGGCCGAGCCAAGCAGCGAACGTGCGCCGCGGCCGGGCATTCGGCACGCGGTTGACGGCACCGCCGGGCGCGGCGGTGGACACGCGCGAATTCATGATGAAGCGGATCCGGCGACTGGCGTTGCGCGGGCACGCGCTTCCCACCGTCGGCCATGGGCCGGCGGTACGGGATGGGTGCCGATGGGTGGCGCGTCAGCCGTGCAGCGGGGGGGCGCGCGCCTGCAGTGCGGACAGGAACCAGCCGGCCGCGATGCGGTCGCCCGTCAACGTCACCGCGCCATGGCGGATCAGCACCTGGGGCAAGGCGGCGAGGACGAGCGACGGCGGCAGGGACAGGCCGCCGATCACGGGGCACAGCGGGCACGAGCCCGCATGGTCGGCCGACGCGGGCTCGTCGCCCCCGACGGGGGTGCCGTCGGCGTCGACCTGGATCCGCGTCAGGCCGTCGGCGGAGCAGATGGTGATCCAGTCGCCATCGGCACTCTTCGCGGGCATGGTCATGGTCCAGGCGAAGACCTGGAACAGCAGCGCGACCGCACCGGCCAAAAGACCGATGTGGCGCATTACCGACCTGTGCTCTCCGAAGAACACCGCTCTCCGCTCCGAAACTTCGTCTGCCGGACGCTAGCAGGATCGTCGACATACCGCGCCTTACCGCCGCGCGCGAGCGCATTTTTGACGGCGGCGGCCCAACCCGGCCCGATGCGACACTCGGTCGCCGTCGCCAGCCCGTCACCGCATCGCGAACAGTTCCTGAAGGAACTGCGGGTTCACCGGCAGCCCCTGCGCGTCGACATCCCGATCGAGCGCCTCTCCGAACTTGGGGTGATTCGCCGGTCGGCATCGCCCCGCGCATGGGAACCGGTAAGGCGTAACCATGTTGGGAGGATGGTCGCCGAAAGAGGCGGCCTGCTCTTCTCCGAACAGACCGGGAGGAACTCCCATGGCGGATTACGAGACGAGGTGGAGGAACGACCAGGGCTATCGCCGCGATGACGACCGTGATCGTTGGCGCGCCGCAGGCCGCGACGGGCGGAGCCGCGAGGAGGAGCGCGGATTCGGGGCCGGCGGATACGGTGAAGGACAGCGTGGCCGGCAGCCCGGCTACGGCTTCGAGGGGCCGGGACGCGAAGGCTACGACTACGGCCGTGATTATTGGCGCCAGGACCAGGACATGGGCCGGGGCGGATCCGGATCCTACGGACGTGGGGACTATGGACGCACCCAGAGCCACGGCCGTTTCGGCCAGGGCTCTGGCGGCGGCTATGAACAGCAAGGCGACTGGCGGGTCTCCGGCGGAGGCTACGGCGAAGACTTCGGGACCCGCGGCTCGTACGGTGGTGAGGGGCGCGACTGGTGGGACCGCGCCAGCGACAGGGTGCAGTCCTGGTTCGGCGATGACGCGACCGGGCACCGCCACCGCATGGACGAGATGCGCGGCGGCGGGCATCGGGGCCGCGGACCGCGCGGCTACACGCGCTCCGACGACCGCATCCGTGAGGATGTCAACGACCGTCTGACCGACGATGCGTATGTCGATGCGTCGGACATCGAGGTGTCGGTCAGCGGTTGCGAAGTGACGCTGAACGGCACGGTGGACAGCCGCATGGTCAAGCGCCGCGCCGAAGACATCGCCGAAAGCGTCCCGGGCGTCCGTCACGTGCAGAACAACCTGCGCGTCCAGCAGCCGTCGTACGCGGGCTCCGGCACCGCGGCGGGAGCGTCGGCCATGGCCGGCCTCGGCACCGGCGGAGCCACCGAAACAGCCGGCGCCCAGACCACCACGGAAACATCCCGCACCACCACGGGCACCCGCTGATGGTGCGGGCCGGCCCGGCGGCGCTCCGGGCAGCACCGCCGCCGGTCGCGTCACCCCATTGAGGACAGGGATGGAGCCATGCAGATCAACACCTTCAAGGAAATGTACTTCGCCGAGTTGTCTGAGATCCATGACGCCGAGCGCCGGATGGCCGACGCGCTCACACGGATGGCCGACAAAGCCAGCCACGATGGCCTCAGGCAGGCGCTTCTGGAGCACCGTGACCAGACCCAGGCCCAGCGCGACCGCGTGCGGGCCATCCTCGACCGCCACGGCTACAACCCCGACGCGCACGAGGATCAGGCGATGGCGAGCCTGATCGCCGAAGCGGAAAAGATGCTGGATATTCTCCAGTCCGGCGACCTCGCCGATGCCGGCCTGATCGCGTCGGCCCAGAAGATCGAGCACTACGAGATCGCCGCCTACGGCACGGTGGCCGCCTATGCCGGCGCGCTTGGTCTGGCCGACGACCAGTTGGACCTGCACGTCATCCTCGACGAGGAGAAGGCGACCGACCAGCGGCTGACCATGCTTGCCAAGAGCGTCGTCAACCAGGACGCGGTCAACCGCGCGGCCTGACGATCATCCACTCCGGCGGCGGCCGGTCCTGCCGCCGGAACCCGTCACAGGCCAAACGGATAGGTCTCGGCCGTACGGTGCGGGCCCCGTTCAGAGAGGCGGGCATCCCGGCGGACGCCGGACCGTCGGGATCGGAGAACGGAAGGACGGCTTGCGCAATCAGGCCCGGAAATTCGCGGCGAAAGATATGCCAAATCCCGATGCGGCGCGCTCCCAGAGCCCCCATTCGGCACGCGGCGGCAGGACGCCGGACGCGGCGCATGTGGGCATCCAGGACGGCATCGGTTCGACAGCGTGGCGACGGCGACCATCTCAGGTACTGCTGGTGCCCTGCTGCTGTACTGGAACACCCAGTTCGGCATCTGCGTGCCGCTTGCGGGCCCACCGCGTACCCATCGGGGTGCGTGCCCATTTGTCGGCGTCGCTAACCCATTGAAAAGATGGTGGGCCCGGCCGGATTCGAACCGACGACAACACCGTTATGAGCGGCGCGTTCTAACCGCTGAACTACAGGCCCTAGGGAGCGCCGAATGTGGCGGCAAAACGGGCGGAACGCAAGGGCTTCCACAACCGCGCCGCTCACACCAACGAAAAGCCCCTTCCCGTCGCCGGGAAGGGGCTTTGCCGTCTCATACAACCGCCCGGATCAGGTGTCCAGGAAGCTGCGCAGCTTGCGCGAGCGGCTGGGGTGCTTCAGCTTGCGCAGGGCCTTCGCCTCGATCTGGCGGATGCGCTCGCGGGTCACGTTGAACTGCTGGCCGACCTCCTCCAGCGTGTGGTCGGTGTTCATACCGATGCCGAAGCGCATGCGCAGCACGCGCTCCTCGCGCGGCGTCAGCGAGGCCAGGACGCGGGTCGTCGTCTCGCGCAGGTTCGCCTGGATGGCGGCGTCGAGCGGCAGGACCGCGTTCTTGTCCTCGATGAAGTCGCCGAGGTGCGAATCCTCCTCGTCGCCGATCGGCGTCTCGAGGGAGATCGGCTCCTTGGCGATCTTCAGGACCTTGCGGACCTTCTCCAGCGGCATCATCAGACGCTCCGCCAGCTCCTCCGGGGTCGGCTCGCGACCGATCTCGTGCAGCATCTGGCGGCTGGTGCGCACCAGCTTGTTGATCGTCTCGATCATGTGCACCGGGATCCGGATGGTGCGCGCCTGATCGGCGATCGAACGGGTGATGGCCTGACGGATCCACCACGTGGCGTAGGTCGAGAACTTGTAGCCGCGCCGGTACTCGAACTTGTCCACCGCCTTCATCAGGCCGATGTTGCCCTCCTGGATCAGGTCCAGGAACTGCAGGCCGCGGTTCGTGTACTTCTTGGCGATCGAGATGACGAGGCGCAGGTTGGCCTCCACCATCTCCTTCTTGGCGCGGCTGGCTTCCTTCTCGCCCTTCTGGACGGTCGAGACGATGCGGCGGAACTCGCCGATCGGCAGCTTCGCCTCATCGGCGATGCCGCTGATGGCCTCGCGCGTCTTGAGGATGTCGCTCTCGTACTTCTCGACGAACTTGCCCCAGGTCTTGGGGTTCAGCGTGCGGATGCGGTCCAGCCAGTTCGGGTCCAGCTCGTGGCCGAAGTACTGGTTCAGGAAGTCCTCACGCTTGACGCGCACGTCGGTCGCCATGCGCAGCAGCCGGCCTTCGAAGCCGGTCAGCTTGCGGTTGAGCGCGTAGAGCTGTTCGACGAGCTGCTCGATGCGCTGGTTGTTCAGGCGCACCTTGTTCATCAGCTCGACCATCTCGAGCTTCAGCTTGTCGTACTTCTTGTCCGTCTGCTTGTGGACGTCCTCGCCGCGCTGCATGGCGCCGATCCGCGCCTCGTGCAGCTTGTGCAGCTTCTCGTACGTCGCCTTGATCTTCTCGAAGGTCTCGAGAACCTGCGGCTTCAGAGCGGCTTCCATGGCCGACAGGGACAGGTTGTTGTCCTCGTCGCCCTCGCCTTCCGGATCGCCCTCGGCTTCGGGCGCCTCCGGCGCCTCGCCTTCGGCTTCCTCGGTCCCCTCGCGCGGGGCGCCCTCGGCGATCGCCTCGGGCGGAACGCCTTCCGGCAGGTCGCCGTCCGGGCCGCCACCGTAGGTGGCGTCCAGGTCGATGATGTCGCGCAGCAGCATCTTCCCTTCAAGCAGGGAATCGTGCCACTCGATGATGGCGCGGATGGTCAGCGGCGATTCGCAGATCGCCCCGATCATCATCTCGCGCCCGGCCTCGATGCGCTTGGCGATGGCGATTTCGCCCTCGCGCGACAGCAGCTCCACCGAACCCATCTCGCGCAGGTACATGCGCACGGGGTCATCGGTACGGCCGATGTCGTCGTCGTCGAGGTTGCCCGACGAGCGGCTTTCGCCGTCCGAGCGCTCCTCGGCGTTGGCGTTGTCGTCCTGCTCTTCGGACTCGACGATGTTGATGCCCATCTCGGACAGCATCGCCATCGTGTCCTCGATCTGCTCGGAGGACGACTGGTCCGGCGGCAAGGCGGAATTCAGCTCGTCATAGGTGACGTAGCCGCGCTCCTTGCCGCGGGCAATCATCTTCTTGACGGCAAGACCCATGCCGTCCATGAGCGGACCGTCACCGGACTCTTCCCGGTTTTCGGACGACTCGACACTGTTCGCTGCTTTCGTGGCCATGCGACTGCTGCCCCCGCATTACCCCAGACTGAAAAGAAAACACGATACGAAGGCCAGCGTCACGCTGGGCCGTTCGTTTCGCCGCACCCCGGTTCCGTATCGTTCCGAACCAATCCCGGCTCCGCTCTCTGCTTCCTGCCCCGCTCTGCCGAAGGCCCCGCCCGTGCGGCGGTCAATCGTCGGGGTCCTGATCATCAATGCCCATTCCGGTCCTGATGACCTCCTGCCGAAGCGCATCGACGCGCGCCAACGCCTGTTCGCTGTTCTCGCGTACCAACGCCGCTTCCGCCTCTCTCAATTCGGCCCTGACCTGCCGATGGTGCACATGACGCCACGTCGGCCACCACCCCCGTCTGGCTTCCTCGTCCGAGGCTTCCGGGCGCGCGAAGCGGCCATGGTCATAGGTCGACTTGCCGAGCAGAGTTGCCAAAATGCTATCAAAGCCGGCGGAAGACAAATGGCTGCGCAAACCGGCGGCGTCAAGCCCCGAGTCGCGTTCCGAGTCGCGCGCCAGCAC
>DASPIO010000207.1:0-2361 GCA_035629155.1 Azospirillum sp. | reverse complement strand
GACGGGAAAACTGCCCGAAAATCGGTTCCCAATGAGCGTCCACAGACCGGACGGTTCTGGGACGGCAAGCCGGAAGCATATGTTTCTGCTGGTGAATTCTCTTAGCGTTGCTTACCGAACAGATGTCGCGATGTCCTCTGGCCGAGGGGCTGCAGAACGCTCTGTGGTCTCTGGGCGGCGTGCCGGCCGATCATCGCAGCGACAGCCTGTCGGCGGCGTTTCGCAACCTGGACCGCGATGCCGCCGAGGACGCCACCCGCCGTTACGAGGAGTTGTGCGCCCACTACGGCATGGCCGCCAGCCGCAACAACCGCGGCGTCGCCCACGAGAACGGCGGCATCGAAAGCCCGCATCGCCATCTCAAGCGTGCCGTGGAAGACGCGCTGCTGCTGCGCGGCAGCCGGGACTTCACCGATCTGGCGGCCTCCCGCCGCTTCATCGACGAGGTGGTCGACCAGCAGAACGCCCGCCGGACCAAGGAGGTTGCGGTGGAGCGGGACACCCTCAAACCCTTGCCGCCGGACCGGACCCGTGATTTCGAACGGACCATCGTCTGCGTCACCTCGAGTGGCGGCTTCACCCTGCGCAAGGTGTTCTACACCGTCCCCTGGCGACGGATCGGACATCGCCTGCGGGTTCACCTGTTCGATGATCGCCTGGACTGCTTTCTGGGAGGGACGCATGTGCTGACCTTGCCCCGCGGGCGACCGCGCGGGAACGGTGCGTCACGCCGTTGACCCGCGTCGTGGTCTCGTCCGAGGCGATGACCGAGGCGGTCAGGAGCTTGGCCTTGATCGCCGCGCGGGCGGTGTCGAAGGCCGCGCCCATGCGGCGGAACGCATTGGCGATGGCGCCCTCGGAGATCCGCAGGCCGAACACTTCGTGCAGCAGGCGCGCCAAGCGCTCGAAGCCGACATGATGGCTGTGGTGCAGGTAGGCCAGCAGGGAGCGGATGCCGGGCCCGAACGGCGTGCCCGGCGCCATGGTGGCGGGCGGCTCGGCCCGGTAGCGCCGCCCGCACCGCCCGCAGCGACCGCCGAACAGCTCGACGCGCGTCACCACCGGTCGGATCTCCGGCAACTCAATGTGATCGTAGCGGTGGCGGCACCGTTGTCGCGCCGCAGCCAGCGCCGCCCGGCAATGCGGACAGTCCTCAACCAAGCGGCGCTCCGTGCGGTCGGGTTCGGGGGCCAGCGATCGCGCCGTACCGGGGCGCGACGGCCGCGGTTTTCTTCGGCGCTTGGCTCGCGCTTTGCGCGCCTTGCCCCCCGGGCCATCCTGGGAGGGCGGGAGGTGGGAGTTGGCCGACGTCTTCTTCGGCTTGCCCACCAGTGCTTCCAGTTCGGCCACCCGCGCCACCAGACGCTCGATCAGCGCCGCCTGCTCGACAATCAGGGCGTCTTTCTCGGCGTCACTCAGGCGGTAGCGTGGTGGCTCCTTCATGAACTCGTTGACTCATATCCTGAGTCGCCGCGCAACACCGGATCGGCCACTACCCACGATGCGCGCCGCACCCCGGCGGCATCGCCGTCAGCCACCCACGTGAGATGCCGTAATGGGCCTTCCGCCAAGCGCTAGCTAGGCGGGGCGGCTGTCCCCACTGTGATGGTGTGTCAAGCGGGGTCCGAGCGGATCGGCCCCAAGCATCAAGGGGGACAGCCATGGAGCACTTTGCCGGAATCGACGTCTCGTTGGAACAGAGCAGCGTGTGCGTGATGGATGCGACGGGCAAGATCGTGCGGGAGGCCAAAGTGGCCAGCGAGCCCGACGCCCTGGTACGTTTCTTCGCCGAACTCGGCTTTCCGCTGACCCGCATCGGGCTGGAGGCGGGCCGCCTGTCGCAGTGGCTGTATGCGGGACTGAGCAAAGCGGGCTTGGCGACGGTGCTGCTGGAAACCCGCCATGTGAAGGCGGCGCTCTCGGCCATGGTGGTGAAGACCGACCGCAAGGACGCCCGCGGCATCGCCCAGTTGCTGCGCATGGGCTGGTACCGCCCGGTGCATTGCAAGTCGCCACCGGCCCAGGACGTGCGCGCGCTGCTGGTCGGACGCAAGCTGCTGCTGAGCAAGCTGCACGATGTCGAGCTTTCCATTCGCGGTATCCTGCGCGGCTTCGGGCTCAAGGTCGGCCCGGTCAGCCGGGGGCGCTTTGCCGCGCGGGTGCAGGAATTGATCGCTGGCCAGGAGATGCTGGAGACCGTTATCGGCGCCATGCTGACCGCCCGAGCCGGCTTGCACAGCGAGTTCATGCGCTTGCATCGGCGCCTGCTGGCGGTCGTGCGCGACGACGCGGTGTGCCGGCGGCTGATGACGGTGCCGGGCGTCGGCGCGGTGGTGGCGCTGACCTTCACGTCGGCGATCG
>DASPIO010000206.1:0-8343 GCA_035629155.1 Azospirillum sp. | reverse complement strand
CATGTTGACCACGTCCTGCTCGGGCACGTCGAGCTTCTCGGCGATGCTCTTCACCACCTCGGGCGACAGGTCGCCCTCCTCGATGGCCTGCATCTGGCCCTTCAGCTTGCGCAGGTTGAAGAACAGCTTCTTCTGCGCGGCCGTGGTGCCCATCTTCACCAGGGACCAGGAGTGCAGGATGTATTCCTGGATGGCGGCGCGGATCCACCACATCGCGTAGGTGGCCAGCCGGAAGCCGCGGTCGGGGTCGAAGCGCTTGACCGCCTGCATCATGCCGACGTTGCCTTCGGAGATCAGTTCCGACAGCGGCAGGCCGTAGCCGCGGTAGCCCATGGCGATCTTCGCCACCAGGCGCAGGTGGCTGGTCACCAGCTTGTGCGCGGCCTTCGCGTCCTCATGCTCCTGCCAGCGCTTGGCGAGCATGTACTCCTCCTCCGGCGCCAGCATCGGAAATTTGCGGATTTCCTGCAGGTAGCGGGAGAGGTTGCTCTCCGAATTGATGACCGGAACGCTGGGAACTGTCGCCATGACCAACCCTCTCCTGACGGTTCATCGCGCGCCTTCTGCCGGGCACCGTACCGCCTTTAGAACCGAACCCACCTGAACTGAACCTGAACCGTATCCTTGACCACGCTCTTGACCAAACTATGGCATGCCTCGCCCCGTCGGCCGTCCTGTAGAATATCCCAGCTTGACACGGGGGCATAGACGTTTCTAAAGCCCCTCCAGGCTGCCGATCAGGTCCTTTATGTCCTGCGGCAGGTCCACGCTGAAACGCACAGCGGCGTCGCCGGCGGGGTGCCGGAAGGCGATTCCCACCGCGTGCAAGGCCTGTCTGGGGAAGCCAACAAGGGCGGTGCGCTGCGGTTCCGGCGCATTGGAGGCATGGGCACCCCCGGCGCGCGTCGCCCGCCCGCGGCCGTACAGCGGATCCCCCACCACCGGGTGGCCGATATGCGCCATGTGCACGCGGATCTGGTGGGTGCGCCCGGTCTCCAGCGTGCACTCCACCAGCGCCGCCGTGCGGCCGAAGGCGCGCAACGTGCGGTAGCGGGTGGCGGCGTGCTTGCCGCCGCTGTCCAGCACGGCCATGCGCTTGCGATCGGTCGGGTGGCGGCCGATGTTGCCCTCGATCCGCCCTTCCTTCGGCGACGGCACGCCCCAGACCAGCGCCTGGTAGGTGCGGCTGAGCGAGCGGTCGGAGAACTGGGCGGTCAGCGCGTGGTGCGCGCGGTCGTTCTTGGCCACCACCATCAGGCCGCTGGTGTCCTTGTCCAGCCGGTGGACGATGCCCGGCCGGCGCACGCCGCCGATGCCCGACAGGCTGTCGCCGCAGTGCGCCAGCAGCGCGTTGACCAGCGTGCCGTCGGCGTTGCCGGCGGCCGGGTGGACGACCAGCCCGGGCGGCTTGTCGAGCACCAGCACGTCCGCGTCCTCGTAGACGACGGTGAGCGGGATATCCTGCGCCTCCGGCACGGCAGGCTCGGCGGCGGGGACGAGCACCTCGAACGTCTGGCCGGGTTTGACCCTCTGCGAGGCGTCGGTTATGGTCCGCCCGTCGGACCGCACGTGGCCCTGCTCCAGCAGCGCTTGCGCGCGCGAGCGCGAAAGGTCGGGAACGGCGGCCGCCAGCACCTTGTCCAGCCGGTCGCCCGCCGCTTCGGGCGGAACGGCGACGGTGTGGCGGGTGCCGTCCGGTCCGGGCGCGTCGATGCTTCGACCGTCGTCTTTCATCATCACCACTTGTGGACCTGATCCGTGCGCGTGCTCAAGGCAGCCATCATCATCATGGGCGTGTTCATCCTGGCCGGGTATGCCTATCTGGGCATTGAGGTCGTCAAGCGCTTTTCCAACAAGGCGTCGGCCGACCCGCAGGAAGTGGCCGAGGACCGGCCGCTGCCCGCTGGCCCGACCGGCGAGGTGTCGCTGGGCCTGCCGGCCGGTGCCCGCATCGGCGAGATGCTGGCCGTGGGCAACCGGGTGGTGTTCCGCGTGACCATACCCGATGGCCCCGACCGGCTCTACACGCTCGATCCCCGCTCCGGCGCCGTGTCCGCCGTGCTCACCACCGGGAGGCCGTGACGATGGCAGGTTATGACTTCCGCAGCGACAACGTCGCGGGCGCCGCGCCCGAGGTGATGGACGCGCTGGCCCAGGCGGCGCGCGGCACCGCGTCGCCCTACGGCGAGGACGAGTGGACGAAGCGCGTCACCGCGCGCCTGTGCGAGGTCTTCGAGACGGAGGTGGCGGTGTTCCCGGTGGCGACCGGCACCGCGGCCAACGCGCTGGCGCTGACGGCGGTGACGCCGCCCTACGGGGCCATCTACTGCCACGCCGGCAGCCACATCAACACCGACGAGTGCGGCGCGCCCGAGCAGTTCAGCGGCGGCGCCAAGCTGCTGGGCCTGCCGGGCGAGCACGGCAAGCTGACGGCGGCCGGCCTCGAATCGGCGCTGGCGCAGGCGGCGATCGGCGTCGTCCACCGGGTGCAGCCGGCGGCGCTCAGCCTGTCGCAGGCGACCGAAGCGGGCACCGTCTACCGCCCGGAGGAGGTCGAGGCGCTGGCCGACGTGGCGCACCGCCACGGCATGGCCGTGCACATGGACGGCGCGCGCTTCGCCAACGCGCTGGCGCGTCTGGGCTGCACGCCGGCCGAGTTGACGTGGCGGGCCGACGTGGACGTGCTGTCGCTGGGCGGCACCAAGGGCGGCTGCCTGGCCGCCGAGGCGGTGGTGTTCTTCAACCCGGCGCTCGCGGAGGACTTCGGCTATCTGCGCAAGCGTGGCGGGCATCTGGTGTCGAAGGGGCGCTTCCTGTCGGCGCAGCTCGACGCGTGGCTGGCCGGCGGCCTGTGGCTGCGCCTGGCGCGCCACGCCAACGCCATGGCCGACAGGCTTGCCGCGGGACTCGCGGCGCTGCCGGGGGCGGAACTGGCGTACCCGGTCGAGGCGAACGAGGTGTTCGCCCGCCTGCCCGAGCCGGTGATCGCCGGGTTGGAAGCCGCGGGCTTCCGCTTCTACCGCTGGGAGGGCGGCCTCGTGCGCCTGATCACGGCGTTCGACACGCCGCTGGCTGCCGTGGAGGACTTTCTTTCGGCGGCGCATCAATTCGGCGAAAAAAGCGCTTGATCGGGGCGGGGCGGTCGGCTACATAACCGCCACGCCGCTACGACGTCCCCATCGTCTAGAGGCCTAGGACACCGCCCTCTCACGGCGGCAACCGGGGTTCGAATCCCCGTGGGGACGCCAATCTTTCCAAGCACTTAACAGATGGCTTGGACTTCCGTACGGAATGGATACGGAATGGACGTGCGGAAGCACTCCCACTCAGTCGCGGACGTTCACACACATTCGGCTTGAGCAAAGGGCGTTCAGCCCAGCAGTTCCACGGGCCGTCCGGTGACGGCTTCGCCTATCTCCAGGGCGATGGCCTGCCACACCGAATCAGGCAGGATCGCGGCCGGAAACCAAGCCCCCGTGCGAGGGTCGCGGAACTGCGGCGGCTGCACCTCGGCCTTGCCCTCCCCGGATCGGCGCATCGTCACTCCCTGTAGAAGCACCTCCACCCCTTCGAGTCCGAGGCGGACACAGGCAACCGCGATGATGGTGCCACGGTCGCACCGCTCCACCTCCGTCACTCCTTGAGGGCGGCCTTGGCCTTTTCGCTCTTATGGCAGGACAGGTTGTCGAGGATGACGACGTCGCCCGGCCGCAAGGTTGGCGCAAGCTGGGTCTCGACGTAGGTCTCGAAGAGCGCCCGGTTCATGGCGCCCTTGATGATCCAGGGGGCGGTCAGGCCGTCACAGCGCAGAGCGGCGATGAAGGTCTGGGTGCCCCAATGGCCGAACGGTGCTTCGGCCTGGAAGCGCTGACCGACGTGGATGATGCCGCACCCGGTCGAGGCGGCCCAGGTACCGACGCGGGAGTGGTGCTCTACGCCTCCGCCCTTGTCGACCGCCAGCCCTGTTCAGTCGCTCCGCGCAACGCGGAGAAGGCGAACTTCTGCGAGCAAGTCGTCCACGGCAGCGAGCGCAAAGTTCAATGACGCCTCATCAATTAGACGTCCGTCCTTCACCTTCTCGTGGACGCCGGCGATCACCACCTGCGGGCGGGCGATGACGCGCCCCAGCATGCCGGACAGGGTCTCCCGCATCTCGTGCTGGGCGCGCACGCCGCCGGTGGAAGCGGGGGATGCCGTCATCAGGAGGATCGGCTTGCCCTTGACTGGCGACTTCATCGCCGGGCGCGACGCCCAGTCGAGCGCGTTCTTCAGCACGCCGGACATGCCGTAGTTGTATTCCGGCGAAATGACGATCAGGCCGTCGCTCGTCCCGATGGCCTCCCGCATGCCCACCGCGGACGGCGGCGTGTCCTCGCTGTCGAGGTCGGGATCGTAGGGCGGGATGTCGTTCAGCGGAAACAGCGTCAGGTCCGCCTTGCCGTTCAGGCTTGCGCGGAGCGTCTCCAGCACCGCCGTGCAGTAGGACCGGCGGCGGATGCTGCCGGAGATGCCGAGGAGGCGGACGGGATGGGGTGCGTCGGTCATGGCGGATGTCCTCTTTGCCGATCGCCGTCAGGCGCGCCGCCAGATGCCCCGGCCGGACAGCCGGTCGCGGCCGTGGGGCCGGTCGAAGTCCAGGGCGGGGCCCTTCGGCACGATCAGGGTCGGGTTGATCGCCGGGTTGGTGTAGTAGCCGGCTTTGATGTGCGCGAGGTTCACCGTGTCCCGGATGCCGGGCCACTGGTAGAGCTCGCGCAGATAGCCGGACAGGTTCGGATAGTCCTCGATGCGCCGCAGGTTGCACTTGAAGGCGCCATGGTAGGCGGCGTCGAAGCGCACCAGCGTCACGAACAGGCGCCAGTCCGCCTCCGTCAGGTGCTCCCCGGCCAGGTAGCGGCTGGTGCCGAGCTGCTCCTCCAGCCGGTCGAGCGTCGCGAACAGCGCGTCGAAGGCCTCGTCGTAGCGCGCCTGTGACTTCGCGAAGCCGCAGCGGTACACGCCGTTGTTGACGCTGGCGTAGATCAGGTCGTTCCAGGCGTCGATCTCGGCCCGCAGCGGCTCGGGATAGAGGTCGAGCGTGTTCCCGGTGATGCGGTCGAAGGCGCCGTTGAAGATGCGGACGATGTCGGCCGACTCGTTGTTGACGATGCGGCGTTCCCGCTTGTCCCACAGCACCGGAACCGAGACCTTGCCGGTGTAGGCCGGATCGCTCGCGGTGTAGAGCCGGTAGTGGTGCCGGAACGGCCCGACGCCCTCGCCGCCGTCCTGCTCGTCGGCGTAGACCCAGCCGTCCTCGCCGATCACCGGCTCGGCCACGGACAGCCCGATCAGGTCCTCGAGCCCCTTCAGCGTGCGGACGATCAACGTGCGCGCGGCCCAGGGGCACAGGTAGGAGACGTAGAGGTGATAGCGCCCCGGTTCGGCGGGGAGCGTCGGGCGGCCCTCCGCATCGGGGCGGCCGTCCGGGGTGATCCAGGCGCGGAACCGGGTCGGCTCACGATGGAAGGCACCGTCCCGGATCTCGCTCTCGGCGATGTTGCCCTTTACCCATTCGCCCTTCATCAGCTGGGGCATGACGGCTCCTGATGCGATTCCGACGAAAGGAAGGGACCGGCGGCGAGCCGGTCCCCCCGACACTCAACAGCCCGATGGCGGCGCCGCTGCACGCCGGCCTTACGCCTTCACCGCCTCCGCCTCGATCAGCAGTTGGATCTCGTCGCCGATGTTCGGGGCGCCGTACTTCATGCCGAAGTCGGTGCGCTTGATCGTGCCGCGCGCGGAGAAGCCGACGGTCTCCTGCTTGCTGGCCGGGCTGACGCCGTCCTTGTTGAAGGTGACGTCGAGCACCACCGGCCTGGTGACGCCCAGCAGGGTCAGCTCGCCGTGTAGCTTGCCGGTCTTCTCCCCGGACTTCTCGACCTTCGTGCTCTTGAAGGTGATCTTCGGGAACTCCTTCGCGTTGAAGAAGTCCGGCGACTTCAGGTGCTCGTCGCGCTTGGCGTGGTTGGTGTCGACGCTGGCGGTGTCGATGGACACGGTCACGGCGTTGTTCTGGATGGCCTCCTTGTCGAAGGCGACCTCGCCCGACACCGCGTTGAAGCGGCCGACGGCGTTGGCGAAGCCGAGGTGGTTCACGATGAACACGACGGCGGTGTGCGCCGGATCGAGCTTGTAGGCGACCGACGCGGCCGAGGCGGGGGCCATTGCGCCGACGGCGGCGGTGGCGAACAGGGCGGCGGCGAACAGGGTCTTCTTCATGATGGAGGCAACTCCGCAGGATGGGGATAGGGAATGAATGGGGAGGGTCAGTAGGGCGATGCTTCCGCACCGCCGAGCAGGTAGGCGGCGCCGACTGCGGCCAGCGCCGGCAGGACGGTGACGACCGTCACGGCCGCCGCGCCCGCCGCCCGGCCGAAGCCGGTGTCCGGCACGGGCAGGTGACGGCGCAGCCGGCCGGCCAGCAGGGCGGGGAGCGCCAGCAGCAGCACGATGGCCTGGGTCTGGGTGAACAGCGCCAGCACGCCGGCCAGCAGGACGATCACGCCCAGGGCCGCCTGTCCGGAGACGCCCCAGACGTGCCGCTCGACCGGCCAGTTCCACAGCAGGAAACCGCCGGTCGCCGCCGCCAGCGCCAGGGCCATCTGGGCGACGGACGCCGACGAGCCGATCAGCGCCGTGCCGCCGACGGCGAGCGCCAGGGCGAGCAGCGCGGCCGCCGGGGCGGTGGCGCCCTCGGCGCGGCCGGGCATGCGCCCGAAGGCGACCCACGCCGCCACCGCCAGAAGGACGAGCAGGGTCAGCACGCCGGCCGCCGAATCCAGGGCCGGCATGGCGATCCAGACGAGGGAGGCGGCAAGCCACGCCGCAACGAGCGCCGACCCGGCCCGGTCCTTCACGCCGAGACCGTCGGCCGCGGCGCCGAGCGCCACGCCCGCCGACGCGGCCCAGAACAGCTTGCCCATGCTGGACGGCGGCGGCAGCGCCGGAACGCCGACGACCAGGGCGAAGACCGCCAGGAAGGCGGCGCCGATCCCGGCCGCGGCCAGCCCCCGCACGGGCTTCAGGACGTGAATGCCCCCCACCGCCAGCACGCCGGCCAGGAGCGGCAGGACGCTGGATTGGACAAAGGGATCGTGCAGCAGTTCGGACATCGGTGGCACCAACGGGTGAAGGAATCTTCCTCCCGAACGTATGATGTGCTTTGATGAGCGGGAAGTGGCGAACTTTGCCGATGGCATCTGCATGAACGAGCGGGACAACTGGGACGATCTGCGCTACCTGCTGGCGGTCGCCCGCTACGGCTCCCTGTCGGCCGCCGCGCGGGTGCTGGGCGTGAACCACAGCACCGTGCTGCGCCGGGTTTCGGCGCTTGAGGAGGCGATGGGCGTGCAGCTGTTCGACAAGCTGCCCGGCGGCTACGTCCTGACTGCGGCCGGCGACGAGATGCACCGCGTCGCCCTCAAGGTCGAGGAGAACCTCGCCGCCGCGAACCGGCAGCTGTCCGGTCGCGACGCGCGGATCAGCGGCACGCTGCGCGTCACCACCATCGATATCCTGACCCTGCACATCCTGCCCCGGCACATCGCCGCGCTTCGGGACCGCCATCCGGACCTTCGGGTGGATCTGGTGACGGCCGAGGCCTCGCTGAGCCTGACCCGCCGCGAGGCGGACGTCGCCATCCGCTCCACCGGCACGCCGCCGGAGAACCTCGTCGGCCGCGCCGTGTCCGGCCTGGCCTTCGCGGTCTACGGCGGCGTGCCCTACGTGGAACGAACGGGGGCGGGCGATGACCCGGGGCGGCACACCTGGGTGGGGCTGGACGAGTCCTTCGACCACACCGGCCTGGCGCGGTGGTACAAGCGGACGGTTCCGGTCGAGCGGATCGGGCACCGGGTGAACTCGGTCGCGGCGGCGGTCGCGGCGGTCCGGGCGGGGACCGGCCTCGGGCTGCTGCCGTGCGGGCTGGTGGACCGGGATCCCGCGTTCCGGCGCCTGGGAGCCCTGGTCGCCGAGGTCGGGACCAAGATCTGGCTGCTGACCCATGAGGACCTGCGGCACATGGGCCGGGTGCGGGCGTTCCTCGACTTCATGGCCGACGCCTTCGCCGGGGAGCGTGACCTGCTGGAAGGGCGCTGCGGCGGCTGAACTTGGCTGCCCCAGAGAAGGGACGCGACCTCGGAGCCGCTGATGGTCCGCTTGTGTTAAGAACCTATTCCAGTAGGGAGACGAACTCCCAGACGGTGACAGCGCAGACGATGTGGAGCATGGCCTCGTAGGTGAGGGCGAGCTTTTCCCAGCGGACCAGGATGCGGCGATAGCGGTTCAGCCAGGAGTGCGCCCGCT
>DASPIO010000205.1:0-26481 GCA_035629155.1 Azospirillum sp. | reverse complement strand
GCAGGTCCGGCGGGATCGGGAAGAAGGAGCTTTCGGCGAAGGACACGCCGGCCAGCCACGTCGTGCTGTGCTTCGAGGCGGCCTTGGCCATGGTCCAGTCGTAGAGGCGCTTCAACATGCCGGGCGGCCCGTCGGTTGGCTGCGGTGCGCCCTTCTTGTAGCCGCCAGCCGGCGTTGCCGCTACGGCCAAATTGGAGTCACATCGAAGGGGGTCGCCCCTTCGGTCCGGCCGCCGACGGTGCGCCGTCAGGGTGCCGGCTTCTTCTCGTCCGTCAGGTCGTTGCCGACGCGGGCGCAGTCGCCTTCCGTGTCGCCCGGCAGGCCGCGGTGGCGGGTGTCGGTGGCCGACCCGCCGCCGCCGCTGAACTCGTCGCATCCCGGCTTCCAGGCGGGGGCCGTGGCGGGATCGCGGCTGCGGTCGGGTTGATGCTGCGGCTTGGTGCTCATGGCGGGGGCTCCTGATGCTGGGGTGTCCCAGGCCAACAGGGGCGCACCCGGCCGGTTCCCGGCCCGCACTATTCCCGCGGGACGGCGCGGGGGAAGCGGATGATGAAGGTGGTGCCCTTGCCGGGCGCGCTGTCGATGGCGATCCGGCCCTTCAGGCGCTGGGTCACCAGATTGAAGACGATGTGCAGGCCCAGGCCCGTGCTGCCCGCGCCGCGCCGCGTGGTGAAGAACGGCTCGAAGACGCGGGCCTGGAGATCGGCGGGGATGCCGCGGCCGTCGTCGCTGAAACGCAATTCCACCTGCTCCGCGCCGCGCCGGCGCACCTTGACGGCGAGCTTGCCGGTCTGCCCCGGATCGTAGCCGTGCAGTATGGAATTCATGGCGAGGTTGGTGAGCAACTGGCCGAGCGCCCCCGGGAATCCCTCCACCTCCAGGTCGGCGGGGCATTCGATGCTGGCCTTGAGGCCGGCCTTGCGCAGGCTGACCGACAGGCTCTGCATCACCTCCTCCAGGTAGGAGCCGAGGAGGAAGCGGCGGTGGTCCTCGCTCGCCTGGTCGACGGCGACCTGCTTGAAGCTGTGCACCAGCCGGGCGGCGCGGTCGAGGTTGGCCTGCACGCTCTGCGTCACCTCGGTGGCGGTCGCCAGGTACTCCTCGAAGTCGGCGCGGCGCATCTGGCCGTCCTTGAAGCTCTTGGACAGCTCGCTGGTGCGGTCGGCGAGCAGCGAACTGGCGGTCACCGCGACGCCCAGCGGCGAGTTGATCTCGTGCGCCACGCCGGCCACCAGGGAGCCCAGCGCCACCATCTTCTCGGCCTGCACGAGGTGGCTCTGCGCCGTGCGCAAATCGTCCACCAGATGGTCCAGCCGCTCGACCGAGCGGAAGATGGTGTCCATCTCGCTGGTGCTGGCCGGCGGCAGGTGCACGTCGTGCCCCCCCGCCTCGATGCGTTCCAGCGCGTCGGCGGCCAGCAGGACCGGGCGCACCACGTGGCGGCGCGCCATCCACACGGTGGCGCCGAGCAGTGCCAGCATGCCGATGAAACCCGCCAGCACCACCGACGACACCCACTGCGCCGTGTCCTGGATGGCGGCGAAGCGGCCGGCGGTCAGGCTGGCCACGTCCACCGACAGCCGGTCGGCGGTGGCGTCCAGCGCCACCAGCATCTCGTGCCAGGTGTTGGAGGCCTTGCGGTTGAAGTCGGTCGCTTCCTGCCGGGCGGTGGTCGCGGCGGTGGGGGTGACGGCGGCGGCCGCCTCCTGCCGGCGGCGTTCCGCCTCGTCCTTCAGGGTGCTGGCCTGCCGCAGCACGTCGAACGCCTCGGAGACCTGCAGGCGCAGCGCGCTGTCGAAGTGGAAGCCGGGGTGGAAGGCCAGCGCCTGGGCCGCCAGAAGCGCCTGCCGGCGCTGCCACGCGTCGTCCGACGCGATGACGACGGCGCCGTAGCGCTTGAACCGCTCCAGGTTCACCGCGGCGCGCTGGCGTTCCAGGATCAGGGGGGCCACGCGGTCCTTGCTGTCCTCCGCCACCCGTTCCATGGAGCGCTGCTCCAGCGCGATCACCAGGAACAGGGCGCCGACCAGCAGCAGCACCGCCGCGCTGGCGGCGACGATCACCGGGCCGAGACGCGCCCCGCGCGCCGCCGGGCGGCGCGATTGGGCGGTGGCAGCGGTCTGGTCCTCGCGGGGCACGGCGGCGGCGGTCACGGGTTGTGGTCCGGCGGTCTCGTCTCAGTATACATCAAAGGGGAAGTAGCGGCGGTTGACATCCTGGTACGAGCCGTCGACCCGGATGGCGCCGATCGCCTCGTCGACGATGGCCTTCAGGTCGTTGCGGCCCTTGGGCATGACGATGTGCACGGTGCCGCCCAGCCCGTCCTCGGCGATCGGCGTGCCGACGGTGGAGAAGCGCTTGCCGTCGTCCGACAGCAGGAAGCCGAAGGCCGTCAGCGTCGGCACCAGCCCGTAGTCGGCTTTGCGGGTGCGCAGCGCCTCCCACAGCTCCTCCAGGTCGGTGACGGGGACGAGCTGGGCCAGCTCGCGCTCGACGCGCTTCAGGTAGGAGAACTGGCGCGACGTCTGGATCGCCACGACCCTGGCGCCGCGGATCGCCTCCAGGCTGGGGGTGTTGGCGGCTTCCGCCGGGCCGATGAAGCTGGAGCTGGACCGCCAGTACGGGGCCGAGTAGGTGAGCTTCGCCTCGCGTTCGGGCGTGCGCAGGAAGTTGGCGAGGCCGAAGTCGTAGCGGCCGGTCGACACGTCGTCGGTGATCGCCTGGAAGGCGATCTCCTCGAAGCTGCACGTCGCCTTCATGGCGCGGCACGCCTCGCGCATGATCTCGACGTTGAAGCCGGTCAGCGTGCCGTCGGGGCCGCGGTAGCTGAACGGCGGCGTCGCCTCCATCACCGCGACCCTGTAGGTGCGCGACTGCGCCTGTGCCGGCGCCGGCGCCGGCGTGCCGAACAGGGCGAGGCCGAGCAGCAGGACCAGCGCCAGCATCGGCCGCATGCGGCCGTCAATAGACGCGGAACGGGAAATAGCGCGAGCTGATGGCATCGTACCGACCGTTGAGCAGGATGGTCCTGAGGGCTTGGTTGACACGGTCGCGCAACGCTTCGCGGCCGAAAGGCAGGGCGATGGCGACGTCGCCGCCGAGGCCGTTCTCCGTGATGGGGTCGCCGACGACCTCCATGCCGCGCCCTTCCTCGGACGACAGGATGAGAAGCGCGGTGATGGTCGGCACCAGCGCGACGTCGGCGTCGCCCCGGCGCACGGCGTCCAGCGTCTGATCGATCGTGGTGAATTCGACGCTGTCGGCCCGCCCACCCAGGCGCTCGCGCGCGAACGCGTTCTGCCGGCTGCCGGTGAGCGTGGCGATGCGCCGGCCCGCCACCGCGTCGGGTACGGCGCCCTGGATGCTGCCGGTGCGCGCGACGAAGCTGGAACTGGAGCGCCAGTAGCGGTCGGTGAACAGGAAGCGGCGCTCGCGCTCGGGGGTGCGCAGCACGCTGGCGACGGCGAAATCCAGGTTCTTACCCGTGGCCAGCCGGTCCATGACCTCGGCGAAGGGCAGCATGACGATGTCGCAGCGCGCCGCCATCTCCTCGCACAGGGTGCGGGCGACGTCCACGTCGAAGCCGTCGAGCTGACCGTTCCGGCCCACGGCGCCGAAGCCGGCGGACGGCGTCACGGCGACCCGCAGGACGTCGGCCGCGCGCGCCTCGCCGTTCGCCAGGGCGATGAGCCCCGCGACCAGGGCAACGCCGATCCACCACAGTCCCGCGCGCATGTCTTCCCCATTCCCTTTCAGGCCCCTACAGGAAAGAGGGGAAATCGGCCGGCGTCAATGCGGCAACTCGCCGGTTGGGAAATATGTCGCCACGCGCGCCTCCCGGTGGTTGCGCTTCTCGCCGGCCCCGCCCGGAGTGGTTTCGGGGCGCGCCCTTCACCCCCTCGGTCCCTCCAGAAGCGGGGCGACCCAGCGGGCGAGGAAGGGGTCCTCGGGGCCGGATGCCAGCGCCGGGCGGGCGGCCAGCAGGAGCTGGAGCAGCGCGGTGTGCAGGCCGGTGCAGCGGCGCAGGTCCACCGCCGGACTCGTCTCCGCCAGCAGCCACTCGTTCAACGGCAGCGCCTCCTCCACCGTGCAGTCGCCCTCGAAATGCGCCAGCGAGGCGTCGAAGCGGATGGGCATCACAGCAGCTCCCGAAGGTTGATCACCGGCAGGAGCCGGCCGTCGCCCAGCTCCGCCGTGCCGCTGTAGCCGCGCAGGCCCGCCAGCACGCCGGACAGCGGCTTCAGCACCACCTCGGCCCGCTCGCGCACGCCGTCCACGGCGAGGCCGACCGGCTCGCGGTCGATGCGCAGCACCAGCACGGTCTCGCCGTCGCCGGACCGGCCGGCCGGGGCGGACAGCTCCAGCAGGCGGTGCAGGCGGAACAGCGGCACCACCGCGCCGCGCAGGACGAAGCTCTCGGCGTGCTTGACCCGCCGCACCTCGGACGCCGGCACGCGGGCGACCTCGGCCACGGCGCCGGTGGGAATGCCGAACAGGGCGCCGCCGGCCGCGACCACCATGATGGGCGTGATGACCATGGTGAGCGGCAGCGTCAGGCGCACGCGGGTGCCGGCGCCGGGGGTGGAGGCGATGCCGATGCGGCCGCCGGCCGATTCCACGGCGCTGCGCACGGCGTCCATGCCGACGCCGCGGCCGGACACGTCGGTCACCGTGGCGGCCGTGCTGACGCCAGGCAGGAGGACGAGCGCCAGCGCCTCCTCCTCCGACAACGCGGCGGCGCGGGCGGGATCGACGGCGCCGTTCGCCACCGCCTTGCGGCGCACCCGCTCGGTGTCGATGCCCGCGCCGTCGTCGGCGACCTCGACGATGACGCTGTCGCGCTCCTGCCGCGCCTCGACGCGGATGGTGCCGGTCTCGGGCTTGCCGGCGGCGCGGCGCGCCTCTGGAGTCTCGATGCCGTGGTCGAGGGCGTTGCGCACCAGATGGATGAGCGGCTCGCCCAGCACGGCCAGCACGTCCTTGTCGGCCTCCGTCCCCTCGCCGGAGACGCGCAGGTCCGCCCGCTTGCCCAGCCGTTGCGCCAGGTCGCGCACCAGCCGGGGCAGCGGCTGGAACACCTGGGCCAGCGGCAGCATGCGCAGGCCCAGCACGGCGTCCTGCAGCGCGTCGGTCAGCGAATCGATGGCGTCGTAGGCGTCGCGCAGGTGGCGGGCCGGGGTGCCGCCGCCGGACAGGTCCTCCGTCTCGCGGACGACGAAGGGCAGGCGGTTCTTGGCCACCACCAGCTCGCCCACCAGCGCCATCAGGCGGTCGATGCGCTCGGGCTCGACGCGCAGGGCGCGGCGGACGGCGCGGCCCTCGGCGGCCGGAGCCGTGGCGGGCATCGCCCCGCTGGTGCCGAAGGTGGCGAGCAGCGTGGCCAGATGGTTGGCGAGCGGTCCGGGGCGGCCGACGGCGCGCGCCGCCTCGGCGGCGGTGGCCAGGGCCTGGACCTCATCGGCGCGGCCCAGCGCGGCGAGGACACCGGCGGCGGTGCGCGCCACGGAGGCGAGGCGGCCGTCCAGTTCGGCCGGGTCGGCGTCCATGCCCAGCGCGCGGCGCTGTTCGCGCAGGATCGCCTCGGCCATCGCCAGCGCGCTTTCGGGAGGCGGGGCGGCGGCGATGGAGGCGGCGGGGGTGGGGGCCGGCTCCTGCCCGGCGGGCGGCACGGCGGCGAAGCGCACCTGATCCGGCGCGGCACGGAAGAGGGGGGCGATGTCGGCCCGGCCCGCCGCGCTCAGCGCGCGGAAGCGCAGGACGCAGCGGTAGGGATCGAAGCCGGCGAGGTCGGCCGGCCAAGGCGCCGCCGGCTCGATGCGCAGCCACACCAGTTCGGGGATGCGCCGCACCAGGGCCAGCGGGTCGTCGCCGTTGAAGAAGCACTCCGGGTCCGGGTCGTACGCGACGGCGGTGAGCGGTCGGGCATCCTGGACGCCGGTGCCGTCCAGCCAGTCGAAGCCGGCCGGGCGTCCGGCGGACGCCTCGCCGGTGCCACCGGTGGTGCCGGACAGCGCCGCCCCCAGCCGGCGGCCCTGCTCGTCCGCGTCGGCGGGCAGCGCCTCGTGCGTCTCGATGGCGTCGATCCAGCGGCTGCACTGGTCGAGGATGGCGAGCAGGCGGTCGACCAGCTCCGGCGTCGCCGGGGTACGGCCGACGCGCACGGCGTCCAGCAGGTCCTCGGCGACGTGCACGAGGCGGGTGAAGGGCGGCCAGTCGAACAGGCCGGTGGCGCCTTTCAGCGTGTGAAAGGCGCGGAACACCTCGTTGACCGCGTCGCGGTCGCCGACGTCCTTCTCCAGGCGCAGAAGGCCGCCGCCCGCCGCCTCCACCAGCTCGCGCGATTCGACGAGGAATTGTTCGAACAGGCTGCTCATGCCGGGCCTCCCGGGCCGGCCGGCCGCCCGGTCAGCAGGCGCGCCGACAGGGCCAGCGCGTCGGGCCGCACCGGCTTGACCAGGTACCAGTTTGCCCCGGCGCCGAGTGCGCGCACGCGGTCGGCCTCCCTGGCCTCGGTGGTGATCATCAGCGCCGGGATGCCGGCCAGCTCCGGCTCCCGCCGCACGGCGTGGAGCATGGTGTAGCCGTCCATCTTCGGCATGTTGATGTCGACGATCAGCAGGTCGGGCGGGGATGCCAGTGCGCGTTCCAGCCCGTCCAGGCCGTTGACCGCCTCCTCCACCGCGAAGCCGTCGGCTTCCAGGATCTGGCGGGTGTAGGCGCGGACGGTCGCGGCGTCGTCGACGACCAGCACGCGCGTCCTGGAGGACTCAGTGTTCATGGGCGGACTCCGCCGGTCTCACGCGGCTTCTGGTAGATGATGGCGTCGGGGAACTTGCGCGGCACGAACAGCGAGGACATGCGGCTC
Source organism: Azospirillum sp. (assembly GCA_035629155.1). GTDB lineage: Bacteria > Pseudomonadota > Alphaproteobacteria > Azospirillales > Azospirillaceae > Azospirillum. The sequence continues at coordinate 19,616 of DASPIO010000205.1, read as the reverse complement.
ATGCTTTCCGAATGGCCGAGGAAGATGAAGCCGCCCGGCACCAGCGCGTCGTGGAACATGGCCGAAGCTTCCCGTCGCCCGAGGTCGTCGAAGTAGATGAGCAGGTTGCGGCAGAAGATGACGTCGAGCAAGGGAATGGCGCGCGTCGCCAGCGGATCGACGATGTTGACGTGGGAGAAGTCGATGGAGGCGCGCAGGTCCTCGATGATCTGCCAGCGGCCGGGACCGGCCGGCGTGAAGTACTTCGCCACCAGGGCGGGCGGCAGGTACTGGAGCGAGCGCTCCTCGTAGATCCCCTCGCGGGCGCGGGCGAGCACGCGGGAGTCGATGTCGGAGGCGCGCAGCTCGATCTCGTAGTCGTCGGCCTTGCTCCAGTATTCCAGGAGCGCGATGGCGATGGAGTACGGCTCCTCACCCGTCGAGCAGCCGGCCGACCAGATGCGGATGCGCTCGCCCTTCGGCCGGTCGCGCACCACCTCGTCCAGCGCCGAGCGCACGAGGCAGTCGAGCTGGTAGCGCTCGCGGAAGAAGTAGGTCTCGTTGACGGTGAGCAGGTTGACGAAGTGCTGCAGCTCCTCGCCGGACGCCTGGAGGCGCAGCAGGTCCAGATACTCGCGCGCGTCCGCCACGCGCTTGGCCGTCATGCGGTCGGCCAGCCGCCGCTCGACGTAGTAGCGCTTGTTTTCGCTGAAGCTCAGGCCGGTCCGCGTGCGCAGGAAGTCGCACAGCCGTTCGTAGTCGGCCGGGGAGAGCGGCGCCGAATCGCCGCCTTCGGGCGGAGCCTGGCTCACGCGCCCGCCTGGAAGCGGCGGCGCGCCGCGTCGACCGAGAAGGCGACGACCGGGTCGTCGGGGAAGCGGGCGCGCAGCCGCTCCAGGATGGGCAGCACGTCCGGCCGGCCGATCTCCACCAGCCCCTCCAGCGCGGCGAGGCAGACGTTGACGTGGCTGTCGCGCTCGATGGCGCGCGACAGCCAGTCGATGCGCCGGGGGTGTGCCAGCCGCGCGGCGAGCTGCACCGTGAAGATGCGCACGTCGGAATCGGGGTTGTCGAGGAACGCCTCGACGTGCGGGGCGGCGGCGTCGGGTGGCATCTGCTGCAGCGTCTCGATGACGGCGTTGCGCAGCGCCGTGTCCTCGCTGGCGAGGTAGGGGAACAGGCCGGCGGCGGCCTCGGCCGAGCCGATGCGGACGAGCACGGTGAGGATCGCCTCGCGCACGGCCGCGTCGGTCTCGTGGGCAAGGCGGGCGCAGAGCGCGGGGGCGGCGTCGGGGTGGTCGGCCAGCGCGTGCGCGGCGCGGCGGCGCGCGGCGGGGGCGGGGTCGTCCAGCCGCGGCGGCGTGTCGGCGGGCGGGGAGGGAGGCGTGGGGGTGGAGGATTTGATCAGGGGCATGGGGGCTACCGGCACGCTGTCGATGTACGGCCTTCCGTCGGAGAATAGCCCCTCTCCCTGGACGGGAGAGGGGAGAGGGGCTTTTTGCTGCCTTGCCGTGCGGGCAAGCGTCTCCTCATCATCACCGTATCCACCGCGCCAGTTGTGCCGCGATCTGCTCGGCCGGCAGCACGGCGTCGGCGCCGCCGAGGCGGACCAGTTCGCCGGGCATGCCGAAGACGACGGCGCTTTCCTCGGACTCGGCGATGGTCCGGCCGCCGCGGCCGCGCAGCTCGGCCATGGTCGCCGCACCGTCGTTGCCCATGCCGGTCAGCAGCACGCCGACCAGCCGGGCCGGGGCGACGTGCTGGAGGGCGCTCGCCACCAGACGGTCGACGTTGGGGTGCCAGGGGCGGCCGGGGTCGGACGGTACGGGCATGACCACAAGCTGCCCGGCGCGCGCCGTCAGCACCGCGTCGGCGCCGCCACGGGCGATGACGATGGTGCCGGCCTGCACGGGCGTGGGCTGCACCGCTTCCACCACCCGCAACGCGCACACCTGGTCCAGCCGGCGGGCCAGCGTCGCGGTGAAGGACGGCGGCATGTGCTGCGCCACCACCACCGGCCAGGGGAAGTTGGCGGGCAGCAGTGGAAGAACCTCCTCCAGCGTGCTGGGGCCGCCGGTGGACACGCCCACCAGCACCACGCCGGGGCCGGCCGGCAGCGGTTCGGCCGGGCAGGGCGGGGCCGCAGCGGGTGTGGCGGTGGGTGCCGCGGCCGGTGCGGCGGCGGGCGGCAGTTCGGCGTCGCCGATGATGCGGGCGCGCGTCAGGGCGATGCGTTCGCGCAGGTTGCGGGCGCGGCGCAGGCGCGCGCCGGCCGCCGCGCGCACCTTCTCCACCAGCTCCCGCCGGATGCCGGACACCGCCTTGGCGCCGATGCCGGGCTTGTGCACCACGTCCACCGCGCCCAGGCGCAGCGCCTTCATGGTCTCCTCCGCCCCCTGCTGGGTGAGCGCGGAGACCATGACGACGGGCCGCGGGTTCTCCACCATGATGCGTTCCAGGCAGGCGAGCCCGTCCATCTCCGGCATGGTGACGTCCAGCGTCACCACGTCCGGCGCGAAGCTGGCCAGCATCTCCAGCGCTTCCGAGCCGGTGCGGGCGGTGGCGACCTCGATGTCGGGTTCGGCCGTCAGCAGCTCGGTCAACTGCCGGCGCATCAGCGCGGAATCATCGACCACCAGGACCTTCATGCCGGCACCTCGTGTGATGGCGCTGCGGTCATGCGGATTCCAGAAGCGCCGCGAGTTGGTCCAGGTCGAACAGCGCGTCGATCTCCAGAAGCAGGATCATGCGCGCCCGCCCTCCCGCTTCCCCGCCGGATTCCAGATGCGCCACGCGGGTGATGAGCTGGCGCTGCGCCTCCGACACCGCCGGGGCCGGCTCGATGGCGGCGGCCGGCACACGCACGACGCCGGAGACGGCGTCGACGATCAGCCCGACGCGCGCATCGCGCAGGCCGACCACGACGATGCGCGGGCGCTCCGCCGCGCCGCCGGGCAGGCGCAGGACGCGGCGCAGCTCCACCGCCGGCAGGGCACCGCCGCGCAGGTTGACGAGCCCGGCCACGAACTCCGGCGTCTTGGGCAGGCGGGTCAGGTCGTCGGGCCGGCGCAGCACCTCCTGCACCGCCCCCACCGGCAGCCCGTATTCGGCCCCGCCCAGACGGAAGACGACGAACGGCTCGGCGGCGGCATTGGAGGCGGCGGGGGCGGCGTGATCGGCGGTGGTGTCCGGCGTCATGGCGCCTTCCCCCTGGCTGGCGAACGGGCTGGCGAACGCCGCGGCGAACGCGGCGGTGTGGGTGAGCAGCCGCTCGGCCGAGAGCACGGAGACCAGCCGCCGGCCCTGGTCCAGGCGAACGATGCCGGACAGGTCCTCGAACTCCGCCTCGCGGGCGAGGATCGACGGCACCGGGCCGACGGCGGCGGGATCGGCGCGCAGGATCTCGCGCACGGCGTCCACCACGAGGCCGACCCGCTCGCCTTCCACCGTAGCGACGACGACGCGCGGGTGGGACGGGGCGGCGCCCTCCAGCCCGAACAGCGCGCGCAGGTCCAGGAGCGGCACCAGCTCGTCCCGGATGGCGGCGACGCCCAGCAGGTGGGCGCGCGCCTTCGGCATGCGGGCGACGGTGTCCGGCACGGGGACGATGCGCTCGACGTGCGCGATGGGCAGCGCGAATTCCTGCCCGGCGACGTCGAAGGAGACGAGCACCACGCGGTCCGCCGCCATTTCCGTCGGCGTGGTGGCGCCGCTGTCCAGAAGGCCGGCGCCGGTGGGGGACAACGGGCGGGCGAGGTCCTCGAACTGCCGGTCGATCACTGCCCCGGCGGCCAGCAGCAGGGCGACGACGCCGCCCCCGGCGTCGCGCACGGCGCCGGCCAGGATTGCGGCGTCCAGGTCGGCGGCGTTCAGGTCGGCCGTGCCCTCGTCCGGCGCGGTGGCGTCGATGCGGGACGCCTCGACCGCCAGCACGCCGTCCACCCGGTCAACGGCAAGGCCGACCGGCTGGCCACGATGGCCGACCACCACCACGCGCCCGGCGTCGTCCGCGTCTTCCGGGTCCGCATCGCTCCGCTCGGCCTGCCCGAGGACGCGGCGCAGGCTGATCACCGGCAGCACGGCGCCGCGCCGGCGCGCCAGACCGTCCAGGCTGGGCGGACTGAGCGGGATGCGCACGACCTCGGGCCGGCGGATGATCTCCTGCGCCTCGGCCAGCGGCAGCGCGAAGCGCGTGGCGCCGACGCGGAAGGCGACCAGACGGCGGACCGCGCCGCCCGCTTCCGTCAGTCCGGTGGCGGGCGCGGTGGCGGGGGATGCCTCCGGTGCCTTGGTTCGGCGGCGCGTCGGGCCGGTCGTCATGCGGCGGTGCCCAGCAGCTCGTCGGCCATCTGGGCGATCTCCTCGACGGCGGCGGCCAGCTCCTCGGCGCCCTTGGCCTGCTCGCGCGCGGCCTTCACCGCCTCGCCCGCGGCGGTGCTGGCTTCGGCGGCCCCGCCGGCGATCTGCTCCACGGCCTTCTGCGTTTCCTGCACGGAGCGCAGCACCTCGCCGGAGCTTTCCAGGATCTCGGTGGTGCCCACGTTCACCACCTCCAGCTCCGCCGCGGCGGCCAGCAGGCTGGCGGCGAACTCCTGATGGCGGCCGGCCTCGCGGGCGGCGGCGGCCGAGATATCCTCGATGTCGCGGCGCACGCGCTGGATCTGGTCCTGGATGCCCTTGACGATGTCCTTGGCGCGCTCGGCGTTGTCGGCGGCGTCCTGCGCCAGGTTGCGGATGTCGGTGGAGACCACGGTGAAGCCGCGGCCGAACTCGCCGGCCCGCGCCGCCTCGACCGAGCCGGTGACGGCCAGCATGTTGGTCTGGATGGCGATGACGCCGATGGCGTCGATGGTCTTGTCGATGCGGCGGTTCACCTGTTCCAGCGCGGCGATCTGGTCGACGCTGCGGCGACCGGCCTCGACCGACTGGAGCACGCCGGCCGCCAGCCGGGCGACGGCGTCGCGGGTCTCCGCCAGCAGGCTGCCCATGGCGCGGGTGCGTTCGCCGGCCGCTTCGGCGCGGTCGAGGCTGAGCCGGGCGCTCGCCCCGATCTGCGCCACGGCGGACGCGGACTGCTGCGTCGCGGCACTCTGCGTTTCCGTGGCGCGGGAGATCTGCGTAATGGCGATGGTGATCTGCGCGGCGGCGCGGTTGATCTCCTCGATGGCGGCGGACAGCTCCTCGGCGGCCGACGCCACCTCCTCGGCGGTGCGGCGGATGTCGGTGGCGCCGGTCAGGTCGTCGGCGATCTCGGAGAGCTGGGCGGCGGCGCGTTCGCTCTGCGCCAGGGCCTGGGCCTGCTGGCCCACGGTCTTCAGCGCCTCTTCGCTGGCCGCCGACTGCTCCTCGGCGGCGGCGGCGATGTTCTCGCTGCCCTTCTGCGCCTCGCGCGCCGCCGTCTCGGCCTCGGCGGCGGCCTTGATGGTCTCCTGTGCGCCGCGGGCGATGGCCCCCATGTCGCCGCGCACGCGCTCCAGTTGCCCGGCCACCTGCCGGCCGCGCTCGACCTCCGAGCGGGCGGCGTCGGCGGCGCCGACGATGCCCTGGGCGATGCCGCCCACGGTGTCCTGGATCTGCGCCACCAGCCCCTGGATGTCGCGGGTGCAGCGCTCCGACCGCTCGGCCAGGGCCTGCACCTCGTCCGCCACGACGGCGAAGCCTTTTCCCGCGTCGCCGGCCCGCGCCGCCTCGATGGCGGCGTTGAGGGCGAGCAGGTTGGTCTGGTCGGCGATGCGCGCCACGCCCTGGACGATGGTACCGATCTCGCCAGCCTGGCGTTCCAGTTCGCGGACCAGCGCCACGGCGGCCTCCTGCCGCTCGGCGGCGCCGACGATGGCGTCGATGGAGCCGAGGATCTGGGCGCTCACAACCTTGACCGTACCATCCAGCGCCTCGACCTTGCCGACGGCCACCTCGGCGTTGTCGCGGGCGCGCTGCACCATCTCGGCCGCGCGGTCGATCATGCGCTGCGACTGCTGGGTGGCGGCGGCGGCCTCCTCGGCCCCCGCGGCGATCTGCTCCATGGCCTTGCGCAGCTCCTCGGCCGCGGCGGCGGCTTCGGCCACACCGCTGGCGAGCTGACTGGAGGCGGTGGCGATGCCCTCGGCCGCCTTGCGGCGGCGGGTGTTGGCGCGCACGCGGCGCTTTTGCGCCTCGCCACCCGTTTCGTCGGGACCGGCGACGGCCTCGTCCAGGTCCGGCGCGGCGGCGGGCTTGCCGGCGGTGCGGGTGATCTGCGTCTTCTTCACGAGAGCCATCGGTGGAGCTTCCCTGATGCGGTGCGCCGGGTCGTGGCCGGGCGCGTCTTGTTGTCGTTCGGTCCTTGCAGGCGTGGCTAGCCGAGCACGCGCTCGACGTAGGCGGCGATGCGCGCGCGCAGCGCCTCCTCCGACGCGGCATCGACGGCGATGACGATCTCTGCGGGGATGTTCCGCGCCTTCATCCGGATGCGGGTGGTGAAGACGATGGCCGTCGGCTCGGGCCCGCCCTCGGCCCCGCACTGGGCGAAGACCTCCAGCCCGTTGCCGAACAGCACCCGCGGCAGCGCGGTGTCGAGCCGGGCGCCCAGCATGTTCGCCATGGAGGACAGCCCGTTGTTCAGCGCGATGTTGCCGACCTCGGCCAGCGCCTCCGGTGCCAGCGCGTCGGCCTCGTCGGGCGGCACCTCGTCGGGCAGGGCGGCGCGCACCAGCTCCAGGCAGTTCGCCTCCGGAACGACCAGCAGCGCCACCCCCGCGATGGACCCGCCGAAGCGCTCCGACACGGCGGCGAGGCGGCCGGCGTACTCGGCGTCGAAGCGGCGCGCCGCCTCGGCGCAGGGCACCACCTCCACGGTCGGCACCGACATCGCCACCTCGTCCCCGACAATCCTGCTGAGCGCGACCGAGGCCTTCGACACGCCGATGTTGGCGAGTTCGGCGAGCGCGTCGTTCTCGATCTCGCTCAGGACGATCATGGGGCGGCGGCCGGCCGGCGCGGCAGCAGGGTGGAAGCGAGAAAGTGCTTGATCTGCTCCTCGTCGACCGGTTTGGGCAGAAAGGCGGCGCCCAACGCGCGGATGCCGGCGACGACCGCGTCCTGGGCGTTGGCCGTGACCATGGCGATGTGCACGTCCGGGTGGCGCTGGCGCACTTCCATCGCGGCGTCCAGGCCGTTCATGCCCGGCATATTGTAGTCGATTATAGCAATATGGATATTACCTTTGTCCAGCTCCTGGAAAAGCTCCAAGGCGTTCGCCGCTTCCGACACGGTCCATTCTGGGCGGTGACGCAAGACGATTCCGCGCAGGTGCATGCGCGAAAGTTTGCTGTCGTCGACGATTATTACGTTCTTGTTCACGTGTGGCTCCGAGGCGCGACTGTACGAAGGCTGAACCGTTTGCGCCGACTATACCCCACCCCCCGGCCGGCAACCAGTGGCGAGGTGGCAGATAGGCCCAAGCGGAAGGAGGCTAAGCGACCTGCATGCCCACCGCTTCGGCATGGCCATGGGTGCCGGGCGCGCGCAACGGGAAGCTGAGGAGAAAGGTGGTCATGCCGGCGTCCCGGCCGGTGGCGGTCAGCGACGCCTCGCCGCCCAGCTTGGTGGTGAGCGACTGCACGATCTGCAATCCCAGGCTGGAGGCGCCGCGCCAGTCGAAGCCGGACGGCAGGCCGGCGCCGTTGTCGCGGATGGTCAGCGTGGCGCGGTTGCCCTGCCGGGCGACGGACATGGTCAGCGTGCCGTGGCGGCCGTCGCGGAAGCCGTGCTTCAGCGCGTTCGAGAAGATCTCGTTGACGATGAGCGCCAGCAGGATGCTGCGCGTCATGTCGAGGTTGAGGTCCTCGCATTCGATGGTGATCGCCACCCGGTCGGCCACGCCGTAGGATTCCTTGAGCTGGTCGGTGAGGTCCTGGAGGTATTCGCGGAACTCCAGCCCGGTGCGGTCGCCCTGGCTGCTCAGCATCTCGTGCACGAGGCTCATGGCGTGCACGCGGTTGACCGAGTCCTGGAGCGCCTTGCGCACGCCGTCGTCCTCCATCTGGATCGACTGGAGCCGCAGCATGGAGGAGATGACCTGCAGGTTGTTCTTCACGCGGTGGTGCACCTCCTGCACCAGGATCTCCAACTGGGCGTTGGCGGTGCGCAGGTCGGCGGTGCGGGCCTCCACCTCGCTTTCCAGCATGCGCTTGGCCCGCTCGTCGCGCCGGGCCTGACGGAACACCAGGACCGAGAGCGCGCCCAGGGCCAGCAGCGCCACCGCCGCCATGCCGCCGGGCACGCGGGAATCCTCCAGCCACACGCGCACCAGCGCGTCGCGCTCGATGGCGATGCTGACGTACAGCGGCAGGTTGGCGATCTTGGCGTAGGCGATGATCATCTCCCGCCCGTCCTCCGTGTCGGTGACGGTGCCGGACGCCATGCCGTCGCCGTTGGTGCCGGCCCCGGTCTCGCCCGGCGCGGCGTTCATCGCCTTGCGGATGGCCTCCGCCCCGGTGACGTGCGGCGTGCCGCCGATGATGGCCGGCGGGTACTGCGCCAGAAGCTGCAGGTCCTTGCGGAACAGGCTGATCACCGGCCCGTAGGGGAGATTGACCGAGCGGTAGAACTCGGCGAAGTAGTCGACGTCGATGATGGTGGCGGCGATGCCGCGGAACTCGCCGTCGGGGCCGTTGATGCGCCGGCTCAGCACGAAGCCCAGGTGATCGGTGGCGCGGCTGACCAGCAGGCCGCTGACGTACAGCGCCGGCTTGCCGTCGCGGTGGACGCGGAAATACTCGCGGTCGACGACGCTGTAGGGGGTCACGGGGAAGGTGGCGCTGACCTGCCGGACCATGCCGTCCTGGTCGGCCAGGAACAGCGCGTCGACGTAGGGGAAGCGCTCGCTCAGCCGGTGCAGGGCCTGCCAGGTCTTCTGCGAGGCGGCGGCGGTGTCCCAGCTCTCGTTCTCGATGGCGGCGATCGCCTCGCCGGTGGCGAGGTCGGTCGCCTCGAACAGGCGCGAGCCGTGGTCGGCGAAGAAGAAGGCCGCGTCGCGCGCCTGCTGCTCGCCGCGCGCGATGACCCGCTCGTAGCTGGACCCCGCGAAGATCAGGAAGGTGCCGGCCACCACCGCCAGGCAGGCGATGCAGGCATAGCCCAGCAGCGTCTCGCGCGGCAGGCGGTGCAGCAGGTCGCCGGAGGCCGGGGGAGGGGCGCCGGGCGCCGCGTCGGTCATGTCCGCCGCCGTCTGTGCCGCCATCTTAGCCGCCATCGCTCATCACCGTCCGGATGGCCTGCCGCAGGACGGAGGGCAGGAAGGGCTTGCCGATCGCCATGGCGTCCGGCAGGCCGCGGGCGCGCAGTTCGCGCCAGTTGCCGGTGACGAACAGCACGGGCGTGCGGCGGGCCGCCTGGATCGCCTTCACCGCGTCGATGCCGTCCTGCGGCCCGGGCAGGCGGATGTCGGCCAGGATGAGGTCGGGCGTGTGGCGGGCCGCCTCCTTGATGGCGTCCTCGGCCGTGCCGGCCACGGCGCACACGTTCCAGCCCAGTTCCTTCAGGATCGCCGTCAGGTCCAGGACGATCAGCGGCTCATCCTCGATGATGAGGACGCGCGGCGGCGTCTCTTCCTGGGTTGTGCCGGGTAATGCCATGCCTTTCTACCTCCTCACTCGCACGCCATCTCGGCGCCCATGGCCGCGTCCAGCGCCGCGCGCAGGGCGCGGGCCAACTCGTGACGCAGGTATGGCTTCTGAAGCACCGGAGCCGGCACCTTCGACTCCCGGCTGCGCGCCAGCGCGAATTCCGGATAGGCGGAGGTGTAGAGGATCCGGAGACCTGGCCGCGCCTCGCGGGCTGCCGCCGCAAGATCGTAGCCGTTCATGCCGCCGGGCATGGCGATGTCGGTGAACAGCAGCGCCACCTCCTGCCCGCCGGCCAGCAGGTCGAGCGCCGGCTGCGCGCCGCTCGCCTCGATCACCGTGTAGCCCAGCTCGCGCACCTCCTCGGTCGCCACGGCGCGCACGCCGGGGTCGTCCTCGACCAGCAGGATCGCCTCGCCACGGCGGGCGAGCGGGCATTCGGCCTCCATGGCCTCGCCGCCCGCGGGCTTCGACAGATCCACCGTGGCGCGCGGCAGGATGAAGCGCACCGCCGTGCCCTGGCCCGGCTCGCTGTCGATGCGGATGTCGCCGCCCGACTGGCGGACGAAGCCGTGGATGATGCTGAGCCCCAGCCCGGTGCCATGGCCCAGTTCCTTGGTGGTGAAGAACGGCTCGAACGCGCGCTCGCGCACGTCGGCGGGCATGCCGGCGCCGCTGTCCACCACGCCCAGCAGCACGTAGTCGCCGGGGGCGGCTTCCGGGAAACGATGGTGGGTATCGCCGCCGGGGCCCTCATGGATGGTGACGTTGGCCGTTTCGATGCGGATGGCGCCGCCGTCGGGCATGGCGTCGCGGGCGTTGACGACGAGGTTGAGCAGCGCCGCTTCCGCCTGCGCCCGGTCGACCACCACGGCGCCCAGGTCGGCCGACAGGTCCAGCGTGATCTCGATCTCGTCCTCCAGCGTGCGGCGGAGCATCTGCATCATGTCGCCGACCATGCCGTTGAGGTCGAGCGGCACGGCCTGCAGCGGCTGCCGGCGCGCGAAGGTGAGGAGCTGGCGCGTCAGGTCGGAGCAGCGGAGCGCCCCCTGCATCGCCATGTCCAGCCGTTGGGCCAGCTTCGGCTCGCCCTCCAGGTGGCGCTGCACGCGCTCCAGGTTGCCGATGATGACGGCCAGCATGTTGTTGAAGTCGTGCGCGATGCCGCCGGTGAGCTGGCCCAGCGCGTCGATCTTCTGCACCTGGGCCAACTGCTGCTCGGCCCGGCGCCGTTCGGTGACGTCGAGCCAGGTGCCGACGATCTCGCGCCCGCCGGCCGGCACGGTGACCACCGCCCCCTGGTCCAGGAAGTGGCGGTAGGTGTCGTCGGCGCACAGCCAGCGGTATTCCGTGTTGAAGGTGGTGCTGGCCATGGCCGCCGCCTTTTCCGCCAGCACGCGCTCGCGGTCGGCGGGGTGGATGCGGGCCGACCAGAACTCCGGGTCCTCCAGGAAGCGTTGCGGCGGGAAGCCGCACATGCGCTCCACCATCTCGCCGAAGAACTGCGGGCCGGTCTGGCCGGTCGACAGGTCCATGCTGTAGACGGCGATGGGCAGCGAGCGGACGATCAGCGACTGCCGTTCCTCGCTGCGCTGAAGCGCCTGTTCGGCGATGCGCCGTTCGGCGTTGGCGCGGATGTTCTCGTCCAGGAGGCGCTGCTTCAGCGCCACCTGCCGCTGCAGCTCGCGCGTCTTGTTGAACAGGTCGACGAAGACCGACACCTTCGAGCGCAGGACCGCCGGATCGACGGGCTTCAGGACGTAATCCACCGCCCCGGCCGAATAGCCGCGGAACATGTGCATGTCGTCCTTATTGACGCCGGACAGGAAGATGATCGGCACGTGGCGGTTGCGCTCGCGCTGGCGCACGAGGGTGGCCACCTCGTAGCCGTCCAGGCCGGGCAGGTGCACGTCCAGCAGGATCAGCGCGAAGTCGCGCCGCAGCAGGTGCCGCAACGCCTCCTCGCCCGACGCGGCGGTGACGGCGTCGACGTCCAGCACGGCGAGCGCCTGTTCCAGCGCGAACAGGTTGTGCGGGTCGTCGTCGACCAGCAGGACGCTGGCCCGCGTGTCCTGGTTCGCGGCCTGGGGGCTTGCGGCCTGCGGGGCCGGGGCGGGCGCGCCGGCCTGCAGGGCGCCGGTGTCTGGCAGGGTGATCATCATCGGTGCAACCATGCGCGCAGCGTGGCGAGCAGCCGGTCGATCTCGACCGGCTTGGCGATGTAGTCGGACGCCCCGGCCTCCAGGCACTTCTCCCGGTCGCCCTGCATGGCCTTGGCCGTCACGGCGATGACGGGCAGGGCGCGGTATTTCTCGATCGTGCGGATCTCCCGCATCACCTCGTAGCCGTCCATCTCCGGCATCATCACGTCGACCAGCGCCACGTCGATCTCGGGATTGGCCTTCAACAGATCGATGCCGTCGCGGCCGTTCTCGGCGAACAGGACGTTCATCCGGTGCTGCTCCAGGACGCTGGTCATGGAGAAGATGTTCCGGATGTCGTCGTCGATGATCAGGATGGTGCTGCCGGCCAGCGCCGTCTGCCGCTGGCGCAGTTGCTCCAGCATGGCGCGGTCGTCGTCCTTCAGGCTGCCGAGCGGCCGGTGCAGCAGGAACGCCGTGGTGTCCAGAAGGTCCTCCGGCGTGGCCGCCTTGCGGACCAGAACGGCGTGCGAGAGCACGTCGAGCTTCTCGGCCTCCGTGTCGGACAGGGGCTTCTTCAGGTACACCACCACCGGCAGGGTGGGCAGGTTGTCTCGGATCCGCTCGATGGTCGGCAGCATGCCCGAGCGCGGCAGGCCGGAACTGAGCACAACGCAGTCGAACGGTTCGGATGCCAGCAGGCGCTGGGCCTCCTTGGCCGTTCCGGCGTGGGTGACCTGCACATCCTCGCCGCCGATGCGTTCGGCCAGCTCCCCGCGCAGCTCGGCATCGTTCTCGACGATCAGCAGGCGCATCACGTCGCGGGCGACGACGCCGCGCAGCGCGGTGAAGGCCGCCGACAGCTTCTGCAGGTCGACCGGCGTGGTGGTCACGTCGACGGCGCCGACGGCGCGGCAATGCTGCCGGCTCTCCTCCGGGGCGATGACGTGCGCCGGGACGTGGCGCAGCTCCAGGTCGTGCTTGATCAGCTCCAGGAGCGCCAGCCCGTCGATGTCCGGCAGGTGCAGGTCGATGGCGATGGCGCTGGGCTTCACCTTGCGCAGCAGCGCGATGGCGCCGTTGCCGGTCTGCGCCAGCACCGCCTTGAAGCCCTTCTCGCGGGCGAGGTCCATCATGGAGCGGGCGGCCGTCGGCTCCGGCTCGACGATCAGCATGACCAGATCGTCGCCCATGATGGTGTCGCGGTCGTCCGCCTGCTCGCCGCGCGGCTGGAGGACGAAGCGCTCGGCCGCGGCGGCCGGGGTGCCGGCCGCCGCGTCCGCCGCCGCGGCCTTGGACAGGCCGGGCTCGTAGCGCACGGGCAGGTAGAGGGTGAAGGTGCTGCCCTCGCCCGGCGCGCTGGTGACGCGGATCTCGCCGCCCAGGCGCTGGGCGATCTCGCGGCTGATGGACAGGCCCAGGCCCGTGCCGCCGTACTTGCGGCTGGTGGTGCCGTCGGCCTGCTGGAACGCCTCGAAGATGATCTTCTGCTTGTCCTCCGGCACGCCGATGCCGGTGTCGGTGACCGAGAAGGCCAGCACCTGGGGGGCGGTGCTGAGCGCCGAGTTGTTCGGGCTCCAGCCGTCCTCGGCCGGGCCGATGCGCAGCGTGACGCCGCCGGCTTCCGTGAACTTGAAGGCGTTGGCGAGCAGGTTGTTGATGACCTGCTGGAGACGCTTCTCGTCGGTGCGGATGGTCTTGGGCAGGGTGTCGTGCAGCTCGATGGCGAAGGACAGGCGCTTGTTCTGCGCCACCTGCCGGAAGGTGCGTTCCAGGTGCTCCACCATCTCGGGGATCTGCACGTCGCCCACCTCGATGGACACCGTGCCGGATTCGATCTTGGACAGGTCCAGGATGTCGTTGATCAGTGCCAGCAGGTCGGAACCGGCGGCGTGGATGGTGCGGGCGAACTCGATCTGCTTGTCGTGCAGGTTGCCCTGCGGGTTGTCCGACAGCAGCTTCGACAGGATCAGCAGGCTGTTCAGCGGCGTGCGCAGCTCGTGGCTCATGTTGGCCAGGAACTCGCTCTTGTACTTGGAGGTGAGGGCGAGCTGCTCGGCTTTCTCCTCCAGCGCCCGCTTGGCCATTTCGACCTCGCGGTTCTTCGCCTCCACCTGCATCTTCTGGCGCGAGAGGAGTTCGGCCTTTTCCTCCAGCTCCTCGTTGGTGCGGCGCAGCTCTTCCTGCTGGCTCTTCAGCATCTCCTCCGACTGGCGCAGCGAGGTGGCCTGCTGCTCCAGGCGGTCGTTGGTCTTCTTCAGCTCCTCCTGCTGGCTCTGCAGCTCGGCGGTGAGGAGCTGCGACTGCTTCAGCAGGCCTTCCGTGCGCATGGTGGCGGCGATCGTGTTCAGAACGATGCCAATCGATTCCATGAGCTGGTCGAGGAAGCTGCGGTGCGTCTCGCTGAACAGGCTGAAGGAGGCCAGCTCGATCACCGCCTTCACCTCGCCCTCGAACAGGACGGGGAGCACGATGATGTTGAGCGGCGGCGCCTCGCCCAGGCCGGAGTTGATCTGGATGTAGTCGCCGGGGACCTTGCTCAGCAGGATCGGCTGCTTCTCGAAGGCGCACTGGCCGACGAGGCCCTCGCGCAGCTTGAAGCTGTTGGAGAGGTGCTTGCGCGTCTTGTAGGCGTAGCTGGCCACCAGGTCGAAGCTGATCTCGTCCTCTTCCGTGTTGGCGATGTAGAAGACGCCGTGCTGCGCCATCACCAGCGGCGCCAGTTCCGACAGGATCAGGTTGGAGACGGTGACCAGATCGCGCTCGCCCTGCAGCATGCGGGTGAACTTGGCAAGGTTGGTCTTCAGCCAGTCCTGCTCCGCATTCTTCAAGGTCGTGTCCTTGAGGTTGCGGATCATCTCGTTGATGTTGTCCTTCAGCGCCGCGACCTCGCCGGAGGCCTCGACGGTGATGGACCGGGTCAGGTCGCCCTTCGTCACCGCCGTCGCCACCTCGGCGATGGCGCGGACCTGGGTGGTCAGGTTGGCGGCGAGCTGGTTGACGTTGTCGGTCAGGTCGCGCCACACGCCCGTTGCACCCGGCACCTTGGCCTGTCCGCCCAGCTTGCCCTCGATGCCGACCTCGCGGGCGACGTTGGTGACCTGATCGGCGAAGATCGCCAGCGTCTCGATCATGCCGTTGATGGTGTCGGCCAGCGCCGCGATCTCGCCCTTGGCGTCCACCGTCAGCTTGCGCTTCAGGTTGCCCTGGGCCACGGCGGTGACGACCTCGGCGATGCCGCGCACCTGATTGGTCAGGTTGGTCGCCATCATGTTGACGTTGTCGGTCAGGTCCTTCCAGGTGCCGGCCACGCCCTTCACCACCGCTTGGCCGCCCAGCTTGCCCTCGGTGCCCACCTCGCGCGCCACGCGGGTGACTTCCGAGGCGAAGGAGCCGAGCTGGTCCACCATGGTGTTGATGGTGTTCTTCAGCTCCAGGATTTCACCCTTCACCTCCACCGTGATCTTCTTCGACAGGTCGCCGTTCGCCACCGCCGTGGTCACCTCGGCGATGTTGCGCACTTGGTTCGTCAGGTTGCCGGTCAGCAGGTTGACGTTGTCGGTCAGATCCTTCCAGGTGCCGGCCACGCCCTTCACGACCGCTTGACCACCCAGCTTGCCCTCGGTGCCCACCTCGCGGGCAACGCGGGTGACTTCGGAGGCGAAGCTGTTGAGCTGATCGACCATCGTGTTGATGGTGTTCTTCAGCTCAAGAATTTCGCCGCGCACGTCGACGGTGATCTTCTTCGACAGGTCGCCGTTGGCGACGGCGGTCGTTACCTCGGCGATGTTGCGCACTTGGTTCGTGAGGTTCGCGGCCATGGCGTTGACGTTGTCCGTCAGATCCTTCCACGTGCCGGCCACGCCTTCCACCTGCGCCTGACCGCCCAGCTTGCCCTCGGTGCCCACCTCGCGGGCCACGCGGGTCACTTCCGACGCGAAGGAACCGAGCTGGTCCACCATGATGTTGATGGTGTTCTTCAGCTCAAGAATTTCGCCCTTCACGTCCACCGTGATCTTCTTCGACAGGTCGCCCTTCGCCACCGCCGTGGTCACTTCGGCGATGTTGCGGACCTGATTGGTCAGGTTGCCGGTCAGCAGGTTGACGTTGTCCGTCAGGTCCTTCCAAGTGCCGGCGACACCCTTCACCATGGCCTGCCCGCCCAGCTTGCCCTCGGTGCCCACCTCGCGCGCCACGCGGGTGACTTCGGAGGCGAAGCTGTTGAGCTGGTCCACCATGGTGTTGATGGTGTTCTTCAGCTCCAGGATCTCGCCCTTGACGTCGACGGTGATCTTCTTCGACAGGTCGCCGTTGGCGACGGCGGTGGTGACTTCCGCGATGTTGCGCACCTGGGCGGTCAGGTTGGCCGCCATGGCGTTGACGTTGTCGGTGAGGTCCTTCCAGGTGCCGGCCACGCCTTCCACGCGGGCCTGACCGCCCAGCTTGCCCTCGGTGCCGACCTCGCGGGCCACGCGGGTCACCTCGCTGGCAAAGCTGTTGAGCTGGCCCACCATGGTGTTCACGATCTTGCCGATGCGCAGGAACTCACCGCGCAACGGACGCCCGTCGATCTCCAGCACCATGGTCTGCGACAGGTCGCCCTTGGCCACCGCGCCGATCACGCGGGCCACCTCGTTGGTCGGCTGCACGAGGTCGCCGATTAGGGTGTTGATGGAGTCGACGCACTTCTCCCACTTGCCGGTGGCGCTGGCCAGCTTGGCGCGCTGGCTGATCTTGCCTTCCTTGCCCACCACCGAGCTGAGACGCCCGAACTCCTCGGTCATCTGCTCGTTCAGTTCGACCACGTCGTTGAAGACCTCGGCGATCTCGGCGTCGATGCCCGTGAAATGCATGGGCAGGCGCACGGAAAAGTCGCCCTTCTTGAAGCGGCGGAGTGCCGCCAGAAGGTCGCGGGCCGAGAGTTCGACGGTGCTGGTGTCGGGCATCGTAAGCCTCAGAAAGCTCTTGTTCTTCTGGTTGCGTCCGGACGGGGTTTTGGAAGGGCCTTCCACGTCAGTCATGGCGCGGCGTCGTACCGATGGCCTGACGGCGTCCGGCGGAAAGGGCGGGCGTGTCGCCCGGCCCGGCGATGGTGCTGCTGATGGACATGCCCGGCCCCCTTCGACGCGCTGCCTCCGGATGGAGCGTCAAATTTAAAGGGACTCGAACCCATCGGCGCGGAGAACAAGGTGCTATATGACGAAATCGCGACGGCTATGAGGAAAGGCGGAGCCCTAGTATCGGCTGGTTATGACACGGCATGACGCGCCGACTGTCGACGTGTTGGGGCATGCTTCTGCACGAAAGGATGCACTCTTTTGGGCGTGAATGCGCCGTACCTCATGTCCCTGTTCGAGGTGGCGGCACGCCGACTTCCGGGTTATTGCAGGCCGGCGGCGCGGGCGGCGAAGACGCGTTCGGCCAGTGCCACGCTGAGGCGCGCCTCGGCTTCCGAGACGGTGTCGTCCAGCGCCCGCTCGGCGCGCAGGCTGGCGAGCCACAGCGTGTTCCAGTGGCGCCGCGCCAGCTTGATGAAAGCGGGCGCGTCGGCGGTGTTGGCGCCGGCCAGCGCCTCGCGCACGGCGCGGGTGTTGCCGGCGAAGGTGGCGGGGTCGAGGCCGACCGCGCCGGCCACCAGCAGGAGCACGGCGTCGTAGGCGAAGCGGGTGGCGGCGCGCCAGTGCCGCTCCGCCCCCGCCGGGGTGGCGATCGCCTCGCGGGCCAGCGACAGGTAGTGATCAGGCGACATCGGGACCGGCCACGGCAAGGGGGGTGAAGCGCAGCGCCAGACTGCCGCAGAGTTGCGGGGCCATATGCTCGACCCGGTCGTGCAGCGCCTCGATCAGCGCGGCGAGGCGCGGGGTGTCCGCCATCAGGTCGGCGGCGACCGGCACGACCATTTCGTAGACGATCATGTCGCCGGCGATGCGCGGCGTCAGGCCGACGCTGTCGGGCATCTCGTCCAACTCGGCAAGCGCGGCGAGGTACAGCTCACCGGCGGTGACGAGGTTGACCTCCGGTGTGCGGCGGCGGCCGATGGCGAGCGCCCGGTGGCGCATCTGGCGGATGATGGTCAGCCACTCGTCCTGAAACTGCTCGGCCGCCTCGGTCACCTCGCGCACCACGGCGGCGATCTTCGGCGGCATGTTCAGCTTGCGCGCCAGCGCCTTGTATTCGCGGATGACGTCGTTGCCCAGGCGCTTGATCTCCGCCTCATGCTCGGCGGCCACCTCGATCAGCTGCTCGTGCACGGCGAAGCCGTCGGCGGCCGCGCGCTCGGCCAGGTACATCAGCCGTTCGGCGTCGTAGCGCACCTCCGCCACCACGCGGTTGGCGATCAGCTCCAGCGCGGTCTGCACCGGGCGCACCTGCGCGGTGTCCAGCTCGTTGCGCCGCTCCAGCACGTTGTGGATCAGCGAGACGTACTGTTGCGCCACCTTGAGCGGCTGTTCGGGGGTGAAGGGGTCGAGCGCCAGTCTTGCCATGCCCCACCTTGGCGGCCCGCCGTTGGCGGGTCAATCCGACCTACGGCAGGCGAACTAGCCCGTAAGGGGGATGCCGAAGCGCAGGTTCGGGGCATTCCCGGTCAGGCGGCCGATTCGGCGGGAAGCAGTCCGGTCATGCCGGTAACGATGCACATCCGCCGCACGCAGCCGGACGCCCCCTGGAACTCGATCGCAGCGCCCACCTCCGCCGCCGCCTCGCGCGCCACCATCAGCATGATCACCGCCGTCGAGTCGGCGAAGCGCAGCCCCGACAGATCAAAGCGCCAGCGCGTCGCGTCGGTGCGGAGCAACTCCGCCAGCAAGGCGCGGAAACCCGTGTGGTCGGAGTAGGTCATGCGCCCGTGCAACGACACCAGCGCGGTTTCCTCCCGGCATTCCATGGCGTGGAACATGACGGCTCCCCCAAGCATTCTTGGTCACGGCTCTTATCTGTTCAGAGGCTAAACAGACAATCATTGGTGATCAAGCGGATTTGTGGAGGATTCCATTGTCCATCAAAAGGCGGAGGTCACAGGGCGGAAACCGGCGTCCCGCCGCCGGGCACGAGCAGACCGGCGCAGATCCGCCGCGCCGTGTCGATGGCCGGGCTGGCGCGGTCCTGCACCAGCAGCCCCTCGCCGAAGATGAAGGAGTAGAAGAGATAGGCGCGGGCGAACGCGTCCTCCGCCGACAGGCCGAGTGCGGAAAACAGCGCGGAGACGCAGCGCAGGCGCTCCTGGTCCACCTCGGCCACGGCGGATGCGGCCTTGGCGTCGCGCCGGGCCCAGTCGCGCATCGCCAGCTCGATGGCGATGCCGCGTGGCTTGCTGCCGTCCAGGTAGAGCGACAGCAGGCTGCGCAGCCGCTCGGTGGCCGGCGTGCCGTCCAACTGCGTCTGCCGCTTGATGGTCTCGATGCGGCCGGTCTTCCACGTGTCGAGCAGGGTATCCATCAGCTCGCCACGGTCGCGGAAGTGCCAGTAGAAGCTGCCCTTGGTGACGTGGAGCTGTTTGGCCAGCACCTCCACCCGCACGCGCTCGGCGCCGCCTTCGGCCAGCGCGGTGAACGCGGCGCCAAGCCAGGATTCGCGGTTCGCCCTTACTTCCATGCCACTTTCTCCAGGCCGTTGCTCGCTTCCTATCCTGCCGCGCGTCCTCAGGGCAATAAAGTTCCGCGTGTGGCGGGTCACGACGGAAGCCGGCGTGAAAAAAGTTGGGGGGCGGTTGACCCGCCCCTCCGTTGTCACGCGTTTCCTCCCACCCGCCCGAGCGCTCAGCCGAGCGCGTCGGTGAGTTCCGGGACCGCCTTGAAGAGGTCGGCGACGAGCCCGTAATCGGCCACCTGGAAGATGGGCGCTTCCTCGTCCTTGTTGATGGCGACGATGACCTTGCTGTCCTTCATGCCGGCGA
>DASPIO010000204.1:0-3280 GCA_035629155.1 Azospirillum sp. | reverse complement strand
TTCGAACTGGACGTCGACGACGGCGCCCGTCACCTGCGTGATGCGGCCGCCGGCGTTGGTGGCCTGGGCCTCGGTGTTGTTAGCCATGGACTAAAGCTCCTTCGGAACTCGAAATTGGTAATAAAGCCGTCGTATCGACCGCGATCAGATCGCCTCGGCGCCGGAGATGATCTCGATCAGCTCCTTGGTGATGTACGCCTGGCGCGTCCGGTTGTAGGTGATCGTCAGCTTGTTGATCATGTCGCCGGCGTTGCGCGTCGCGTTGTCCATCGCCGTCATCCGGGCACCCTGCTCGGAAGCGGCGCTTTCCAGCAGCGCGCGGTAGACCTGGATGGACAGGTTGCGCGGCAGCAGCTCGGCCAGGATCTGCTCCTCGTCGGGCTCGAACTCGTAGATCGCCTTCACCTCGTCGGCCGCACCCTGGGCCGTTTCCGGAACGGCGAACGGGATCAGCTGCTGCGCGGTCACGACCTGCGAGATCGCCGACTTGAACTTGTTGTAGATGACGGTGCAGACGTCGAACTCGTCGGCCTCGTACATCTCGTTGATCTTCTTGGCGATCGCGTCGGCGTCGGAGAACGACAGCTTGCGGCGGCCGACCTCCTCGTAGCTCTGCACGATCAGCGAGGCGTGGTCGCGGCGGATCTGGTCGCGGCCCTTGCGGCCCACGGTCAGCACCTTGACCGTCTTGCCCTCGCCCTGCAGGCGCTGGATGGTGCGGCGCGCCTCGCGGACGATGGAGCCGTTGAAGGCGCCGCACAGGCCGCGGTCCGAGGAGATGACGACCAGCAGGTGCACCTGGTCGGAGCCCGTGCCCGTCATCAGCTTGGGGCCACCGGCACCGTTCTGCACGTTGGCGGCGAGGGACGACAGCATGCGGCCCATGCGCTCGGCATAGGGTCGCGACGCCTCGGCCTGCTCCTGCGCTCGGCGGAGCTTGGAGGCGGCCACCATCTTCATGGCCGAAGTGATCTTCCGCGTCGACTGGACGCTGGCGATCCGGTTTTTTAGGTCCTTGAGGCTAGGCATACCGGCCCTTCATCCCGCAAGAGTTCTGCGCCCTAAGGATCCGGGGCCTCGCGACCCCGGATCCCCGGTTCACGATCAGACGAACACCTTGGCGAAGTTGTCGAGGAAAGCCTTCAGCTTGTCCTCGGTCTCCTTGGTGATCTGCTTGTCGTTGCGGATGGCGGCCAGGATGTCGGCACCCTTGGCGCGGATCTCGCTCAGGAACTTCTGCTCGAAGCGGGTGACGTCCTCGACCTTGATCTTGTCGAGGTAGCCCTTCACGCCGGAGAAGATCGACACGACCTGCTCCTCGACCGGCAGCGGCTGGAACTGGCCCTGCTTCAGCAGCTCGGTCAGGCGCGCACCTCGGGCCAGCAGGCGCTGGGTGGCGGCGTCGAGGTCCGAGGCGAACTGCGCGAAGGCGGCCATCTCGCGGTACTGGGCCAGCTCCATCTTGATGGTGCCGGCGACCTGCTTCATGGCCTTGATCTGGGCGGACGAGCCGACGCGCGACACCGACAGGCCGACGTTGATGGCCGGGCGGATGCCGCGGTAGAACAGGCCGGTCTCCAGGAAGATCTGGCCGTCGGTGATCGAGATCACGTTCGTCGGGATGTACGCCGACACGTCGCCGGCCTGCGTCTCGATGACCGGGAGCGCGGTCAGCGAACCGGCGCCGTGGTTGTCGTTCATCTTCGCAGCGCGCTCCAGCAGGCGGCTGTGGAGATAGAACACGTCGCCGGGGTAGGCTTCGCGCCCCGGCGGGCGGCGCAGCAGCAGCGACATCTGGCGGTAGGCGACGGCCTGCTTGGACAGGTCGTCATACACGATCACGGCGTGCATGCCGTTGTCGCGGAAGAACTCGCCCATGGTGCAGCCGGTGTACGGCGCCAGGAACTGCAGGGGCGCCGGCTCCGACGCGGTGGCGGCGACGACGATGGAGTATTCCATCGCGCCGGCGTCTTCCAGCGCCTTGACGATCTGCGCGACGGTCGAGCGCTTCTGGCCCACCGCGACGTAGATGCAGTAGAGCTTCTTGGACTCGTCGTCGCCCTGGTTGATCGACTTCTGGTTCAGGAAGGTGTCGATGACGACGGCGGTCTTGCCGGTCTGGCGGTCGCCGATGATCAGCTCGCGCTGGCCACGGCCGATCGGCACCAGGCTGTCGACGGCCTTCAGGCCGGTCTGCATCGGCTCGTGCACCGACTTGCGCGGGATGATGCCGGGGGCCTTCACTTCCACGCGCTTGCGCTCGACGTCGACCAGCGGACCCTTGCCGTCGATCGGGTTGCCGAGGCCGTCGACCACGCGGCCCAGCAGACCCTTGCCGACCGGCACGTCCACGATGGTGCCGGTGCGCTTGACGGTGTCGCCTTCCTTGATGTCACGGTCGTCGCCGAAAATCACGACACCGACGTTGTCGGTCTCGAGGTTCAGCGCCATACCCTTCAGGCCACCGGGGAACTCGACCATCTCGCCGGCGCGAACGTTGTCCAGGCCATGCACGCGGGCAACACCGTCACCCACCGACAGCACCTGGCCGACCTCGGCGACGTCCGCCTCGGTCCCGAAATTCGCGATCTGCTGCTTGAGGATCGCAGAGATTTCTGCGGCGCGGATATCCATCAGACTTGTCCCCCTGAGGCCTTCATGGCGAGTTGCAACTTGTCGAGCTTGGTGCGCACCGAAGTATCGACCATGCGCGAGCCATACTTGACGATCATTCCACCGATCAAAGCGGGATCGACGGTGACGTTCACCGTCACCTTGGACCCGACCAGCTTCTTGAGCGTGTCGGTCACCGCCTGGACCTGCGCGTCGGACAGCGGCTTGGCCGCCGTCACCTGCGCCGTGGTCTCGCCGCGGCGGCGGGCCAGCTCGGCCAGATAGCCTTCGATCATCCCGGGCAGCGCGAAGAGCCGGCGGTTTTTCGCCACCAGCCCCAAGAACCGCTTGGTGATGTCCGACACGCCGGCACGATCCAGAACCGCGGCCATCGCGCGACCCTGGTCCGCGCGGCTGATCACCGGGCTCTGGACGAGGCGGCGAAGGTCGGCGCTCTCGGCCAGGAGTTGCTTCAGCGCGGTCAGATCGCCTGCGACCTGATCGAGCGCCTTGTTTTCATCCGCCAGCTCGAACAGCGCCGTGGAGTAACGACCTGCCAGCTCGGAAACGCCTGTACCTTCGGAAGCCACCTGATCCCTCGAATTGAGTTCGGTAGACGGTGAATTTTCAGGGCCTTAGAACGGGCTAGCCCGTGTCGCGGCGGCCC
>DASPIO010000203.1:0-7327 GCA_035629155.1 Azospirillum sp. | reverse complement strand
GCCCGCACCTGCTGCTGCTCTCCCACGACGTGCTCCAGGGCGGCGATGAACTCCTCCGCCAAGCGCCCGTGGGTCACCAGAACCATACCGATCATCGGACGTCCTTCATGCTGGTCCCCTGCGTCAGCCCGGCCGCGGGCCCTGTCGTTCGAGGTCGCGGTGGTTGAGGCCGACCTTGAGCCCCAAGCCCCTCAGCCACCCGGCCAGCCGCTCCGCAACGAACACCGAACGGTGCCGTCCGCCCGTGCAGCCGACCGCGATGGTCAGGTAGCTCTTGCCCTCTTGGTTGTAGCGCGGCAGCAGCGGACGCAACAAGTCCGTCAGATGCCGGAAAAATTGTTCGTAATCCGGGTCGCCCGCCACCCGTTCGGCCACCGGCGCGTCCAGCCCGGTCAGCGGGCGCAGCGTCGGGTCCCAGTGCGGGTTGGTCAGGAAGCGCACGTCGAACACAAGGTCCGCCTCGCGCGGCACCCCTTGGCGGAACGAGAAGGAGGTGACGAAGACCTGCAGCGCCGGCTGCGCCTCCAGCGCGAAGTGGCCGGCGGCAAGACGCCGCAGGTCGTGGATGGACAACTGCGTGGTGTCGATGGTGACGTCGGCGCGCTCGCGCAGCGGGGCCAGCAGCACGCGCTCGCGCTGGATGCCGTCCGGGACCGGGCGGTCGGTGGCCAGCGGGTGGCGGCGGCGCGTCTCGGTGAAGCGGCGCTGCAGCACCTCGTCGCCGCAGTCCAGGAACAGCAGGCGCACGTCCAGGTCCGGCCGTGCCTTCAGCGCCTGCAGGTGGTCGATGAAGGCCTGGGCGCTGAAGTCGCGGGTGCGGCTGTCGATGACGATGGCCAGCGGCCGGTGGCCGGGCTCGCCCTGCTGGACCAGCGCGTCGACCAGCGACAGGCGCAGGTTGTCCACCGATTCGTAGCCCAGGTCCTCCAGGGCTTTCAGCGTGATGGACATGCCGGCGCCGGACATGCCGGTGACGATCAGGATGCGGCGGCGCTCCGGCGCGGCGACCGGCGCTTGCGGGACGGTGTGCGGCGTGGTGGTCATGGGGCCGGCGCAGCCTCGCCCGTCATACGATAGGGAACCAAGCCCAGGGTGCCGGCCCCGGCGGCGGCGGCGGCGAGGCGCAGCTTGGCCGGGGTCGAGGCGTCGAAGGCGGCCAGCGCCACGCGTGGCACGGCGGTGTCGAGAAGGATGGCGGTGTCCGGTTCGGGCAGGCGTTCCACGCCGTCGTGCGGCACCAGATCGACGACCAGCCCGACCGGCGCGGATTCGGCCGCAGGCACGGGCAGGATACCCACGCCGCGCACCTCGATGAGGCCGGCGAGCGTGGCCGGCGCGGTCGCCGTCAGCCGGCCCTGGTCCATGCGCAGTTCCACCCGGTCGTCGGCCACCAGCAGGGCGCCGCCGTCGATCAGCCGCAGGGCCACGTCGGATTTGCCGCCGCCGGACGGTCCGCGAAGCAGGACGCCGATGCCCGCAACCAACACGCAGGTGCCATGAATTGTCACCATGATGGGCCGAAGGTGAGGCGTGCAAACAGTTCTGTCAATGGGAAGGCAGGGCTGTCCCGCCGTAATGGCATGGCGAAGGCCGCGCCATCATCCGTTTGCTTCGTCCTCGACCATCAACAGCGGCCGGCCGTCGCGCCGGATGTCTTCCAGCTGTTTGGCCAGCACGTCGCGGCGGCGGATCATTTCGTCCAGGTCGTCCAGCTCGGCCGCCGCTTGGCAGGCGTCGCGGAAGTTCTTCTCCTGCTGCAGGCGGCACAGCAGCACCTTATAGGAATCGGCGATGCGGGTCAGATGGCGCTGGGCGCCCTGCAGCGCCTCCGCCAGTTGGGCGCGCTCGGCGGTGGCGGCGCGCATCATGCGGGCCAGCTCGCCCTGCTGGCGGCCGGCGTCCCGGATCAGCCGCGCCAGCCGGTAGCGGGTGAAATCGACGACCTTGGCGTTCCCCGCGGCGGCGTTGCTGGCAGCGACCATGGCTCCCTCTCCACTCCTGCAGGCCAGGGGGTTGTCGGCACGGGAACGCCGCGCGTCTCGACCATGGCGGTTTCTGCAACCGGCCGCGAAAGACCGTTTCTCGGAATAGTCCACATGAAACCGATGGGATGCAACTATGATGCAGTTCACGCCCCTGTGGTCAATCAGCGCGGGGCAGGCGCACGGTGAACAGCGCGCCGGCGGGCTGTCCGTCCGGGCCGGGGCGGTTGGTGGCGGTGATGGCGCCGCCGTGCGCCTCGACGATCTGCTTTGAGATGCTCAGGCCCAGACCGGAATGGGTGCCGAACTTCTCGCCCGCCGGCCGTTCCGTGTAGAAGCGGTCGAAGATCGCCTCCTCCTTGCCTTCGGGGATGCCGGGGCCGTCGTCGGCGACGGTGACCACGACGTCGCGGCCGTCGCGTCGGGCGGCCAGCCGCACCGTGCCGCCCGGCGGCGAGAAGGACAGCGCGTTGGCGACGAGGTTCTGGAACACCTGTGTCAGCCTCCCCTCCAGCCCCGGCACGGTCAGGTCCTGACCCACCGGCATGTCCACGGCGAGGCGCGGTGCGTCGGCGTCGTCCATGGTGGTGGCGTGGATGTCGGCCAGCATGGCCAGCACGGCGCCGACGTCCACCGGCTCCAGCTCGGCTCGGCTCAGCTCGGCGTCCAGGCGCGACGCGTTGGAGATGTCGCTGATCAGCCGGTCCAGGCGCTGCACGTCGTCGGCGATGATCGCCATCAGCCGGTCGCGGCGGTCGGGGTCGTTGACGCGGCTCACCGTCTCCACCGCGCTGCGCAGCGAGGTGAGGGGGTTCTTGATCTCGTGCGCCACGTCGGCGGCGAAGCGCTCGATGGCGTCCATGCGCGTCCACAGCGCCGCCGTCATGGCGCGCAGCGCTCCCGACAGGTCGCCGATCTCGTCGCCGCGGCCGGTGAAGTCGGGGATCTCCATGTGCCGGCCGTGGCCGGTGCGCACGCGTTCGGCGGCGCGGGCCAGCATGCGCACCGGCCGCGCGATGGTGCCCGCCAGATAGAAGGAGAGCAGCACCGTCACCGCCAGCGCCAGGGCGAAGACGCGCAGGATGTCGAAGCGGACGGAGCGAATGGCGGCGTCGATCTCCGCCCCGCTGCGCGACAGCATGACGGCCCCCATCACCTGCTTGTAGCGCTGCACCGGCACGGCCACGGTCAGCACCAGTCCCGGCCGCCCCTCGGCCGTCTCGGCGGTGCGCCAGACGGTGCCGGCGGTTTCGCCGGACAGCGCGCGCTCCACGTCGGGGTAGGGTTCGGCGCGGCCGGGCGGCCGCTCGCGATAGACAGGCAGGTCGTCGCGGCCGGGCAGGGTGTCGGTCAGCCAGTTGTACAGGCGCACGGCGGCGCGGGTCAGGGCGCCGCGCTCGTCCGGGGCGGGCAGCTCGACGATCTGGATGGTCCCGGCGGAGCCGGTGAGCACGCGGCTGTCCGACACCGGCGTGCCGTCGGCGGCGTACAGCCGCGTGCGCGTCTCCGTCGCCTCGACCAGCCGGCGCACCATCTGCCGCGCCAGCTCGGCCGACAGTTCGTAGGTCTCGCCGCCGTCCATCTCCCCGTCATCGCCCGTCTCCGCGCTGGCGGTGCGCTGCACGGCCCCTTCGCCGAGTGCCGAGGCGAAGATGCGCGCCTCGGTCCCCAACGCCTCCATCTCGGCGAGGATCAGCCGGTCCTGGTAGCGGCCGAGGTACAAAAGCCCGCCCACCAGCAGCAGCAGCGCCAGCACGTTGACCGCCAGGATGCGCAGCGTCAGCGGCGAGACCGCGCGCCGGCGCAGCAGCGGCCGGCTATTGGTCTTTGTATCGGTAACCGACGCCATAGAGCGTTTCGATCTGTGCGAAGTCGGGATCGACGGCCTTGAACTTCTTGCGCAGGCGCTTGATGTGGCTGTCGATGGTTCGGTCGTCGACGTAGACGTGCTCGCCATAGGCGGCGTCCATGAGCTGGTCGCGGCTCTTCACGTGGCCGGGACGTTGGGCCAGCGCCTTGACCAGCAGGAACTCGGTCACCGTCAGGTCGATGGGCTGGTCCTTCCAGGTGCAGGAATGCCGCGCGCCGTCCAGCACCATGGGGCCGCGCGTCAGCACCTGGGCGGGCTCGGCCACGGTCTTGTCGCGTCCCAGCGACTCGCGGCGCAGCAGGGCGCGGATGCGCTCGATCAGCAGGCGCTGGGAGAACGGCTTCTTGATGTAGTCGTCCGCGCCCATGCGCAGGCCCATCAGCTCGTCCACCTCGTCGTCCTTGCTGGTCAGGAAGATGACCGGCATCTGCGTGGTCTGGCGCAGCCGCTGGAGCAGCTCCATGCCGTCCATGCGCGGCATCTTGATGTCCAGCACGGCGAGGTCCGCCGGCCGCTGGCCCAGCGCCCGCAGCGCCTCCGACCCGTCCGTGTAGGTGCGCACCTCGAAACCTTCCGCCTCCAGCGCCATGGAGACCGAGGTGAGGATGTTCCGGTCGTCGTCGACAAGCGCGATCGTGTGAGCCATGTCGGTCGTGTTCCTCGCTCGAAATTCCCGAAATTCAGGGCTTCCGGAAGCCGATCTCTACCCCAATGGCGGTGCCGGCGTGATCGCCGCCAGTTTTCCCTTTCTTCGCGGCATTCTCCACGCCAATATGTCACCAAAACGGCGACGGGGGAAATCTCCGCCGCATGGGCGGACGCATTCTTAAAACATGAGTTCCAACGCACTTTCCAGCGGGCCCGCGAACCGGGCTCCGGCGGGTCGTTCTTCCGCCGGCCAGACCGGCCAGACGGGCGATCAGGTGGGCGACACCGCACCGGGCGATCTCGGGCGCCGCATCCTGCGCGCGACCGACCGGGCGATCCTGGCCAGCGCGCAGCACGACTCGGGCGGCTGGCCGTACCCGTCGCTGGTGCTGGCCGCGGCCGACCTCGACGGCACGCCGATTCTCTTCATCTCCACGCTGGCCGACCACACCCGCAACATCGCCGCCGAGGCGCGCGTCGGCCTGCTGTTCTCCGGCCCGTGCCCGCCCGATACCCCGCTTGATGCCAACCCGCTGTCCGGCCCGCGCGTCTCGCTGCTGGGCCGTGCCGTGCGCAGCGAGGAGCCGCGCCACCGCGCCCGTTTCCTGGCCCGGCACCCGGCGTCGGCCGTGTACAAGGGCTTCGCGGACTTCGCCGTCTACACCGTCCGGGTGGAGCGCGCGCACGTGGTGACGGGGCTCGCCACCGGCTTCGCGCGCAGCGTCTGGGTGGACGGCGCCGACCTTCTGCTGGACCGTGTTCCGCCGGCCCTGGCCGAGGGCGAGGCCGAACTGGTCGAGGCGCTGAACCGTGACCACGGCGATGCCCTCCAGGCCGCGGCCCCGGCGGCGGACGGCGGACCCTGGACGGTCACCGGCGCCGATCCGGAGGGGTGCGACCTTCGGTCCGGGGGCGCGGTCGCCCGTATTGATTTCAATCATCGCGTCGATGACGTGGAGGGCGTACGGGCCGCGCTGGCGCGCCGGCTCGCACCATCCGGGGTGGCCGCCCCTCCTCCGGCATAGACTGACTACCTCCAGGCAACCAACCGCCGGTCCGGCAAGGCCCGGCATAATCAAGGCGCAACCAGGAGAGCACTGAAGTGGACCACACCGGACCGAAAGTCAGCCGCTACGGCCCCCCGTGCCGTGCACTGGCGCGTCGGAAGGCTGACCCCGCTGGGGCGACCCGGCCGTACGACTCGTACACCTTTCATCACCGCGACGCGGCGGGTGGACCGGTGGTCTGATCTTCGGTTCGCGGGCGTTGCGCCCTGGAATCGGACTGTTGAACGAGGCGGCTCCCGTCCCGCCGCCTGTCATCGGGTGACGAATTTGCCGGCCGTATCGCCCCGGGGGTGGGGCGGGCGCCGGAGAAGAGGCTGAAGGCAATGAACACTGTTACGACGCGCACGCGGAACAAGAAGCTCCTGGCCTGGGTCGAGGAGATCGCGCTGAAGTGCAAGCCCGAGCGGGTGCACTGGTGCGACGGCTCGCAGGAGGAATACGACCGGCTCTGCAACGAGATGGTCGAGGCCGGCACCTTCATCCGCCTGAACCCCGAGAAGCGCGCGAACTCCTTCCTCTGCCGGTCCGATCCGGGCGACGTCGCCCGTGTCGAGGACCGCACCTTCATCTGCTCCAAGACCAAGGAGGAGGCCGGCCCGACCAACAACTGGGTCGCCCCGGCGGAGATGAAGGCCAAGCTGGACGGCCTGTTCGAGGGCTGCATGCGTGGCCGCACCATGTACGTGGTGCCGTTCAGCATGGGCCCGCTGGGCTCGCCGATCTCGCACATCGGCGTGCAGATCTCCGACAGCCCGTACGTCGCCGTCAACATGCGCATCATGACCCGCATGGGCCAGGCCGTGCTGGACGAGCTGGGCGATTCGGACTTCGTGCCGTGCCTGCACTCCGTCGGCGCGCCGCTGGCCGAGGGCCAGCAGGACGTGCCGTGGCCCTGCAACGCCGACGACAAGTACATCGTCCACTTCCCGGAGGAGCACTCGATCGTCTCCTACGGCTCGGGCTACGGCGGCAACGCGCTGCTCGGCAAGAAGTGCTTCGCGCTGCGCATCGCGTCGTCCATGGGCCGCGAGCAGGGCTGGCTGGCCGAGCACATGCTGATCCTCGGCGTCGAGAGCCCGGAGGGCGAGCGCACCTACGTCGGCGCCGCCTTCCCGTCGGCCTGCGGCAAGACCAACTTCGCCATGCTGGTGCCGCCCAAGGGCTTCGACGGTTGGAAGATCCGCACCGTCGGTGACGACATCGCCTGGATCAAGCCGCAGCCGGACGGCACGCTGCGCGCCATCAACCCGGAGGCCGGCTTCTTCGGCGTGGCGCCGGGCACCAGCATCAAGTCGAACCCGAACGCGCTGAGGACCCTCGATCACAACGTCATCTTCACCAACGTGGCCCTGACCGACGATGGCGACGTGTGGTGGGAAGGCCTGACGGAGGAGGCGCCGGCGCACCTGATCGATTGGCAGGGCAACGACTGGACGCCGGCTTCCGGCCGCCCGGCCGCGCACCCGAATTCGCGCTTCACGGCGCCGGCGGCGCAGTGCCCGTCGATCGACCCGGCGTGGGAGGATCCGGCCGGCGTGCCGATCTCGGCCTTCATCTTCGGTGGTCGCCTGTCCAAGACCTTCCCGCTGGTGTTCGAGGCGAAGACCTGGAAGCAGGGTGTGTACTGGGCGGCGACCATGGGCTCGGAGGCGACCGCCGCCGCCGTCGGCCAGGCCGCCATCCGCCGCGACCCGTTCGCCATGCTGCCGTTCTGCGGCTACAACATGGGCGACTACTGGAACCATTGGCTGAGCTTCGAG
>DASPIO010000202.1:0-22780 GCA_035629155.1 Azospirillum sp. | reverse complement strand
GGTGCCGGCCTCCTTGTAGGCCGAACCGTCGGTGTCGGTGCCGTTGTAGGTGTAGGTGCCGACGACGTTGGCCGACTGCGCCAGCGCCGCCCCCGCGAGGCCGACGACCAGCACCGACGACAAAGCAAGCGTACGAAGCATTATTTCCCCCAGTCTTCGTGTCCCAAGACGTTGCCGCGCCGATGGGCCGGGCAACGACGCGAAGCTACCGCATCGGGGGTAATGCGCAAGAGTAATCGTCGATCTCGGCGCCCGTTTTGAACGGCCATCAACAATATTTTCTTTCTGTAACGGAGATGTCGATGCCTGAAACCATGAACGTGGTCTGGTGGATCACGGCCGTCGAGCTGCCTGTTTTCGGCGGCCTGTTCTGGCTGATCGCGCGGCTGCGCAAGGATTCCGAGGACGCCCTGGCCGCGCTGCGCACCCGCGCGGAGGCGGCGCAGGCGCAGGTCCGCGAAAGCCTCGCCGCCTACAAGCTGGAGGTCGCCAAGACCTACGTCTCCTTCGGCACGCTGAAGGACGTGGAAACGCGCCTGACCGATCACCTGCTGCGCATCGAGCGCAAGCTGGACTGCGGCGTCGCCGACGGGGGTGTGCGATGAGCCGCGCCCGTCTGGTCCCGATGTCTCTGGTCCCGATGTCTCTGGTCCCGATGTCCGCCGCGACGCCGGCCGCCACTCCCGCCACCACGGCGCCGCCGGCCCCTTCCACCGCGCCCCCGGCCGCCGGTGGGCCCACCGAAGAAGCGGTCGACACCCTCGCCCGCACCCTGTGGGGCGAGGCGCGCGGCGAACCGGTTCGGGGAATCGAGGCGGTGGCGGCGGTGGTGGTCAACCGCGTCCGGCGAGCCGAACGGCGTGGCGGCCACTGGTGGGGCGGCAGCATCGTCGCCGTGTGCCGCAAGCCCTACCAGTTTTCGTGCTGGAACGCGAACGACCCGAACCGGGCCAAGCTGCTGGCGGTCACGGCGGCCGACCCGGTGTTCGCCACCTGCCTGCGCGTGGCGCGCCGCGCCGTTGCCGGGCTGCTGCCCGATCCGACCGGCGGGGCCACGCACTACCACCGTCTCGGCCTGCACCCGTCCTGGGCCACTGGCCATTCGCCGTGCGCGGAGATCGGCCGGCACCTGTTCTACGACGGCGTGGAATGAGGCCGGGGAGGGGGAAACCCCGGCGGCCCGCTCACGCCTCGCGAATCATCGCCAGATAGATCTTCCAGGCGACCTCGACCGACACGCCGCCGGCGCGCGACCCGTTGGCCAGCATCGCCGCCGTCGGCTTCAGCGGAACCTGGGTGTGCGTCACGTCGTCCGTGGCCGTGGCGCCCGCCGGGTCCACCGCGTCACGGGTCTTCAGCATCGTCGTTGCCAGCGCGTTCATGGCAGTCCTCCATACGTTGCCATTGTTACAGCAAGCGCGATGCCAACCGGCGCCGCTGACGCTGACGCGGCAAAAGCCTTGATTCCGCTGGGGTTGGTCGGGTGCGGTGCAGCGTGGTTTGACTTTGATCAAGAATAATTTCTGCAAAATGCCGCATCGCGTTTGTTGCGCGGTTTGCATTTTGCAAAACGCGATTCCCGCAACACCCTTTCCGCTGTACCGCTGCGCTCTTG
This sequence comes from Azospirillum sp., assembly GCA_035629155.1. GTDB lineage: Bacteria > Pseudomonadota > Alphaproteobacteria > Azospirillales > Azospirillaceae > Azospirillum. The sequence goes on along the minus strand of DASPIO010000202.1, from coordinate 21,165 downwards.
CGGCTCTGGTCCGTGGAGGCGCTTTCGGGTAGTGTCCCGCCCGCCATGACCGAGCGAATCATCCATCATATGTGCCGCGCCGAGGAGTGGGAGCGAGCCGCCCCCACCGGCGCCTATCCGGGCTCGTCGCAGGATGCGGCGGACGGCTTCATCCACTTTTCCACCTCCGCCCAGGTGGTGGAGAGTGCGGCCAAGCACCGCGCGGGCCAGGACGGCCTCGTGCTGCTCACCGTCGACGCCGCCCGCCTGGGCCCGGCGCTGAAGTGGGAGCCGTCGCGCGGCGGCCAGCTCTTCCCGCACCTCTACGGGCCGCTTCCCGTGTCGGTGGTGCTGCGCGTCGCCCCGCTGCCGCTGGGACCCAACGGCCGCCATGTGTTTCCCCCGCTGGATGAGGTTCCGCTGTGATCGACCTGTTCCCCGTCGTGGGGCCGCTGCTGCGCTCGTTCGATCCGGAGACGGCGCACACCCTCACCGTCCGCGCCCTGGCGCTGGGCCTCGCCCCGGCGGCGCGGGAGGCGGACGACCCGGTGCTGCGCACCCGCGTCTGGGGCCTGGACTTCGCCAACCCGGTCGGCCTCGCCGCCGGCTTCGACAAGAACGCCGAGGTGATGGACGCCATGCTGCGCCTCGGCTTCGGCTTCGTCGAGGCGGGCAGCGTCACGCCCCGCCCGCAGCCCGGCAACCCGCGCCCGCGCCTGTTCCGCCTGCCCGAACTGGGCGCGGTGGTCAACCGCATGGGCTTCAACAACGGCGGGCTGGAGCAGTTCGCCCGCCGGTTCGAGGACCGTCTGGGCAATCGCAAGCGCGCCCCCGGTATCGTCGGCGCCAACGTCGGCAAGAACAAGGACACGGTGGAGGCCGCCGACGACTACGCCATCGGCGTGCGGCGTCTCGCCCCCTTCGCCGACTATCTGGTGGTCAACGTCTCCTCGCCCAACACGCCGGGCCTGCGCGCGCTGCAGGGGCGCGAGCCGCTGCAGGCACTGCTCGGCCGCGTGCTGGAGGCGCGGGCGGCGTGCAAGCTCACCCGCAACCCGCCGGTTCTGCTGAAGATCGCCCCCGACCTGACGGACGAGGACAAGGCCGACATCGCCGCCGTGGCGCTGGACTCCGGCATCGACGGGCTGATCGTCTCCAACACCACCATCGCCCGCCCGCCGGAACTGCCGGAGCGCTTCCGCAACGAGGCCGGCGGCCTGTCCGGCAAGCCGCTGTTCGGCCCCTCCACCCAGGTGCTGCGGGAGATGTACGCGCTGACGGGTGGCAAGCTGCCGCTGGTGGGGGCCGGCGGCATCGCGTCGGGCGACGACGCCTACGCCAAGATCCGCGCCGGCGCCTCGCTGGTGCAGCTCTACTCCGCCCTGGTCTACGGCGGCCCGGCCCTGATCGGCGCCATCAAGCGCGATCTGGCCGCACGCCTGAAGGCGGATGGGTTCGCGTCCGTGGCGGATGCGGTGGGGGCGGATCACCATTAACCGCCTCTAAACCATGCTCGGCCACTCTCGGCGGCGTCGCAGCTTTCGGCGGCGCTTGCCATGACCGTGCTCATCCACCTCGTCTACGCGCTTGCCTACACCGTCGCCGGGGTGTCGGTGGGCGTGACGCTGCCCTACGTCCGGCCGGAGATGGACCCGCTGCCGGGCTGGCTGGCCGGCGCCTTCATCGTGCTGGCCGGCGGTCTCGTGCACGAGGTGGTCACCCGGCTCGACCGCGAGCGCGTGGCGGCCAAGCGCGCCTCCCGCCTGCGCGAGGTGGTGGAGGGCCTGCACGGCGAGGTCGCCCGCCTGACCGCGGACGTGGAGCGCGCCAACACCGCGCTGGAGGAGGCGCGCCGCTCCGGCACCGTGGTCGGCTACGACACCGTGATGCAGGAGGTGAAGCTGCTCCAGTCGCTGGTCGCCCGCCTGCACGACAAGCGCGCCCCCCGCCCGGTCCCTGACGCGCCGCCGCGCCCGCCGCAGTCGCGCCCCCGCCCGCCGGAAAGCGGCGGGCCGCTCGTCGCCGCCCAGGCGCCCCAGATCACGCCGCCTCCCACCACCAGCCCGATGGACGACGCCGCGGTGCTGGAAACCGTGCGCGACGCGCTGCGGGCCGACCGCATCGACATCTACCTCCAGCCCATCGTCAGCCTGCCGCAGCGCAAGCACCGCTTCTACGAGGTGTTCTCGCGCGTGCGCGGCGCCGACGGCACGCAGATCAAGCCCGACCGCTACCTCGCCATCGCCGAGCGCGAGGGGCTGATCGCCACCGTGGACAACCTGCTGCTGATGCGCTGCATCCAGCTGATCCGCGAGACGGAGCGGCGCCAGCACCACATCGGCTTCGTCTCCAACATCTCGCCGGCCACGCTGGGCGATGCCGAGTTCATGAAGCAGTTCCTGCACCTGATGGCGCAGAACCAGGCGCTGGTGCCCAAGCTGGTGTTCGAGCTGGGCCAGGCCGACCTGCGCGCGGGGGAGGCGGTGACCATGGCCATCCTCTCCCAGCTCGCCAAGCTGGGCTTCCGCTTCTCCATGGACCAGGTGACCGACCTCGACGCCATCAACGTCGACGCGCTGCTTCTGCACGACTTCCGCTACCTGAAGATCGACTGCCACCTGCTGGTCGACCCGGAGATGAAGGGAAAGGTCGCGGCCCTGCGCAAACGCATCGAAGGCGAGCCCATCGACCTGATCGTCGAGAAGATCGAGACCGAGAACCAACTGATCGAGATCCTCGACATGGGCCTGGACTTCGGCCAGGGCTACCTGTTCGGCGAACCGCGCCTCAGCAAGAAGCCGGCGTGATGGTCTTTGCGTCGCACCACCGTCCCATGCTTTAAAGGCGCGCCCGTCCCCTGACCCCGCGCGCCATCATCATGCACCTCGTCCCCCAGCTCACCGGCCTGTCCTCCGTCATCGACCGTTACGACGGGCTCATCCTCGACCTGTGGGGCGTGATCCACGACGGCGAGAAGGCCTATCCCGGCGTGCCGGAGGCGCTGGAGCGGCTGAACGCCGCCGGCAAGGTGCTGTGCCTGCTGTCCAACGCGCCGCGCCGGCCGGACGGCGTGATCAGGAAGCTGGAGGGCATGGGCATCGGCCGCGACCGCTACGCCCACGTCATGACCTCCGGCGAGGCGGCGTACGAGGCGCTGCGCGACCGCGACGAACCCTGGCACGCGGCACTCGGCCGCCGGCTCTACCACATCGGTCCGGACCGCGACATCGACGTCTTCGACGGCCTCGGCTACACCGTCGCGGCGACGCCGGAGGAGGCCGACTTCGTCGTCAACACCGGCATCGTCGACTTCTCCGAAACGCTGGCGGACTACGCCCCGGCGCTGGAGGCCTGCGCGGCGCGCCGGCTGCCCATGGTGTGCGCCAACCCCGACCTGATCGTCATGGTCGGCGACGGCATGGTGATCTGCGCCGGCACGCTGGCCGCGCGGTACGAGGAGTTGGGCGGCGCCGTGTTCTACCACGGCAAGCCGCACGCCCCGGTATACGAGCGCTGCCTGCGCCTGATGGGCATTTCCGACCATGCCCGCATCCTGGCGGTGGGCGACAGCCTGCGCACCGACGTGGCCGGCGCCAACGCCGCCGGCATCGACGTGGCGCTGGTCACCGGCGGCATCCACCGCGAGGAACTGGGCGGCGCCTGGGGCGAGCACCCCGATCCCGATTCGCTGGCCGCCGCCATCGAGGCGTCGGGCCACGTGCCCACCTGGGCGATCCCCCGCCTCATCTGGTAGGCCGGGTCTGGTAAGCCGGGTCTGGTAAGCCGGTCCGGCAACGCCGGATTCTATTCGTCCAGCGGCACCGCGTCCTGCAACGCGCGGCGCAGGGCCGGGCTCATGCCGCCGTCCTCGCCGAAGCCGCTGCGCTGCGGCGAGTTGGCCACCGCCTGCCGGTAATAGCTGACGATGAACACGCGGATGGAGGCCGTCAGGTTGGCCGATCCGCGCCGCGAATCGATCATCGTGCACAGCTCGTTCAGCGTGCAGCCTTCCCGCTCGCAGATGTCCTTGAGGGAATCCCACAGCAGCGGCTCCATGCGCAGGCTCGTGCGCCGGCCGCTGACCGTGACGTTGCGGCAGATCAGGGCCGACCGCTCGTCCGACGCGCCTTTCCCCGCCATGTCGCCCCGCATGCTCCCGTTGTTGCCGCAGTTGTCGCTGCCCTGGGCCGCCGACGCGGCCGCATTGCACTCCTATGTATGATGATAGACAAGCAGCGTGTGCCCGTCACGCCAATTTCGACCGCCGGTCGCGATCGGGCTGCGCACACGGCTCACCGAACGAAAGCCGGGCCGCGCACAACCCACGCTCGTTCCGCGCGGCGGCCCAAAACCCGCTTCCCTTCCGTGGCCGTTGGCTTTACCAACTCTTCGGGCGACGCGGGCCGTTCGGCGGCGGAGGATGTGGGGTTTGGCGATGGCGCATGCGGCGTGGCGGGGATTGGCGGCGCTGGGATTCGGGCTGGTTCTGGCCGGTCCGCTGCAGGCGGCTGACGGCACGCCGGCCGACGCGGTGCGCCAGCATGTCGCGCGCGTGCTGCCCGCCACCTGGGCGGTCGAGGAGGTGGCGGTCGATCCCGCCGAATCGGGCCCGGCGCTGCGCGTCGCGGCGCGCGTGAAGCTGGCCAGGCCGACCTTCGTCATCGATGGCCGCGACGGCCCCTTCACCTTCCTGCGCCCGGTCGCCGAGCCAGGGGTGGAAAAGGTGCTGACCGGCACCGCCACCACCACGCGCGGGCGCGACGGCGCCTTCGCCGTCAAGCTGGAATGGACCAACGCCGACGTGCTGGACAGCCTCGGCAAGCCGGTGGCCGAGTTGCCCGGCCAGACGGTGGTGTCCGGCACGGAGGAGGCGAAGGCGCTGCGCGCCCGCCTCGACGCCGAATCCAAGCAGCGCCTTGCCGACGAACAGGCCCGCCGCATGCGCGAGGAGGAGGAGCTGGCGGAGGTCAACGCCGCCGACCACGCGGTGCAGATGCGCGCCGACCTCATCAACGACATCCGCGCCCGTCTGCTGGGCGGCGAGCGCGCGGCGCGCATCGCCACCTACGAGGCGGTGCTGGGCGGCAACGACACCGCGCTGCGCCAGATCGCCGTGGAGGCGGCGCTGCAAAGCCGCGATCCGGTGCTGGCCAACCTGGCGTTGCGCGACTGGTTCGGCCGCAAGAAGGTCGTGCCCGTCCTGCTCTACGCCACCAAGGAGGACCCGAACAGCGAGACGGTGCTGCGCAACCTCGGCCCCCTGACGCTGGAGGTGCAGAGCTTCAACCCCGCGCACGGCAACATCGCCGGCAAGATGGGCGCGCCCGGCTACAGTATCTCCATGCCGTCCGCCGCCAGCGGCTATCTGGCGCAGACGGAGCTGACCGTGCACTCCTACGGCTGTGCGCTGACCGTGCGCCTGACCGAGGCGCAGACCCTGGACGGGCTGTTCCGCTGCCAGACACTGCCGACGCTCATCGCCCGCATCACGCTGGATTGACGGGAGGGGCGATGCGGCGCCGGTCGGCCCTCCTGTCACTCGTCCTCGCCGTCCTGGCACCGGCGGGCATGGCGCCGGCCGTCCAGGCGCAGACCGCGCCGGCCCCGGCGGGGGAGGAGCGGTTCACGCCGCGCGCCCTGCCCACGCCGGTGGCGCCGAAGCTCACTCCCCTCCTGCCGCCCGACGCCAAGGGTGCGGCGGTGCCGAAGCCCGCCGCTGCCGTCCTGCCGCTGCCGTCGGTGGCGCCGCCGCTGTCGCCCGTGACCGTGCCGGGCGCACCCCCGCCGCCGCCGCCCCTGCGCCCGTTGCCCCCGGCGGCCGAAGCGCCGCCCCCGGTCTCCCTGCCGGCCGGGCAGGTCGCGCCGCCCCCGCCGCGCAAGCCGGCCGCCGCCGCACCCCCGCCCGCCTTCATCGAGCCGGCCCTGCCGCCCGTGGCCGCCCCGGCGCCGCCGCCCGCGCCCCCCACGGCGACCGCGGTGCGCCCGCCCCCGGAAGCCGCTCCACCGCCGGTCATCAAGGACGCCGGCAAGGAGAAGGCCCCCGAGAAGGCCCCCGAGAAGATCACTGAGAAGGCGCCCGAAAAGGGCCGGAACCGCACCGCCTGGGCCAAGGACGACGTCTACGTGCGCGCCACCCCCGACCGCGACGGCAAGGTGCTCGACGCGCTGCTGCCCGGCGAGAAGGTGGAGGTGCTGCCCGAAGCGGTGGATCGCTGGTCCCGCGTCGCCCGCAACGGCAAGGTGCTGGGCTACGTCGCCAGCAGCTACCTGCTGGACAAGCCGCCCTCCGCCCGCGCCGCGTCATCCGGCGGCGGCGCGTCCGACGACGACGGCTGCGCGCTGCCGCCGGACATTCCCTCGGGCCGCCGCGTGTCGCTGGAGGAGGGCAGCCGCGCGCGCATCCTGGCCGACGCCAACCTGCGCGACGCGCCGGGCTGCCGCGGCCGCGTCCTCGACGTGCTGGAGGAAGGCGAGACGGTCACCGTGTCGGCCGAGCAGAACGGCTGGTACCGGGTCGCGCGCAACGGCCGCACGCTCGGCTACATCAGCGGCGCGTTGCTGGCCAAGGCGCGGTAGGGCGTCGTAGGTTGGGTTGAGCCGCAGGCGAAAACCCAACGTTGCTCGCCGCACAAGGGCGTTGGGTTTCAACCCAACCAACGGCAAGCCGCGCCGTCACCGGCCACCCCGGCCGCCCCCACCGGGACCGCCACCTCCACCGCGACCACCCCCACGGCCACCGCCGCCGCCCGGTCCGCCGCCCCCGTGCCCACCGCCGGATCCGGCGCCCGCGCCGCCCCCGCCGCCTCCACCGGAGCCACCCCCTCCACCAGAACCGCCGCCTCCACCACCGGAGCCACCGCCGCCGGAGCCTCCGCCACCTCCACCAGAGCCACCGCCTCCACCGGAGCCGCCACCTCCACCAGAGCCACCGCCTCCTCCAGAGCCTCCACCTCCACCGGAGCCGCCACCTCCACCAGAACCGCCGCCTCCTCCAGAGCCTCCACCGCCACCAGAGCCACCGCCACCAGAGCCACCTCCACCGGAACCACCGCCGCCGGAGCCTCCGGCCCCGCCGCCAGTACCGCCGCCAGCACCGCCGCCAGCACCGCCGCCGCCGTCACCGCCTTTACCGGATCCGCCGCCTGACCGGCCGCCGCTGCCGGCCGATCCGCTGCCCCCCAACCCCGCGCCGCCCATGCCCGCGCCACCGGTCGTGCCGATTCCCGCCGAGGTTCCCGCCGTGCCCCCGGTCGTACCGCCGCCCGTGCCGCCGTCACCGACGGTTCCGGTGGTCGTCGCTATGCCCTGTGCGGTTCCGGCCGCTGTGCCGCCGCGCTCCGGGCCGGAGCCGGCGCCGCCCTGGGCGCGCCGCCATGCCGGCAACTGCGGGGGTGGGGGAGGGATGAAGACGGTGTTGAGGGCGAAGGCGTCCCCGCACAGGCCCTCCGCGCGGGCGCGGGCCAGGGCGGCGGCGTCGAGCTGCCAGCAGTCGACCGTCACCGCCCGGTCGAACGCGGCGCAGCCGGACAGGACCGTCGCGGCCACGCCGCCCAGCAGCCAAACGCGCACCCTCCGCCGTTTCCCGGCCATGGCCGAGCCCTCCCCCCGTTTCCCGTATTCAGCGAAACGGGGCAGCGGCCGGGGCGTTCCGGGCGCGTCAGCCCGCCTTCTTCAGTTTCGCGGCCTCGGCCATGAAGCCGCGCCAGATCTCGGCGGGGACGGAGCCGCCGGTGACGCCCTTCATGGGCGTGTTGTCGTCGTTGCCCACCCACACGCCCACCGTCATGCCGTTGGCGAAGCCGACGAACAGCGCGTCGCGGTAGTCGTTGGTGGTGCCCGTCTTGCCGCCGGCCGCCTTTCCGCCCCCACCGTTGCCGAACGCCGCCACCCGGCCGGTGCCGTCCTTGCCCAGCACGTCGCGCAGCATGGCCTGCATGGCGGCCGCGGTCTGCGGCGCCAGCACGCGCTCCGCCGCCGGCGCGCCGGCGGCGTAGACCTCCCGCCCGCGCGGGTCGGCGATGCGCTGGAAGGCGCGCGCCTCCACCCGCAGGCCGCCGTTGGCGACCGAGGCGTAGGCCTGCGTCAGCTCCAGCAGCGTCGTCTCGCTGCTGCCCAGCGCCAGCCCCAGCGTGCGGTCCAGCGGCGTGCCGATGCCCAGGCGGCGCGCCATTTCCACCACCTCGCCGACATGCCCCTGGGTCAGGCGGACGGACGCCGTGTTGCTGGACCGCGCCAGCGCCTGCGCCAGCGTCAGCCGGTCCGGATAGCGGTCGTCGAAGTTGCGGATGCTCCGCTCGCCCGGCAGTTCGAAGCGGGAGCCGTCGACCACGCTGTCCGGCGTCAGCCCGCGCTCCAGCGCCGCCAGATAGACGAACAGCTTTGAAGGCGGAGCCCGGCTGCCGCTTGGCCTGCATGGCGCGGTTGAAGTGGTCGCGCCGCGCCGCCGCGTCGCGCCCGCCCACCATGGCCAGCACCTCGCCGGTGTCGCTCAGTGCCACCAGCGCACACTCCGCGTCGCCGATGCGGGCGGCGTTGCGCTTCAGCACGGCCTCCAGCGTGCGCACGGCGGCCACCTGCAGGTCGCGGTCCAGCGTGGTGCGCACGGTGAAGGTCGGCCCCGGCCCGGTGGTGTCCTTACCCAGCTCCGCGTCCTTGCCGTAGAAATCGGCGTGGAAGCGGTCGAAGCGCGCCTTCGCCATGGCGCGGAACCCGCCCGACACGGCCACGGCCGACCGGTTGGCCTCGGCCAGGGTCAGGCGCTGGCGCTTGGCGCGGTCGGCCTGCGCCCGGGTGATGAAGCCGGCGTCGGCCATGGTGTCCAGCACGATGGCCGCCTTCTCCTCCGCGCGCTTTTCGTCGGCGAAGGGGTTGAGGCGCGACGGTGCGGGCAGCATGCCGACCAGCACCGCCGATTCCTTCAGCGTCAGCGCGACCGCCGGCTTGTTGAAATAGACCTTGGCCGCCGCCTCCACGCCATAGGCGCCGGTGCCGAAATAGGCGCGGTTCAGGTACAGGTACAGCACGTTGCGCTTGCCGACCTTCTCCTCGAACTCCTGCGCGGTGACCAGTTCCTGCACCTTGCGGGTCCAGCGGTCCTCGTCCTTCAGGAAGATGTTCTTCATGGTCTGCTGGGTCAGCGTGCTGCCGCCCTGGCTGATGCGGCCCGACGTGACCGCCACCGACAGCGCCCGCGCCAGCCCCAGGTAGTCCAGCCCGGCGTGCTCGAAGAAGCGCCGGTCCTCCTTGGCGATCAGCGCCTGCAGCAGGTGGCGCGGCATTTTGTCCACCGGCACGGCGGCCCCGGCGTTCTCGCCGGACGATCCCAGGAAGCGCCCCTGCCGGTCCAGGAACCGCACGCCGCCCTCGCGGTTGTACGCCAGCACCTCGTCCACCGATCGGAAGGACTCGCCGAACAGGTCCAGGGCGCGGGCACCGTTGGTGGGGCCGGCGGCGAAAACGAGCGGGGCGGCGATGGCCAGCAGGGCCGAGGTCCGGCGCAGGAACGGGGAGCGGCGCATGGTCTTCCACAAGGTCACCCGCGCGGATCGCGGGCGCGCCACACGTCGTACCGCTGTGCAAGTTCTACAATTGGATACCCCCTAATTTCAGCGGGGGAGCGAAACCGGCACCGTGGCTGTTATGTTCGGTGTCCCCGATCCGGAAAGAGGGCCGCATGAGCAAGCCGCTGACCGTCACCATCCCGCACCAGCTCGGCCGGCAGGAGGCGAAGGACCGCATCGACCGCGGCCTGGGCCAGCTCCGCAGCCAGCTGTCCAGCCTGCAGGCGAACGTCGAGGAGACCTGGACGGAAGACCGCCTGGATTTCCGCCTGTCCGTCCTGGCCCAGACCGTCGCCGGCCGCATCGACGTGGATGAGCGCGAGGTGCGCGTGGAGGTCGACCTGCCCTGGCTGCTCGCCAAACTCGGCGAAAAGCTCACCCACCGCATCCGCGAGCAGGGCATGCTGATGCTGGAGAAGAAGTGATACCGTCGAGCAGAAATACGAACACATCCCAATTCGTCATGCCCGGGCCCAGTCCCGGGCACCCACGCACCTTGGATTGGTCGGAGTGCGTGGGTGCCCGGCACGAGGCCGGGCATGACGATGGGGAGGACCTGACCGGTTGCGGTGTGTCAGAGGTTCCGCTCGGTCGTATGATGGTGGCGGGTGGGTGCTGGGACCTGCTTCAGGTTACAAAAAAGCCCGCCGTCGCCGGCGGGCTTTTTTCGTGCGTGGTCACGCGGGACCGATCACCGGGGGGCGATCACCATGACCATCTGGCGGCCTTCGAGCTTCGGCATCTGCTCGACCTTCGCCAAATCGTCCAGGTGGTCGCGCACGCGCATCAGCACGTTCATGCCCAGGTCCTGGTGCGCCATCTCGCGTCCGCGGAAGCGCATGGTCACCTTGACCTTGTCGCCTTCTTCCAGGAAGCGGCGCGCCGCGCGCATCTTCACGTCATAGTCGTTGTCATCGATGCCCGGCCGGAGCTTGATCTCCTTGACCTCGATGATCTTCTGCTTCTTGCGCGCCTCGGCCGCCTTCTTCTGCGCCTCGTACTTGAACTTGCCGTAGTCGAGGATCTTGCAGACGGGCGGTTCGGCCTGCGGAGCCACCTCGACCAGGTCGAGGCCGGCGTCCTCGGCCGCCAGCAGCGCGTCGCGCAGCGAAACAACGCCGACCATCTCGCCATCAGCGCCAACGAGACGGACGGAGCGAGCCGTAATCTCCCTGTTCACTCGCGGACCGTCGCGGGTCGGGGCGGCTTCTTGCGGTAACCTGGCTATGGATGCTTCTCCATGGTTTGAGACCCCTCCCACGGGCCCCCGACGTCATGGGGGCCCGCAGGAGCGGGCCGGTCAGAACGGCGAATCGTCGGTGAGGTCACCCGCCGGGGACTTCACTTGATCAACCAGTTTATTGACTGCGGCGTCGAGGGCAAGAACTTCCTGATCCTTTCCGCCGAGGTACCGCAGGGCGACGGTTCGTTCCTCCGCCTCGCGCTTGCCGACGACGACGATCACCGGAACCTTCTGCAGGCTGTGCTCGCGGACCTTCAGGTTGATCTTCTCGTTGCGCACGTCCAGCGTGGCCCGGACACCCTGCCGCTTCAACAGCTTGTGCACCTCGGCGGCATAGCCGTCGGCCTCGTTGGTGATGGTGGTCACCACCGCCTGCACGGGGGCCAGCCACAGCGGGAACTTGCCGGCGTAGTGCTCGATCAGCATGCCGATGAAGCGCTCCAGCGAGCCCAGGATGGCGCGGTGGAGCATCACCGGCCGGTGCTTCGCCCCGTCCTCGCCGATGTAGGTGGCGTCCAGCCGCTCGGGCAGCACGAAGTCGAGCTGCAGCGTGCCGCACTGCCACGTCCGGCCGATGGCGTCGGTCAGGTGGAACTCCACCTTCGGGCCGTAGAAGGCGCCTTCGCCCGGCAGTTCCTCGAACTCCAGCCCGGCCGAGCGCAACGCCGTGCGCAGGCCCTCCTCGGCGCGGTCCCACACCGCGTCGGTGCCGGCGCGCACGTCCGGACGCAGGGCCAGCTTCACCGCGATGTTCTCGAAGCCCAGGTCCTTGTAGACGCCTAACTGGAGCTTGAAGTAATTGGCCGACTCCTCCGGCACCTGATCCTCGGTGCAGAAGATGTGCGCATCGTCCTGCGTGAAGGCGCGCACGCGCAGGATGCCGTGCAGGGCACCCGACGGCTCGTTGCGGTGGCACGACCCGAACTCGGCCAGACGCATCGGCAGGTCGCGGTAGGAGCGCAGGTCGTTGTTGAAGATCTGCACGTGGCCGGGGCAGTTCATCGGCTTGATGCCGAGGAACTTCTTGCCCTCGTCCGCCTCCACCTTGAACATGTTGTCGCCGTACATGTCCCAGTGGCCGGACGCCTTGAACAGCGAGCTGTCGATGAGCTGCGGCGTCTTCACCTCCAGGTACCCGGCGCGGTCCAGCTTGGTGCGGATGTAGGTCTCCAGCGTCCGGTACAGCGTCCAGCCCTTGGGGTGCCAGAACACCGAGCCGGCCGCCTCCTCCTGCGTGTGGAAGAGGTCCATCTCCTTGCCCAGGCGGCGGTGGTCGCGCTTCTCCGCCTCCTCCAACTGGGTCAGGTAGGTCTTCAGCTCCTTCTCGTCGCGCCACGCCGTGCCGTAGATGCGCTGCAGCATCGGGTTGCGGCTGTCGCCGCGCCAGTAGGCGCCGGCCACCTTCATCAGCTTGAAGGCGGTGCCGACCTTCCCCGTGGTGGGCGCGTGCGGGCCACGGCACAGGTCCAGCCAGTCGCCCTGGCGGTAGACGCTGATGACCTGGTCCTCGGGAATCGCCTCGACCAGCTCGGCCTTGTAGTGCTCGCCGATCTTCTTGAAGTAGGCGACGGCGTCGTTGCGGCTCCACTCCTCGCGCACGATGGGAGCGTTGCGCTGGACGATCTCCCGCATCTTCGCCTCGATCTTCTCCAGATCGTCGGGCGTGAACGGCTGCTCGCGCGCGAAGTCGTAGTAGAAGCCGTTGGATATGGCCGGGCCGATGGTGACCTGCGTGCCCGGATACAGCTCCTGCACGGCTTCGGCCAGCACGTGGGCGGCGTCGTGGCGGATCACCTCCAGCGCGTCGGGATGACTGCGCGTGACGATCTCGATCCTGGCGTTCGTAGTGATGGTGGTGGTGACGTCCTTCACCTCGCCGTCGATCTTGACGGCAAGCGCATCCTTGGCCAGCCGGGGCCCGATCGCGGCGGCAACGTCTGCCCCCGTGACCGGCCCGTCGAATTCGCGCACGCTGCCGTCGGGCAGCGTAATGGCAATGTTGGACGACACCGGTATCACCGTTTCCATAAGTTTGCGTGTCCCGAATCAGTCGGGATGCGGGACTCTAAATATATGGAACGGGCTGTCAAGCGCAGCGGGCGCCGCAGAGGGGGCTCCGCCTCACGCCCCCAGCAACTCCCCGTAGACCGCCAGGGTTTCCGCCACCATGCGCTCCTTGGTGAAGCGTTCCGACACGAAGGCCTGCGCGTGCGCGCCGATGGCCGCGCGCTGCGTTTCGTCCAGGGCCAGCGCCTCGCCCAGCGCCTTGGCCAGCGCTTCCGCGTCGTCCGGCGGCACCACCCAGGCGGTCTCGCCGGGGATCACCGTTTCCTGGTAGGCGCCGATGGCGGTGACGATCACCGGCTTGCCCATCGCCTGCGCCTCGACGATGACGCGGCCGAACGCCTCCGGCTCGCGGGACGCCGACACGACCACGGTCGCCAGCGTGTAGGCGGCGGCCATGTCCGTGCAGTCGCCGGTCAGGCGCACCACGCCCTCCAGCCCGGCGCGCCGGGCGCGCTCCTCCAGCTCCTGCCGGTAACCGCTGCGCCCCTGGTCGGAACCGACGAGCAGGCAACAGACGTCCTTGCGCCCCAGCTTGGCGAGCGCGTCGATCAGCACCACCTGCCCCTTCCACCGGGTCAGCCGGCCGGGCAGCAGGACGACGGGGCGGTCGTCCGGCAGCCGCCACTGTTTGGCGAGCTGGATAATGCGGGCGGACGACACCCGATCCGGCGCGAAGACGGCGGGGTCGTAGCAGCGGTGGATCAGCCGCACGCGCGTCGGGTCGACGTCGTAATTCGCCAGCACATGCTCGCGCACGAACTCGGAAATGGCGATGACCCGCTCGCCGCGCGCCATCACCGAATTGTACCAGCGCTTCAGCCCGCCCTTGAAATTGTAGGGCGCGTGGAAGGTGGTCATGTAATGCGCGCCGGTGCGCCGGCAGGCCATCCAGGCGCTCCACGCCGGGGCGCGGGAGCGGGCGTGCACGATGTCCACGCCATGCTCGCGGATCACCTGCTCCAGCCGCCGGGCGTTGCGGCGGATCGTCATCGGGTTCTTGGAGGCCAGCGGCAGTGTGATGTGCCGGATGCCCGCGCGGTCCAACTCGCGCACCATCGGCCCGCCCTGGCTCGCCACCAGCGGCACCGCCCCGGCCTCGGCCAGCCCGATGGCCACGTCGATGCAGCCGCGCTCGGCCCCGCCGGTCACCAGCGTGGGCAGCACCTGCAGCACCACCGCCGGGCGCCGCCCCGGGGCGGGGTGCGGGGTGTGTTCGGGCGTGTGCGTGCTTTCGCCGGGATAATGGTCCGCTTCCATGCTGTCCGCCGCAGGGCCTTTCGGGCCGTCCGCTCACCTGGGGTGTGCACCGCCGCCCGGTTCGGGGCAACCGGGCGGGCGCACCATAGCCCAGCGTGCCGGCGCGTGCCATGCCCTATCGCGGGATGGAGGCACCGGGGCGGCACGGCGGGTTCAATCCCGCTTGCAGCGGAGATTGTACAATGTGCCCGTGAGCTTCAGGTTCGCATTATCGGAGGCGGCGGTCCGCCACCAGCATGCGTCCTCCCACAAGACCACGGCCTGGTACTGGGCGTACACTTCGATCGGCGGATAGTCGTCCGGGAAGTCGCGGAACACCGACTGGCCCAGGGCCAGCGTGGTCCAGCCGGATTCGCTGTCGGCCACCTTCCACTTGATCCGAGCCACGGTGCCGGAGCTGTTCGTGAAGGTGATGCGCCCCGCCTCGGCGGCGGCGGGCAGCAGGGCGACGGCGGCGAGCGCCAGCAGGGCGGTGCGGAAGCGGTTCATTGGTTTTTCCTCGCGGTGGCGTGTACAGTTTCCCCTTGGTGACGGCGCGCGGCCGCAGGTTCCCAAGAAAGTTCGCGGGCGGCGGCGCCCGCCGCGCTCCGACCCTTTCGCCAGCCCGTTCCGGTGACCGATGACCGCCAGTTCCGACACCCCCGTCGTCCTGATGCGCGGCGACGCCCGTATCGCCTACCGCCACACCCCCGCGCGCAAGCCCGGCCCGGAGCCCGGCATCCTGTTCCTGGGCGGCTTCATGTCCGACATGACCGGCACCAAGGCGGTGGCGCTGGAAGCGTGGGCCTGCCGGCAGGGGTTGGCCTTCACGCGCTTCGATTACCAGGGGCACGGGGCGTCGAGCGGCCGGTTCGAGGACGGCACCATCGGCGCCTGGGCCGACGACGCGCTGGCCGTGCTGGACGAGGCGACGCAGGGGCCGCAGGTGCTTGTCGGCTCCTCCATGGGCGGCTGGATCATGACGCTGGCGGCGCTGCGGCGGCCGGAGCGGGTGGCCGGGCTGGTCGGCATCGCCTCCGCCCCCGACTTCACCGAGGACCTGATCTGGGACGCGCTCGATCCCGCCACCCGCGCGCTGATGCAGCGGGAGGGCGCGTGGTACCGCCCCTCGCAGTACTTCCCTGATCCCAAGCCGGTGACCCTAAGGCTGGTCGAGGAGGCGCGCGCCCACCTGCTGCTGCGCGGCGACCCCGTGCGCTTCACCGGGCCGGTGCGGCTGCTGCACGGCATGGCCGATCCCGACGTGCCCTGGCAGACCAGCCTGCGGCTCGCCGAGGCGCTGGCGTCGCACGACGTGCGGGTGACGCTGGTGAAGGACGGCGACCACCGCCTGTCGCGCGACCGGGACATCGACCTGCTGTGCCGCACGGTCGGCGACCTCGTGCGCATGGTCGGGTGATCCGAGAGGGGCGATTCGATAGGCGGAAGCTATCGCTGCGCACGGAACTTGCGATTGGACGGCGGCGCCGGGAACGGCCAGATTTCCATCCACAGGACGATGGAGGGGACGGCCATGAGCAAGACTTTCAGCTTCGCGTGCGTGCACTTCGCGGTGGCCTTCACGGTCGGCTACCTGTTGACCGGCAGCATCGCCGTCGGCGGCACCGTCGCGCTGGTCGAGCCGCTGTGCAACACCGTCGCCTATCACCTGCACGAGAAGGCCTGGGCTTGGCTGGCCAGCCGCCGCGCGGCCGAAGCCGATGCCGCCTCCGCTTCCGCCGCGTTGCCCGCCGCCGCGTGACCGGCGCTCATGCTCACCGCGAGCGGCGGCGCCCCAGCGATCCCAGCAACACCAGCAGGATGCCCAACCCGCCCAGCACCAGCACGGCGGGCTGGAGCAGTACCGAGACAATGGCCGGATCCCACAGTTCCGGCGCCACATAGCGGCTGGTGACCGCGCGCAGCAGGTCGAGCGTGCCGGGCGAGAGCGCATACCACAGCTCCCCCAGCGCCGACAGGCGGAAACCATCGTCCGCATGCGTGGCGTCCCACGCCAGGGCCCCCAGTCCGGCCAGCACGAACAGCGCCCCCAGTATGCGCAACACGACCATCGGCGCCCTCCTTCACGGCACAGCTTGCGATCAACGATATGGGTCGTTCATAAGGCTTGCGCAGCGGGCGGGCGATGGTTATGTTCGCGGCCGTCGGAGGGGTGGCCGAGTGGTCGAAGGCGCTCGCCTGGAAAGTGAGTATACCCCAAAAGGGTATCGAGGGTTCGAATCCCTCTCCCTCCGCCACTAGATTTCCGGGTGCTCAACCCATTGAAAAGGCTCAGCTTTTCGGCTGAGCCTTTCGCTTTTCCACACACGCTTTCCCCACACGCTTGGTTGCGTATAGTGCAGCAGACGGGTTGCCCCTTTGGGGAAGGGATGACGCCGGTCTCGCGCTAGTGGTCCGCGCCGGACGGGCGGCTACGTTCTGCATGGGAAGCTGTCAGGCTGCGGGGCATGGATGTCTCGCAGTGGGCCATTGACCTGAAGCTTGCTCCGGACGAGCGGGATCGGCTGGAGGGGCTCGTCCGGAACGGCAACACGCCGCAGAAGCTGGTGGCGCGTGAACCGCGCCGGGTTTCCCGGAGGCCGGTTTGGTTGAATTTCCGCCACCTTGACGGACGTGACCTGTCCGCTTGGCGCGTGAGGCGCCGATGCACGCATCCTTGATGGTCCGGGGTGGTGCATGCCATGCACCAGAAATGACCTCCAATGTGCCTTACGCAGGGTTGGCTCCTTGGCTTAGCTGGCGGCGCAATCCAAGTGGAGCTGGGTCATGAACACCAATGCCGATCTGTTGGCACGGCGCAGTGCCGCCGTCCCCCGTGGCGTGGCGACGGCGACTCCCGTCTTCGCCCGGCGTGCCGAGAACGCCGAGATCTGGGATGTCGAAGGTAAGCGGTACATCGATTTCGGCGGCGGCATCGCCGTGCTCAACACCGGGCATCGCCATCCGAAGGTCATGCAGGCCGTGGCGGAGCAGGCGGCACTGTTCACGCACACCGCCTTCCAGGTCATGGCCTACGAGCCCTATGTCGCGCTGGCCGAGCGCCTGAACGCGCTGGCGCCCTTCGTGGGGCCGGCCAAGACCATCCTGTTCACCACCGGAGCCGAGGCACTCGAGAACGCGGTGAAGATCGCCCGTGCCGCCACCCGGCGCTCCGGCATCATCACCTTCACGGGAGGCTTTCACGGCCGCACGCTCATGACGTCGGCCATGACCGGCAAGGTGATGCCCTACAAGCGCGGCTTCGGGCCGCTGCCGGGGGAGGTCTTCCATGTCCCCTTCCCGGTCGAGCAGCATAGCGTGAGCGTGGACGACGCGCTCAAGGCGCTGCGCTTCCTGTTCGCTTCCGACATCGAGCCGGATCGTGTGGCCGCCATCGTCATCGAGCCCGTCCAGGGCGAGGGCGGTTTCCACATCGCGCCGACGGGCCTGCTGACCGCGCTGCGCGCCATCTGTGACGAGCACGGCATCCTGCTGGTCGCCGATGAGGTGCAGACGGGCTTCGCCCGCACCGGCAAGCTGTTCGCCATCGAGCATTCCGGCGTCGAGCCCGACCTGGTGACGATGGCGAAGTCGCTGGCCGGAGGATTTCCCCTGTCGGGAGTCCTCGGCCGCGCTGCGGTGATGGACGCGGTGGAACCCGGCGGGCTGGGCGGCACCTACGCGGGCAACCCCGTGGCCTGCGCCGCGGCGCTCGCCGTCCTCGACGCCATCCGGGAGGAGGGCCTGTGCGAGCGTGCCAACCGCATCGGCGCCCGCATCCTGCCCCGCCTCGAGGCGATGCAGCGGCGCAGTGACCTGCAACCCATTGCGTTCCTG
This sequence comes from Azospirillum sp., assembly GCA_035629155.1. Taxonomy (GTDB): domain Bacteria; phylum Pseudomonadota; class Alphaproteobacteria; order Azospirillales; family Azospirillaceae; genus Azospirillum. The sequence continues at coordinate 3,243 of DASPIO010000202.1, read as the reverse complement.
CGCGGCTGCGGCGCGATGATCGGCTTCGACATCGTCAGCCGCCACGGTTCCGCCGAGCCGGACCGCGAGGCGGCCGGCAGGGTTGTCCGTCGCGCTCTCGATCTGGGGCTGGTGCTGCTGACCTGCGGGACGCACGGCAACGTCATCCGGATCCTGGTGCCGTTGACGGTGTCCGATGCCCAGCTGGAAGAGGGGCTCGACATCCTCGAAGCGGCATTGGCGGTCTGATCGCGGGCGGCTGGAAGTCTTCGACCCTGGTTGCGTCCTCCACGACTTGCCGCCTTCGGGCGGCATTCTTTTTGGACCCGCGGGTGATCCACGGGCCCCGACCTCGTGCAGACGGTGTGACGCCATGACCGACAGCTTCCTGCTTGCCTTCTCCGCCTTGTTTTCGATCGTCAATCCAGTCGCCATGGCGGTGATCTTCAGCCAGGTGACCGCCGGCCGAAGCTCCGGCGAACGCTCCCAGTTGGCCCGGCTCGTCGGCGGCTATTCCGCAATCGTGCTGCTCCTGGCTCTGTGGGCCGGCGCGTATGTCCTGAACTTCTTCGGCATCTCCCTGGCCGCGCTGCGCATCGCCGGCGGCTTGGTCGTGGCGGAGCGGGCGTGGGCGCTCCTCAACGCACCCGAAGCGCACGAAGCGAAGAAGCATGAGCAGGCGGCGCCCGCCGGCACTGTCGAAGAGTCGGCCTTCTTTCCGCTCACCATCCCGTTCACCACCGGCCCGGGAACGATTTCCGTCGCGATCACCTTCGGTTCGACCCGTCCCGCCGACCCGACCGGCGTCGGCGGCTTCTTCGTCGGGGTGTCTGCCGCCGCGCTCGTCATCGCGGTGCTGATCTGGTTGTCCTACCGCTTCGCGGACCAGTTGGTCGCCCTGCTCGGCCCGACGCGCGCCCGTATTCTGACGCGGTTGTGCGCGTTCCTGCTCTTTTGCGTCGGGGTGCAGATCCTGCTCAACGGCGTGGTCGACGCGTTCGGCCTGCGGCCGGCCGCCGTCTGACGGCCGGAGCCGCTTGGATTTCGTTCCTGGCGCGCCCTACACTTCGGGGCCGGCCACCAACAGGAGAACTCGTCGGATGAGGATTCCTCCCTTTGCCGCGTTGCGCGCCTTCGAGGCCGTGTCTCGCCACAAGAGCGTGCGCAAGGCCGCGGAGGAATTGGGCGTCGATCACACGGTGGTCAGCCGGCACCTGCGCGCTCTGCAGGCGGTGATGGACGTGCAACTGGTCCTCACGTCGCGGCAGGGCGTGGCGCTCACGGCGGCGGGAAACGACTATGCGGCGGTTCTCACTCCGGCGTTCGCGGAGATCGCTGCGGCGACCACCCGGTTGATGCGGGAGGGGCGGTCGGCCAATCTGACGATCTGGTGCCTTCCAGGGTTCGCCATGCGCTGGTTGACCCCGCGGCTGCCGGATTTCCACCGGCGCCACCCCGGGGTCGAGATCTCCCTGCGGCCGAGCGAGGTCAGACCGGATCTGGCGAACTTCGAAGCCGACGGCGAGATCCATTATGGCGAACCGAAGGAGGCGGGTTTGCGGCACGCCGTTCTGGCCCGCCCCCGGGTGTTTCCGGTGGCGAGCCCGTCGTGGCTGGTCGCGCACCCCGCCGCCACGCGGGTGGCCGGACTGCCGGCCATGCCGCTGATCCACGAGGAGAGCCACCGCCAATGGCTCGACTGGTTCGCCGCGGCCGGCGTTCCCCTGCCGGAGCGGCTGCGTGGACCGCGCCTCTGGCACGCCCATCTGGCCGTCGAAGCGGCCAAGCTCGGCCAGGGCGTAGCCCTCGCCAACGAGTTGATCGCGGCCACGGAGATCGCAGCCGGCGAACTGACCGAGATCGGGGCCACCAACGTGGTCTTGAACCCCTACGTTTTCGTGACGCGGCGTGACCGCTGGAACGAGCCGGCGATCTCGCGCTTTCGCCGCTGGCTGTTGAGGCAGTTCAGCCAGGATGCGGCCCCGGTTCGGCCGGTGGCGGCTGGTGCATAGGGCGCACCACGCCCGGATGCCTTTGCACTGTTCGTCGGGCCTTCCCCGGACCCATTGTCGGCCTCGTCAATGATCGCGCCTCAGGCGTTTGGGCGGGGAGGGGAAAATGGGACGTGGTGGGCTGCGGCAGCAGGACGCGCTTTCGGAGCAGGTGGCGCGGCGGGCCCTCGGCGGGCGGGGAAAGGGGCCGGCGGATCCCGTGGAACGGTTCGTGCGGCAGTTCTACGCCAACGTGCCGCCGGACGACATCGCGCAGGCGTCCCCCGACCAGCTCTTCGGTGCCGCCGTCGCCATGTGGCAGTGGGGCCAGCGGCGCCGGCCGGGCGTGGCGTCGGTGCGGGTCTACAACCCGCGCCTTGCGGAGCACGGCTGGCAGTCGCCCCGCACCGTCGTCGAGGTCGTCAACGACGACATGCCTTTCCTGGTCGACTCCGTCACCGCCGAGCTGAACCGGCAGGGGCTGACCGTCCACCTCGTCATCCACCCGATCATGCGTGTGCGCCGCGATGCCGAAGGGCGGCTCACCGACCTGTCGGAGCCCGGTGGAGCACCGGCCAACGATGCCGAAGGGAGCGGCGCGCCGGAATCGTTCATGCATGTGGAGGTCGACCCCCACTCCGATCCCGAGATGCTGGAGCGTGTGCGCGTCGGGCTGGTGCGCGTGCTGGCCGACGTGCGCGCCGTCGCGGCCGACTGGCGTCCGATGCGGGCCGCGCTGCAGGGGGCGCTCGGCGAGGTGACGAGCGCGGGCGCCGTGGTGCCCGCGGGCGAGGTCGCAGAGGCGGAAGCGTTCCTGCACTGGCTGGACAGCAGTCATTTCACCCATCTCGGCTATCGCGAGTACCGGTTCAATCCGGTGCCGGACGATGAACCGGAGCTGGTCCTGGTGCCGGCCAGCGGGCTGGGCATCCTGCGCGACGAGGGGGCCACGGTCTTCGACGAGCTGCGCAATTGTCATGCGCTGCCGCCGGACGTGCGCCACTTCATCGCCACGCCGCGCGTGCTGATGGTCGCCAAGGCCAACCAGCGCGCCACCGTGCACCGGCCCGTGCCCATGGACGCCATCCTGGTGAAGCGGGTCGATGCGCAGGGGCGCGTCGTCGGCGCGCGGCTGATCGTCGGCCTGTTCACCTCGGTGGCCTACAACCGCAGCCCGCGCGACATCCCCTTCCTGCGCCGCAAGGTCGCCGCCGTGCTGGAGCTGGCCGGCTTCGACCCGAAGAGCCACGACGGCAAGGCGCTGGTCAACATC
>DASPIO010000201.1:0-35440 GCA_035629155.1 Azospirillum sp. | reverse complement strand
CTTGGCTTCGGAATGCGCGGTCAAACGACCCCGTCTGTGCCAGGCCCCTCGTCACCCGAGGTCCCCAACCGCAGGTCTCGCCGCCTGCGCATCCCTTCTCACAACACGATATTCTCTTGTCAAAGATCCCTGGGCGCCGGGTCCGAACCGTCTCCGGCGCCGCGTCCGATTGAGGTGCGCTGTATAATCAGCGAAGATCAACCGGTCAAGTACTTTTTGATCACTGTGCGCTTTCAGAAGAACGAGGCCATCGCCCCTCATCAAGCCAAGGATTGATCGTCCTTGTTCCCGCCGCGTCGCGCCGTTTGTCTTCGCCACCCGCCGCGTCGGGAGGCGGTTTGTAGGCGCTCCCGCCCCCTCGAGGCAAGCATTTTCTTCTGTCCAATTTCACGCCGGTCCGGAAAGTTTCTTTCGCCGCTGTCAGCGCCCCGTCGAAGGCCGACCCGCCAGTTCGCGCAGCAGCCGGTCTTTCGCCGTTTGGCCGCTGCCCGTCGCGGGGCGTCCGGTGAGCGCGGCGAAAAAACCGGCGACGCCACCGGACGGGCGCTTGCCCGCGACCGGAGTACGGAGATGGAAAGCCGTGTGGCGCTTGGCAAGCGTGGCCGCGTGCTCGGCCAGACGGGCGCGGCTGTCGCGCGACAGCGTCTTATAGGCAAGGTCGGCGCGTTCCAGGTCTTCCGGCAACTCCGTCGCGCGGGCGATGAGCAGCGCCTTGTGCAGCAGGTCGATGTCCCAAGGCGAGGCGGCGGAGACGGGCAGCGTCTCCACGGCGCGGAGCAGCGTGTCCACGGCGGTCATCGTGGCGGTCATCGCCGCCGCGTCGGGGCCGCCCGTCCCATCCGACATGCGCGTGGTCTCTCCTTCTTCGCTCAGCACCCGTTGAACGCGCGAATCCGTTCGATCAGCAGCCGGCCGTCGGACGGCACGACGATGACATCCGCGGTGCCGTCGCAGCGCCGCCCGGAACGGTGCACGTAATGATAGCGCACGCGCACCAGACCCTGCATGATCTCTTTCGCGTCAAGCAGGCGCAGCGGTTCGGTCATCGCACCATAGAAGTCGCCCATGGCGCGGACGTCGTACGGCCCTTGGTTGCGCTTCTCAACCACCAGATAGGTGTTCGCCCGCGTGCCGTCGGCGGCGGCCATCGCGGCGTAGAAGGCGCGCACCACCTCCTCCGCCGTTGCTGCGGGCGGCGAGAGTGGAACCACGGGCGACGCAACAGGCGCCGCAACGGGCGGAGAAGCCGGCACGGCGGTGGGTGGCGGAGCCGGCGGCTGCGCCGGCGCGGGCGGCGGCAGGGGTGATACGGCGATGGACGGGGCGATGGACGGCGGCGCGACGGGTGCGGGGGCCGCAGGCGGAGCCGCTGCGCGTGTTGCAGCGCCGGGTGCGGGGGCCGGGCCTTGCGCCTGCGGCGGGCGCAGCGAGATCGGCGGCCCGACCGTCTGCGCCTCCGCGCCCACACCCACGGTACCAGCCGCCATGCCCAGGATCACCGCCGTCGCGCGAATCGCGTTCATCGTCCGCCTCCATCCAGCCGGCCGGGTGATAGCGGATGCCGGCGCGGCTGGAAAGGCCGGCACTCGCCCCCGGCCATCATGGCAGCTATAACGCGGCCTTCGCAGGATTGAGGACGACGGGCATGGCGGCGTTGACGGTTCCGGTGCTGAGGTTCGAATCGCCGGCGGAGTGCGACCGCGCGGTCGAGGCGCTCGTCGCCCAACAGTTCGACGTGCGGCGCGAATCCGACATCGAGATCGGCTGCACGCCGTGGGAAGACCTTGAGGAAGCCCGCCTCGTTCTACAGGCCGAAGGCATCACCTGCGCGCGCGCCGACAAGGAGGTGCCGCGCCTCGGCCCGCGGCGCCCCGGCCCGTTGGCGTAACCGCACCCCACCTCCCCCGTTGACAAACCCGCGCCGCCCCACCATCGTATGTACACGTACAGACAAACGATTGTCTAGGCGCGGATCGGGTGACGGCGAACAATCGCCGCGCCCTAAAAATGGTTCCTGGGAGGGAACACCATGAGCGAGACCCCCAACACCTGGAGTCCGCCTGCACGCCGCCTGCGCTCCGATCGGGCGCGGGGCTAGCGCATGGCCTCGGTGGTTCTGGAAAGCCTGCGCAAGGCGTTCGGCAGCGCCGTCGTCGTCGATTCCGTGTCGATGCGCATCGAGGACGGTGAGTTGATGGTGTTCGTCGGCCCCTCGGGCTGCGGCAAGTCGACGACGCTGCGCATGATCGCCGGGCTGGAACCGGCCAGCGGCGGCGACGTCCTGATCGGCGGCCGCCGCGTGACCGAATTGGAGCCCAAGGACCGCAACGTCGCCATGGTGTTCCAGAACTACGCGCTGTACCCGCACAAGTCGGTCTACGACAACTTGGCCTTCGGGCTGCGCATGCGCGGCGCCGGCCGGGCGGAGATCGAGGCGCGCGTGCGCCGCGCCGCCACCATGCTGGGCCTCACCGACCTGCTGGGCCGCAAGCCGCGCCAACTCAGCGGCGGGCAGATGCAGCGCGTGGCGCTGGGCCGCGCCCTGGTGCGCGAGCCGGACGTCTTCCTGCTGGACGAGCCGCTGTCGAACCTGGACGCCAAATTGCGCGTGCACATGCGCGAGGAGATCGCGCGGCTGCACGCCGAGGTCGGCACCTCCATGGTCTACGTCACGCACGACCAGGTGGAGGCGATGACGCTGGGCTCGCGCATCTGCGTGATGAAGGACGGCCGCGTGCAGCAGATGGGAGCGCCGCTGGAGGTCTACGACCGGCCGGCCAACCGCTTCGTCGCCGGCTTCATCGGCTCCCCCGAGATGAACTTCGTGGAGGGAGAACTGGCGGCCTCTCCGGATGGGCCGGAGTTCCGCGCCGGCGGCGTGCGCGTGCCGCTGGCCGGCTGCCCGGCCGCCGAACGCGCCACGCCGGGCGACCGCATGACCCTGGGCATTCGCCCCGAGCACCTGGAATCGGCGCCGGACGGCCTCGCCGGCACCATCGTGCTGGTCGAGCAGATGGGCAGTCAGACGCTGATCCTGCTGCGCCTGGACGGGACCGAGTTGCGCGCCGTGCTGCCGCGCGACGACCGCCTCGCCTCCGGCCAGCCGCTGGCGCTGCGCGCGGTGCCGGAGCGCATTCACCTCTTCGACGCGGGCACCGGCCTTGCCCTGCGTCCGCACTGAAAAGCCGAAACGCCAAGCCGGGCAGAGAGAAAGCCGGACGAACCAAACGGAGGGAGGAGACAACCATGAGCAAGGAAGGCATGAGCAAGGAAGGCATGAGCAGGCAAGGGCCCGACGATTCCCTGACGCGCCGCCGGTTTCTTGCCACCACCGGCGGCGCCGCGGTCGCCGCCGCCGCGTCCAGCCTGCCCGCCCCGGCCGTGCACGCCCAGGTGCACGAGCTGCGCTTCCTGAACGCCGAGCCGGCGGTGGATTCCGTCCGGGCCCTGCGCGTCGCCGCCGCGCAGTACGAGCGCGAACGGCGGGTGAAGATCATCATCGACACGGTGCCGGTGGGCGACGCCTACACCCGCATGGTCTCCGCCATCCGCGGCGGCAAGCCCTACGACATCGGCACGCTGATCTTCGTGGCGCACGTCCTGTCGCTGGCCAACGAGGGGCAGCTCACCCCGATCACCGAGCTGGTCAACAAGTACAAGTGGGGCAAGCGCATCCTGTTCCCCATCAACGGCCAGCACTATTGGTACATGTACGACTACAACCTGTGCTGGCTCTATTACCGCAAGGACCTGTACGACCAGCTCAAGCTCGAACCGGCCAGCACCTGGGACCAGTTCCTGGAGAACAGCCGCAAGACGATGACCACGGGCAGCAACCCGCGTTTCGGCATGACCACGCCGATCGGCAGCAACGACGCCACCAACTGGATGAGCCTCGGCTACCTCTGGGCGTCGGGCGTCGGGCTGTTCGACGACAAATGGAATCTCACCTTCGACACGCCGGAATCACGGCAGAAGACGGCGAAATTCCTGGATTTCTTCGGCGAACTGTACAAGACCATGCCGCCGGGCCTCAGCCAGATCACCTTCGGCAACGTGCTGGCGCATTTCGGGTCGGAGCAGGCGGCGCACGCTCCCTACGCCGGCCGCCTGATCGAATACCTGGAGCAGCGGGCGCCGACCCTGGCCGACAAGTACGGCATGATGCCTTATCCGGACAATGCCAGCGTGAAGAGCGCGGTGAACCACGGCTACGACGGCTGGGTGGTCGGCAAGACGCCGCTGGCGGAGGAGGCCATGCGCTTCTTGGAGTGGTTCGGCGACGCCCACTACATCAACTTCCTGCACTCCGCCCCGCTGCACTTCCAGCCGCCGCGCCTGGACATCTACGAGGACGCGCGCTGGCGCGCCCACCCGCTGATCGAGAAGCACGCCGGGGCGGTGAAGGAGATGCAGCGCTTCCTGGACGATCCGAACATCATCATCCGCTCCATCGACACCGAAGGGCCGGCACCCGACATGCGCCCGGCCAAGATCTTCGAATCCTGGATCCTGCCGGAGATGCTGCAGAGCAAGGTGCTGAAGGGCACGCCGTCCGACCAGTGCGTCGCCGACGCGGCGGAGCGCATGAAGAAGGTCATTGCGTGAGATCGTAGGTTGGGTTGAGGCACAGCCGAAAACCCAACGTGTCCGCATCGCCGGAACGTTGGGTATTCGCTGGCGCGCAACCCAACCTGCGGCGCTTGGAGTGGGTGGCATGCGTTCGCAGTTCGACTGGCTCATCTACCTGTTCTTCGGCCTCGGCCTGCTGGTGACGGGGGCGTTCATCGTGGTGCCGGCGGTACACGCGCTGTGGCTCAGCCTGCACCAGGCGAACAGCTTCATCGCGGCACCCAAGTGGGTGGGGTTCGAGAACTACGCGCGCATTCTGGCCGACCCGGCGTTCTGGAACGCCATGGGCAACGGGCTGATCTACGCCGGCACCTCCATCGTGCTGCAGGTCGTGCTGGGCATCGCCTTCGCGCTGGTGCTGAACGAGCATTTCCCCGGCCGGCGGCTGGCGCGCGGCTTCGTGGTGCTGCCCTACCTGCTGCCGACCGTGGTGGTGGCGCTGACCTTCCAGTGGATGATGGACGGCTCCGTCGGCATCCTCACCGTGCTGGCGCGCGAGGTGGGCCTGGGCACCATCCCCTGGTTCGAGGATCCGGTGGCCGCCATGGCCTCCTCCATCGCCATGTCGGTGTGGCTGTGGACGCCGTTCGTCACCGTCTGCGTGCTGGCCGGGCTGCAGTCGATCCCGCAGTCGCTGTACGACGCCGCCAAGGTGGACGGGGCCGGCGCCTGGAACCGCTTCCGGCACGTCACCCTGCCGCAACTGGCGCCGGTGCTGACCGTGGTGGTCCTGCTGCGCGGCATTTGGATGTTCAACAAGTTCGACATCATCTGGCTGATGACCAAGGGCGGCCCGCTGGGCGCCACGGAGCACCTGCCGATCCTGGCTTACAAGCGCGCCTTCTCGCTGTTCGACGTGGGCGGCGGGGCGGCGGTGGCCAGCATCTCCTTCCTGCTGCTGTCGGTGCTGGTGCTGATCTACTTCCGCCTGTTCCCGCTGGAGGACCGCCGATGAGCCAGACACCCCTGACAGGGGCCGCTGCGGATGTGCATCCCGAGACGCGCGCGGACCAGCGCCGGGCCGGGCTGTCGCGCCGGACGCGGGAGGGGCTGCGCCGCTCCGGGCTCGGTCTGGCGGCGCTGGCGATCGTCGCCTACTCGGCCTTCCCGATCTACTGGATGGTGATCTCCAGCCTGCGCGACCCCAACAAGCTGTTCCAGGCGCCGACACTGGTGCCGGGCCCGTTCTCGCTGGAATCCTACGAGGTGCTTCTGACGCTGACCGACTACCCCACGCAGTTCCGCAACTCGATCCTCGTCGCCTCGGCCGTGGTCGCCATCACCATCGTGTGCTCGACCATGATCGCCTACGCGCTGACCCGGCTGCGCATCCCGTTCAAGACGCTGATCGTCATGACGATGCTCTACGTCTACATGCTGCCGCCGCTGCTGCTGGCGATCCCGCTGTACGGCATCTTCGTGTGGCTGGGCATCGCCGACAGCCTGCTGGCGCTGGCCATCGCGCACTGCACGCTGACGCTGCCCCTGGGGGTGTGGCTGCTGTGGGGCTATTTCAAGGCGATGCCCTTCGACCTGGAGGAGGCGGCCATGGTCGACGGCTGCAGCCGGCTGGGCGCCTTCCTGCGCGTGGTGCTGCCGCTGTCGCTGCCGGGGGTGGTGACGGTGGCGGTGTTCTCCTTCCTCTTGTCGTGGACCGATTACGCCTACGCGCTGGTGCTGGTGTCGTCGGACGCGCAGAAGACGCTGCCGGTGGGCCTCGCCTCCATGATCGGCGCCTTCGACATGCGCTGGGGCGAGGCGATGGCGGGGGCGACGTTGATCGCGGTGCCGCTGTTCGTCATGTTCACCTTCCTGTCCCGCTACTTCATCCAGGGACTGAGCGCCGGAGCCGTCAAGGGATGACCGAACCCCGCCCCCAGCGCCCGCCGACCCAACGTCCGCCAACGCTGCGCGACGTGGCACGCCTCGCCGAGGTCGACAGCTCCGTGGTGTCGCGCGTGCTGCGCGGCGCCTCCGGCGCCAACGTGCGGCCGGAGACGCGCGAGCGGATCGAGCAGGTGGCGCGTGATCTGGGATACTCCCCCAACCCGCTGGCTCGCGGTCTGCGCACGCAACGTACGAACTGCCTGGCGCTGGTGGTGCCACAGCTCGACAACCCCGTGTTCCAGCAGATCGCGCAAGGCGCGGAGCGCGCGGCCGCCGCGCGCGGCTTCGCGCTCGTCACCTACCACGTGCGCGACGCCGCGCAGGAGCGCGAGCGGCTGGAGCATCTGGTCCGCTCCATCCGCGTCGACGGGGTGGTGATCGCGACGCTGATGATGGCCGGCGACGCGCACCAGTTCTTCGAGCGCCTCGGCCTGCCGTGCGTGCTGGTGAACCGCGAGGCGCCGGGCGTGCCGAACTTCGTCTCCGTGGACGACGAGGCGGGCGCCCACCTCGCCACCACGCACCTGCTGCGCCTGGGGCACCGGCGCATCGCCCACATCGCCGGCCCGCATGGCCGCTACAACGCCATCCGCCGCCGCGAAGGGTATGAACGCGCGTTGCGCGAGGCCGGCATCGAGCCGGAGACCCGGCTGGTCGCCGCCGCCGAATACAGCTTCGAGGGCGGGCGGGACGCCATGGCGACGCTGCTGAACGCCGACATGACCGCCATCTTCGCCACCACGCTGCTGAGCGGCATCGGGGCGCTCCGCACCCTGGACGTCGCCGGGCGGCGGGTGCCCGACGACGTCTCCGTCATTGCGCTGCACGACGCGCCGCTGGCCGAGATGGTAACGCCGCCGCTCACCACCGTGCGCTTCCCCACCGAGGACATGGGCGCGGAGGCGGTGGACGCCGTGATCGATCACATTGATGGGCTGCAGCGGCACCTGGAACGCCGCCTGCCGCCCACGGGACTCGTCGAGCGGGGCTCCTGCGCCCCGTCCAGGGGCTGATCGCCCCACGCGGACAAACGATTGCCTGCGCCCCGACGCGCGGCGACAGAAGGAGGAGGCGACCTTGCCAACATGTCTAAAGGACGGCATCGAGGCCGCACCGGCACCGGAGGATTGGCTGCGCGAGCTGAAGGAAGCGGTCGGCGGCCCCGCGCACGTGCTCTCTTCGCTGCCCGACCGCATCGCCTACGCCCGCGACCGCGCGCCCTACAGCACCTTCCGCTTCCGCGACGGCACGCTGCCGGGCACGCTGCCGCTCGCCATCGTGCGGCCGGGCAGTGAGGCGGAGGTGCAGGCCGTCGTGCGCTGGGCGCGTCAGCGCAAGGTGGCGCTGGTGCCCTACGGCGCGGGATCCGGCGTGCTGGGCGGGGCGGTGCCGCTGCACGGCGAGCTGGTGGTCGACACCAAGCGGCTGTCCGGCATCGTCGGCCTGGACGAGATCGACGGCACGGCGACGGTGGAGGCCGGCACGAACGGCGGCGCCTTCGAGGAGGAGCTGAACGCCCGCGGCTTCACCGCCGGCCACCTGCCGCAATCCCTGCACATGTCCACGGTCGGCGGCTGGGCCGCCTGCCGGGGTGCGGGGCAGGTGTCGGCGCGCTACGGCAAGATCGAGGACATCGTCATCGGCCTGCGCGCCGTGCTGCCGGACGGCGCGGTGCTGGACGTGCTGCCCGCCGCCCGCCGCGCCGTCGGCCCCAGCCTGAAGGACCTGCTGATCGGCAGCGAGGGCACCCTGGGCATCATCACCCGCCTGACGCTGCGCGTCTGGCGCCTGCCCGACCACACCGAGCCGGTGGTCATCGCCTTCCCCACCCTGCCCGCCGCCTTCGGCGCCCTGCGCGGCCTGCTGCAGGACGAGGTGCGGCCACTGATGACGCGCCTGTACGACGCCACGGAGAGCGCGCACCGCGTGGGCGCGGAGCCGCTGCCGCCAACGCACCCCTACCTATGCATCCTCGCCTTCTCCGGCCCGCGCCGCTTGGCCGAGGCGGAGCGCGACGTGGCGCTGGAGCACATCACGGCGGCCGGCGGCGCGCGCCTGGGCGACGCGGCGTACGAAGCCTGGAAATCCGTGCGCTACCAGTCCTATTCGCCGCAGCATCAGGCGGCCGGGCGCTACATGGATACCATCGAGGTCACCGCCCCCTGGCGCGCGCTGGACACGCTGTACGACGACGTCGCCGCCGCCGTGCGCGCCGTGCATCCGGAGGTCTACTTCGCCGCCCATTGGTCGCACACCTATCCGGAGGGGGCCTGCCAGTACATGACGCTGCGCCTGCCGCCGATGCCGTCCGAGCAGGGCTACCGCCTGCACGAGGCGCTGTGGGACACGGTGCAGCGCCTGTGCCTGGAGCGCGGCGTGTCGATCAGCCACCATCACGGCTCCGGCTTCCTGCGCAACCCGTGGCTGGAGAAGGAGCTGAACGCCGGGATGGACCTGCTGCGCGCGCTCAAACGCGCCATCGACCCGGACAACCTGCTCAATCCCGGCAAACTCGCCATGTGACGGGGACACCACCCATGCCGCCGCTGCCCGAACCCCTGCGCATCTGCGCCGTCTGCCCCAACCCCTGCCGCAGCGCGCTGGGGGCATCCGCCGGCCCGCCGGAAAGCCGCCTGCCGTCGGCCATGGCTTACCTCTGCTACGCCATCGCCCAGGGACACCTGGAGCCGCGCGCCGACGTGGTGCGCAGCCTGCGCGACCTGGACGCCGTGCGCGTGTGCCAGGAACGTTGCGTCTACGGCTACCGCGTCGCCGACGACATCGCCGCCTTCACCGCCGGATTGAGCGTGGAGGCCAGCGATGCCGCGTGAAGACACCTGCCTCCTGGGCATCGACATCGGCGCCGGCAGCCTGAAGTCGATGGTGGTGGCGCCGGACGGCCGCGTGCTCGGCTCTTCCTCACGCGACCTCACCACGCGCCAGCCGCATCCGGGCTGGACCGAGCAGGACCCCGCCGACTGGTGGGACGCCGTACGCGCCACCGTGCCGGCCGCCCTTATGCAGGCCGGGGTGCCGGCCGACGCCATCGCGGCCGTCTCTTTCAGCGCCGGCGCCCACACACCGGTGCTGACCGGCGACGACGGCCGCCCGGTGCGCCCGGCGATCCTGTGGAGCGACCAGCGCAGTGGTGCCGAATCCCGCGAGCTGGACGAGGCGCACGGCGCCGTCATCGTCGAGACCGGCGGCAACCGCCCCTCCCCCACCTGGACGCTGTGCCAGCTGCGCTGGCTGGCGCGGCACGAGCCGGAGAGCCTGCGCGCCGCCACGCGCCTCTACGTCGCCAAGGACTGGCTGCGCTCCCGCCTGACCGGCGACTGGACCACCGACGTGACCGACGCGGTGGGCACGCTGCTGTGGGACATCCGGCAGGGCGCGTGGTCCGAACGGCTGGTCGAACTGGCCGGTTGGGACCCGCGCAAGCTGCCGCCGGCCATGCGCCCCGACACGGTGGTGGGCGCTGTGACCGCCGAGGCCGCCGCGGCATGCGGGCTGCGCGCCGGCACGCCGGTGGTCTGCGGCAGCTCCGACACGGCGGTGGAGGCGTTCGGCGGCGGTGCGGCGGCGCCGGGTGCGGCCACGGTGAAGCTCGCCACCGCCGGCACGGTCAGCGTCATCCGCGACACGGCGGCGCCCAGCCGGTCGCTGATCAACTACCCCTACGTGACAGCCGGCCAGTGGTACAGCATCACCGGCACCAACAGTTGCGCCTCCGCCCACCGCTGGCTGCGCGACACTCTGTTCCAGGGCTGGGAGAAGGACGGCCGCTCGGCCTTCGCCGCCATGGACGAGGCGGCCGCGCGCAGCCCGGCCGGCAGCGGCGGCATGATCTTCCACCCCTACCTGAACGGCGAACGCTCCCCCTACTGGGACCCGCTGCTGCGCGCCGACTTCATGGGCGTCACCATGCGCCACACGGCCGGCGACTTCGTGCGGGCACTCTATGAAGGCATCGCCTTCAGCCTGCGCGACGGCATGGGCGGCTTCGCGGCGGAAGGGCTGTCGATCGGATCGGCGCGCATCATCGGCGGCGGGGCCAAGTCGGCGGTGTGGCGGCAGACCGTGGCCGACGTCCTGGACGTGGAGATCCTGCTGCCGGCCTGCACCGACGCCTCCTTCGGCGCCGCCCTGCTGGCCGGTGTGGGCACCGGCGTCTACCGCGACGCGCCCGACGCCGTCGCCCGCACCGTGCACGTCAGCGCCCGGCACGAGCCGGCCCCGGCCAACCGCGCCCTCTACGACGACCTGTTCGGCGTCTACAAGGAGGCGCAGGCTCGCCTGTCCGGCCTGAATCACGAGATCCACGCCATCGTCGCCCGCCACGGAGACCGCCACGGAGACCACGCATGACCGTCCGCGCCATGGGTTTTCCCGCACGCTACCTGCAAGGCCCCGGCGCGTCCGCCGGGATCCCCGCCCTGCTGGCCGAGTTCGGCGTGCGCGCCCCGGCCGTGGTGGCCGATGCCGTGGTGGCCGACGCGCTGCTCGGTCCCCTGGCGGAGCGGCTGCGGGCGGCCGGCCTCGACGTACACCCCCTGCACTTCCCCGGCGAGTGCACCGCCGCCGCCATCGCCGAGCTGACGGCGGCGTTCCGCGCGGCCGGCGCCGACTCCGTGGTCGCGCTGGGCGGCGGCAAGACCATCGACACCAGCAAGGGCATCGCCAAGGCGTGCGGCGTACCGCTGGTGGTGGCGCCCTCCATCGCCTCCAACGACTCGCCCACCAGCCGCCTGATCGTGCTGTACGACGAGGCGCACCGGGTGGCCGGGGTCGAACTGATGCGCCGCAACCCCGACGCCGTGGTGGTCGACACCGACTTCGTGGTGAAGGCCCCCGTGCGCTTCTTCCGCGCCGGCATCGGCGACGCGCTGAGCAAGCGGTTCGAGGCCGGGCAGTGCGCCGTGGCCCCCAACGCTCGCAACTTCTTCGGCACGCGCCCGCCGCGCACCGCCGGCCTGCTGGCCGACCGCTGCTACGACGTGATCCGCGCGCATGGCGCCGAGGCGCTGGCCGACGTCGCCGCGCAGCGCGCGACCGAAGCGGTCGAGACGGTGGTCGAGGCCACGGTGCTGCTGAGCGGCCTGGGCTTCGAGAGCGGAGGCCTGTCGCTGGCGCACGCGCTGCTGCGCGGGCTGTCGGCGATTCCCGACATGGCCGGCGCCCTGCATGGCGAAATGGTGGCGTATGGGACCATCGTGCAGCTCTGCGCCGAGCAGCGCCCGGCGGACGAGGTGGCGGAGTTCGCCCGCTTCGTCGGTGAACTGGGCCTGCCGGTGCGGCTGTCCGACCTGGGCTGGGCGGCGCCGGACGAGGAAGGGCTGTGGCTGATCGCCGAGCGGACGTGCGCGGCGCCGTACATCGGGCACTTCCAGCGGCCGCTGGATGCGGCGGCGGTGCGGCAGGCGATTCTGGAGGCGGAGGGACATGCATGACGGCGGGCCAAGCCGCAGGCGCGGCCCAAGGTCAGCCCCCCTCCGCCACCCCCGGCGCCTCGCATCCCGTCGGGCAGCAGCGCCCCGGCTGCTTCGACACGCGCCGCCCTTCGTCCACCACGCCGCGGTCCAGCAGGTTTTCCACCAGCGCCACCTTGTCCATGACCAGGTAGTTGCGCCAGATCTCGCGCTTCATCGCCTCCGGCGAGCCGCCGCCGTGCAGCGAGATGACCGAGTACCACGAGCCCTGGTGCGACACCGTCAGATCCTCGATGAAGCGCGCCACCTCCATGCGCTGCGCCGCCGGGATATCCGGCCGGCCGGCCAGCACGGCGGACAGCGAAGCCTGGGTTTCCGGATTGTGGTCCTCGTCCGGGCCGGGCAGCGCCACGATCAGGCCGCCGGAGACGTAGTGCGCGATCCGGTGCATGTCGTAGATCTTGGTCGCCAGCAGCAGCTTGCCGATGTTGGAGAAGACGGCGTCCGGCATGACGTTCCCGGCCGGGTCCCTGGTGGCGTACACCGACGCCGCCACGCCGCAGGCGTAGAAGCCCTCCGTGATGGTGATCAGCTCCACCATCGCGTCGCGCACATGGGCGTGCCGGTCGGGGTCCAGCCCGTTCGCCTCGATCATCAGCGCACCGGCGCCGATCAGCAGGTCGCCGAAGCCGGCCCGCGCGCCAATGCAGGAATGGCGGTGGTGGGTGGCGTAGCTGGTGGTGAGGAAGCCGGCCTCCTCGTGCTCGCCGGCCATGAAAACGCGGTCCCACGGCACGAACACGTCATCGAAGACGACGACGCCGGTCGACTGGCCGTAGCGCCCGGTGAAGCTGGCCGCCGCCTCCCCCGGCCGCCCGGCCGGGCGCGCCACGATGGTGACGCCCGGCGCGTCCGCCCGCACGGCGCAGCACACCGCGAAGTCCGCATCCTCCGCCGTCATGGTCCGGCAGGGCATGACCAGGAACTCGTGCATGTAGGGCGCGCCGGTCACGATGGCCTTGGTGCCGCGGATGACGATGCCGTCCGGGCGCCGCTCGGCGATGTGCACGTACACATCGGGGTTGGCCTGCGCCCCCGGCCGCTTGGAGCGGTCGCCCTTGGCGTCGGTCATGGCGATGCCCAGCGTCAGGTCCTCGTCCTGCACACGGTGCATGTAGGCCAGGAAGCGCTGGTGCAGGTCGGTGCCGCGCGCGTCGTCGGCGCGCTTCGTCGCCTGGAAGATGCCGTTGAAGGCGTCGTGCGTCAGGTAGCGCTGGGCGCAGCCGGATGCCCTGCACACCAGCCGCACCGCTTCCAGCTTGCGCAGCAGGTCGTCCGGCGTCTCGTCGATGTGCAGCATGCGGTTGACGGTCTTGCCCGACGTGCCCTGGCGCGCCGTCATCAGCAGGCGGTGCTCCGCCGCGTGGGCGAAGTCGTAGGTGATGCCCACGGCGTTCACGCCGGGGGCCAGCAGCGGCTCGTCCGCCACGCTCTCCACGGCCGCGCCGTTGACGAACACGCGCGGCCTGTAGGCGCGCAGCGACTCCCGATAGTCGGCGGCGGTCATCAGCATGGGGCGTCCCTCCCGTGGCATTATTCCTTGTTCGCAAAATTGAACAGTGTTAGAAAATTCGTCAAGCGGGAATCCGGTGAGGTATGGGCGGTGGCGGAACGCAGGCAGGGACGGGCGCAGGCGGTCAAGGAGCTGAAGCGCGGCCTGATCCTGGAGGCGGCGCGGAAGGTGTTCGAGGCCGACGGGCTGGACGGTGCCTCGCTGCGCGCCATCGCGGCGGCGGCCGGCTACACCCCCGCCGCGCTCTATTTCCACTTCGAGTCCAAGGAGGCAATCTACGCCGAGGTGCTGCGGGCCTCGCTGGCCGGCCTGCGCGACGCGGTGGAGGGCGCGGTGGCCCGCACGGCGGACCCGGCGGCGCGGCTGCGCGCGGCGGCGCTGGCCTTCTTCGACTTCTACGCCCGCAACCCGCGCGACCTCGACCTGGGTTTCTACCTGTTCCGCGGCGGCATGAAGCCCAAGGGCCTGGGGCGCGAGCGCGACGAACAGCTCAACGCCGGCCTCGCCGCGGCACTCCACCCGATCACCGAGGCGGCCGAGACACTGGGCGCCACGCGCGAGGAGGCCAACCTGCTGACGGTGGACGCCTTCGCGCACGCCGCCGGCCTGCTGCTGCTCGCCCACACCGGGCGCATCCGGATGTTCGGCGCCTCGGCGCCCGACCTCATGGCGCGTTACGTGGACGGACGCATCGCCGCCCTCACGCCGCGCGCTCCCGCTCGGCCAGCGTAGCGGCGTTCCGCCGGCCGTCCAGGCGGCGCAGCGCCGGGGTCACCGTCGTGCCGTGCACCAGCACGGAGACGAGCACGACGAAGCCCGCCGTGGCCCACACCAGGTCGGCCTGCGCCCACTCCGCTTCCCCCAAGGCGTAAGCGAGGTAGTAGAGCGTCCCCACCCCGCGGATGCCGAAGAAGCCCAGCGCCATCATCTCTTCCCTCGGCCGTCCGGTGCCCAGCAGGCCCACCCACGTCGCCAGCGGGCGCACGGCGATCAGGAACAGCAGGCCGCACACCGCCGCCTGCCACGTCAGCGGCGCCAGCAGCCCGTGCGCCAGGGCGCCACCGAACAGCACCAGCACCACCATCATCAGCAGCCGTTCGGTCTGTTCGGCAAAGTCGTGCAGGCGCTCGTGAAACCGGTGGTTCCGCTCGGCGCGCCGGAAGGCCACCGCTGCCACGAACACGGCGATGAAACCGTAGCCGTGCGCCATTTCGGTCAGGCCGTAGGCCAGGAAGGTCATACCCAGCGCCAGGAAGCCGTCGCCGGTCTTCGACAACCGCGCCCGGTTCGGCAGGCGGAAGGTGAGCCAGCCCAGGACCGCCCCGATCACCCACCCCGCCACCACCCCGGCCCCCAGCTTCCATGCGACGTCGTATGCCAGCCAGTTCCACGTCCATTCCCCCGGCGCCGCCCCGTGCAGCGCCATGGCAATGGCGAGGTTGGTGAAGGGGAAGGCCAGCCCGTCGTTCAGCCCCGCCTCCGACGTCAGGCTGAAGCGCACCTCGTCCTCCTCGCCCGACTGCGGCGGCCCCACCTGCACGTCGGCCGCCAGCACCGGGTCGGTCGGGGCCAGCGACGCCGCCAGCAGCACCGCCGCCGCGACACCCAGCCCGGCCAACGCCCAGCCCATCAGCGCCAGGGCCGCGATGCACAACGGCATGGTGACGGCCAGCAGCCGCCACGTGACCCGCCACGCCCGCCAGCCGATCGGCCGGTCCAGCTTCAGCCCGCAGCCCATCAGCGACACGATCACCACCAGTTCGGTCAGCCGTTCCGTGAGTTCCGGGAAGCGCAGGGGGTGCGGCGGCTCGCCCCCCGCCGGAGCCAGGAAGCGGAACACCAGGAAGCCTATGCCGACGCACACGATCGGCAGCGACAGCGGCATCTCGCGCAGCAGCATGGGCAGCCACGCGACCAGCAGGATCAGCAGGCCGACGCCGGTCAGCACGGCGATGTAGGGTTCCAAAAGCACGCTCCTCGATGGCTGGGAAACGGGCGCGGGCACGGCGCCGTTCCGGTTAGGAACACCCGGGACGCCCAGCCGGCATGTCCCAAGAATGTCACAACTTTGCCGCGCGCCCAAAAATGTCTCTTTACGTTGCCTTAACAGGGCCGGCGCAAAATCGATTTCGACAGCACGTATTGGTCGAAGTTCGAGCATAAAAACAGCACCGCTCTCTCCCTTCTTCTTACCTCGGCCGTTTACGGCACGAACGGCCGCGACTCCTTACAACGACGCGACTTGCACAAGCCGGCGTTTTTTCACCCGCGCGCAGCCGCTCGCGCTGCGGGATGGACGGACGCGCGTCCACGACAGCAACGAAAAGCGTCCCGCAACGAGGAATCCGTCATGGATTTGGGTAACTACGTCCTGACCTTCGCCGACGAGTTCAACACGTTCAGTTGGAGTCCGAACGGCGACGCGCGCTGGAAGACGAAGTTCTACTTCGGCGACCGGGTCCTCAGCCGCAACGCGGAGCTGGGCTACTATTCGGACGCGACGGTGGGCACGCATCCCTTCCGGCTGGACAACGGCGCGCTGGTGATCTCCGCGGCACCCGGCACCAACGTGCACAACCTGCCCTACAACACCGGCCTGATCACCACCGAGACCTCGTTCGCGCAGACCTACGGTTACTTCGAGATGCGCGCCCAGCTTCCCGAAGGCAAGGGCCTGTGGCCGGTCTTCTGGATGCTGCCGACCAGCAAGCGCTGGCCGCCGGAGATCGACGTCTTCGAGGTGCACGGCGACAAGCCGCACCAGGTCCACATCAACGCCATCGACGTCAAGGGCTCGTCCTCCCCCGGCAACGACTGGGTGGAGGTGATGGGCGACGTGACCGACGGCTACCACACCTACGGCGTCAACTGGACGGCGTCGACGATCACCTACTACTTCGACGGGCAGGCGATCGGCCAGTTCGCCACGCCGGACAACATGCACACGCCGATGTACCTGCTGGCCAGCCTCGCCGTAGGCGGCAACTGGCCGGGCCGGCCGGACCAGTCCACCCCGTTCCCGGCCGAGATGAAGATCGACTACATCCGCGCCTATTCCGACTCTCCCGGCGCGGTGGCGATCCCCGCCCCCACGGTTTCGACGCCCGACCCCGTGCACGTGACGGCCCCCGCCGCCCCGCGCTCCGCGCCGGCCATCGCGCCCCAGCCCTGGGGTTACCGCGTGCCCGACGGCACCTACGTGGGCACGTCCGGCGACGACTACATCAGCACCCGCTACGGCGACACCATCCCGCGCATCGGCGGCACCGGCAACGACACCTACCGCGTCACCGACTTCCGCCAGTCCATCGTCGAATACGCCAACGAGGGCATCGACACGCTGGACCTGTGGGCCGACTACACGCTGCCACTGAACGTCGAAAACGCCTACGTCAGCTCCAGCTACGGCGTGCAGATCGTCGGCAACGCGATCAGCAACACCATCCGCGGCGGCAAGGGCAACGACCTGCTGGACGGCCGCGCCGGCGACGACGTGCTGACCGGCGGCGGGGGGCGCGACGTGTTCTGGATCCGCGCCGGCCGCGGCTACGACATCATCACCGACTTCAAGGCCGGCACCGCGGAGGACAGCGATGTGCTGGCGATCAGCGGCTACGGCCTGGCCGACTTCGCCGCGGTGAAGGCGGCCATGCGCCAGCAGGGCGCGGACGTTCTTCTCACGCTCGACAACGGCGAGACGGTGCTGCTCCAGAACCAGCGCGTCGAGAACATCCTCCCGGCGAACATCGTCCTCAACAGCGTGATGTCGCCGGTGGCTCCGACCGTCGTCACCGCGCCCACCAACAGCGGCACCACCAGCACCGGCACCAGCACCACCACTACCAGCACCAGCGGAGGGGGCGGTGGTGGCGGAGGAGGTGGCGGGGGCGGCGGCGGCACCAAAACCACGGCCATGACGGTCCAGGCGACGGCCAACCCCACGGAGACGGCGTTCCTCAGTGCGGCGGCGGCGCGCGGCATTTCCAACCCGCAGGTCGCCAGCGGTCTGGCGAACTACGCCGCCGGGCGCAACATCACCGTCAGCGCCGCCGCACCCACGGCCGCGACCGTGCTCAGCGGCGACGCCAACACGGCGATGCTGCTCGACGCCCGCTCCCTGCCGGCCGGTGCGCCGGTGCAGGTGGACGGCGTGGGCTTCCTGTCGGTGGTGGGGGTCGCGACGCTGACCGGCGGGGCCGGCGCCAACTCCCTGCTCGGCGACGACGCCGCGCAGACCTTCTACGCCGGCGAGGGCGACGACACGGCGGCCGGCGGTGGCGGCGACGACGTGGTCCTCGGCAACCTGGGTGACGACCAGCTCTACGGCAACCTCGGCACCGACAGCCTGTTCGGCGGCCAGGGCGGCGACGCGCTGTTCGGCGGCCAGGGCGACGACGTCGCCTACGGCAACATGGAAGGCGACATCCTGTACGGCAACATGGGCAGCGACACCCTGTTCGGCGGCCAGGGAGCCGACCTGATGTTCGGCGGCCAGGGCGACGACGTGCTGCTCGGCAACCTCGACGGCGACGCGCTGTTCGGCAACCTGGGCAACGACACACTGAACGGCGGCGCCGGGGCCGACACGCTGGGCGGCGGCGCCGGGGCGGACACCTTCCGCTACGACCGCTCGACCGACGGCGGCGACACCATCACCGATTTCGAAGCCGGCGTGGACAAGATCGCCGTCTACAGCCCGAACTTCGGCGCGCTGCCGGCGGGGGCGCTGTCCGCCAGCCACTTTGCGCTGGACAACCCGGCCACCGCCGACCAGTGGTTCGTCTTCAACACGGCGACGGGCGTGCTCAGCTATGACGCCGACGGCTCGGGCGCGGGGGCCGCGGTGGTGATCGCCACGCTCAACGTCCGCACGCTGGCCAACACCGACATCCTGGTGCTGGCCTCGTAACAGGCGGTGCACGGCGGGGGTAAGCCGTGCCGGCACCCCCCACCGGTTTGCGCGATGACCAGGTCCGGGCGCGCCGCTGTTGGCTTTGACGGGCAACCGATCAGGCCTGCCATGGCGCACCCGGACCGCGAGGGACTCCGTGCAGACACGACCGACCACCGCCTATGACGACGCGTTCTTCGAAGGGCAGCGCGGCGGCAGCCGCACCTCGTCCCGGATCATCCTGGGCATCGTCACCGAACTGCTCGCACCGCGCAGCGTCGTCGACGTGGGATGCGGCTCCGCCACATGGCTGCGAACCGCCCGCGATCTGGGCATTGCCGATCTCGCCGGCATCGACGGCTCGTGGAGCCGGCCCGAGCACACAGATGCGGAGGGGATCGCGTTCCACTACGCCGACCTCTCCACGGGCGACGTCGACCTTGGCCGGCGCTTCGATCTGGCCGTGTCGGTGGAGGTCGCCGAACACCTGCCGCCGGAGGCGTCCGACCGCTTCGTCGGGCTGCTGGTCCGGCTGTCCGACCGCGTCCTGTTCTCCGCCGCCGTCCCCTACCAGGGCGGCGTCAACCACGTGGCCGAGCGCTGGCAGAGCGACTGGGCGCGGCGCTTCCTGCGGCACGGCTACCGCGCCTATGACGCGATCCGGCCGCGTGTCTGGTCGAACCCGGACGTCGCGTGGTGGTACCGGCAGAACGTTATCCTGTACGGCGCGCCCGGCACCGAAGTGCCGGCGCTGGGCGCGCCGCGCGAACCGGCCGACCTCGACGTGGTGCACCCCGACATGCTGGCGAAGATCCTGAACGAGGTGCCGATGCGCCACGCCTACCGTGCGGTGCTGAACCCCCGCCGCTACGCGCGCGCGATGCGTAGCCGGCTGCAGCGGCTGTGGCGGGGACAATAAGCCCCCCCCTCAATCCCGGTGATAGCGCCGGTAGCGCTTGTCGCCCATGTCCTGGTCCGGGTAGCCGCGGCTGCCCGCACGCGGGTCGGTCTGGGTCAGCACGAGGCCGAAGATGCCCAGCCCCGTCTCGGCCACCTTGCGCAGGCCGGCCATCACCGCCGTCCGCCCGGTGTCGCCCCACTTCACGCAGAACAGCGCGGTGTCGGCGATCTGCGTCACGATCTGCGCGTCGGGCGCCGACAGCGTGGGCGGGGTGTCCACCACGATCAGGTCGAAAGCCAGCGCCAGATCCTGCTTGATCTCGCGCATGCGGGGCGACATCAGGGTGCGCGGCGCGTCGGCCATGGACGTCCCGGCCACCAGCACGGTCAGCCCCGTCGCCTCGTCCACCTTCAGCGCGTCGGCCAGCTCGCACCGCCCCTCCACCACCTGCGCCAGGCCCACGTCGTTGGGCAGGCGCAACATGGTGTGCACCGCCGGGCAGCGCAGGTCGCAGTCGACGATCACCACGCGCTCGCCCGCCGCCGCGGCCAGCCGGGCCAGCGCCACCGCCGTGCTGCTCTTGCCCTCGCCCGCGCGGGCCGAGGTGACCATCACCGCCCGGCTGCGGAAGTCGTGCATCCACAGCGACGTGTAAATGGCCTTGATCGCCTCGGAGAACCGCGAGATCGGCTTGGCGATGATATAGGGTTCGCGCGCGCGCAGCCGGTTCCAGCGCACACGCGGGACCGACGCCAGGAGGCGCACGCCCGTGTACTCCTCCAGGTCCTGGCCGCTGCGGAAGGTACCGTCCATCTTCTCGCGCAGCACCACGCCGCCGACGCCCACCAGCGAGCCCACCACCAGCGACAGCACGCCGAACAGCGGCATGTTGGGGAAGCGCGGCCTCTCCGGCACCCCGGCGTAGGACAGCACGCGGGCCTGCGGCTCCTGCGCGTCGAGCTGGAGGTCGGCACCCATGGAGCGCTGCAGAACCGCTTCGTACAGCGCGCGGCTGGTCGCCGCCTCGCGCTCGATGCCGTGCAGCGTGGTCTCCGCCTCGCCGGCGCGGGCGATCTGCTCCTTCAGGTCGTCGATGGTGCGCTCGATCAGCGCGACCCGCCCGCGCGCCGCGTTGTAGGCGGACTCCGTGCTCTCCGACAAACGCCGGATTTCGGCGGTGACCGCCGCGCGCACCTGCCCCAGTTCGCGGCGGATGGCGACGAGGTCGGGGTGGATGTTGCCCATCTTGCTGGCCACCGCCGCCTCGCGCGCGGCAAGCTGCGCCTCGCGGTCGCGCAACTGGCGGATCAGGTCGGAGGCGACGGCGTCCGGCACGCCGGCCGCCATGCCGCGCTGCTTCTCGACGCGCCGCGTCTCGGCCAGCTTGGCCTCCAGCGCCGACAGGTCGTTGCGCGCCGTCACCAGTTCCTTCGTCGCCTCACTCAGCGCCTCGGTCAGGATGGTGGAGTTGACGCCGCGGTGCAGCCCCGCCTCGGAGCGGTACTGGTCGATGTGCGCCTCGGCGGCCAGCACCTTCTGCTGCAGCTCGGCCAGCCGGGCGTTGAGGCGGGCGGTGGTGTCCTTCACGGCCTCCGTCTTGCGGCGCCGGTGGTCGGCCACGTAGGCGTCCGACAGGGCGTTGACGACGGCGGCGGAGAGCTTCGGGTCACTCCAGGTGAAGGAAACGTCGTAGACGCTGGATTCGCGCCGCGGTACCACCAGCAGGTTCTTCATCAGCGTGTCGATCGCCAGCTCGCGCGGGGTGCGCGGCGCGGCGGGCGGCGCTTCCGCCTCCGGGCGGAAGGCGGCCTTGACCGGCTTGACGACGTTCTCGCGCAGGAAGCCGGTGGCTTGGTCCAGCAGCGTCTCCTCCTGGTTCAGGCCGGTGAACTCGTCGTTGCGGTCGAGTTCGAGCGTGTCGACGATGCGCCCGGCGATCTCCTGCGAGGCGATGATGTGCAACTGGTTGCCCAGCGTGAAGAGGGGCGGCTGCTCGGCCACCGAAATCTCCTTGACCGGGCCGAGGTCGACCGTGCTGGGGTCGAAGATCACCGTGGTGGTCGCCACGTACAGCGGCGTCGCCGTCAGCAGGTAGGCCGCCATGCCCAGGGGAATGCCGAACAGCGGGATGAAGAAGGCCCAGCGCCGCCGCCGGATCGCCGCCGTCAGCTCCGCCAGCGAGAGCGCGCGGTTGTCGGGCACGGATGCCGGCGGGTGACTCACCTCCGACGCGCCATGGTCCAGCCGGGCGGGTACCCACCGGTGATGGATCGGGTTCAGGTCGTGAGTCGTCATGCGTCATCCCTCCGCCGGGCCGTGTCGCCCTGGCCGTCCTGTTGCCGGCGCTCCGGCCGGTTCGCGCGCTCCAGCGCGCCCTTGCACACCGCCGCGCAGTGCTGGACGTAGGTCTCCCGCCGGTGGCTGCCGTCCACCATGCGGCGCCGCGCCGCCTCCGCCATGCGCCGCCGCCGCTCCGGGTCGGCGGCCAGCGCGTCCACCGCCGCCCGCAGGGTCGCCGGATCGTTGTCGTCGACGTACAGCACCTCCCCATCGCCGAGGTACTCGTCCAGGTCGGGCTGGCGCGTGGCGACGATCGGCACGCCAGCCGCCGCCGCTTCCATCAACACCGTGATCCCGGAAATGTGCAGGTTGTGGCGCAAGGGCAGCACGACGACGTCGGCCCAGGCGTAGCCGGCCTTCACGTCCTCCGCCCCGCGCGCTTTGCGCAGCTCGACGTTGCGCGCTCCCTCCGGCGCCGGCAGGCGGCGCGGCGTGAGCACGCGCAACGCGTAGCGCCGGTCCCCGGCGAAGGCGGCGAACAGCGCCCGCCAGTCACGGTGCACGTCGTTGCCGACCGACAGCACGCGGATCGGGTCGTGCACCATGCCCGCCCCCTCCGGCCGCACGCCCAGAAAGGCGTCGAGGTCGATGCCCCACGGCACGCGCTGCGCCATGGCGTCGGGCAGCAGGGCCCGCACGTCCGCCTCGCGGTGCGAGATCATGGCGAGGGTCGCGCGCCCCAGAAGGCGCCGGTACAGAGTGCGCCGCCGCCACCCCATCGCCCGCCAGTCGTCGAGCAGCCAGACGATCCGCGTCACCACCTGCGGCGCCCGCCCCTGCCCCAGCGTCAGCACGGACCACAGCGCCAGCAGCAGGGCCACCGCCGCCGCCTCGCGCTCGGAATGGGTCCACACCACGTCGGCGCCCAGGATGCGGTGCCGGTTGTGCAGGGCGTGCAGGATGTCGCATCCCACAACGCGGTTCGCCGCCCGGCGCAGGAAACGGCCCACCGGCCCCTCCTTCCGGTCCTCGGAGAAGCAGACGTCGAAGCCGCCGTCGGCGAACAGATGATAGCTGTAGGGCGTGAGGTCGGGGTTGGGCGCGCCCCCGTCGCGCTGCGCGGCGCGCCAGTTGCTGAACCCGTAGCCGTGCCACAGGTGCACCGTCAGGCGCGGCCGCACTGGCACCACGCCGGCCTTTGCCTGCGAATCGGCGCCGTCGATGGAAGGGGCGAGGGCGTCGGAGGTGTTCATGGCGTTGACCCAGCGGCTGCGGAGGGGTCGGTCTTGGCGAGGTTCGGGGTCGGCTGCCTGACGTTCGGCCGGTTGAGGACGGCGCCGACGAGCGAGCGCAAGCGCCGAGGTGCGGCCACGGCGAGCAGCGCCAGATAGGCCAGCGTCCCGCCGCCGGCCGCCGCCACCAGCCCGACCAGCGGCGGCACATCGCCGCGCACCGCCACCTCGACACCGGCGCCCAGCAGCGCGCCCGCGAAGGCGGCGGCCATCGGCGGCGCCACGGCGGCCAGCAGTTGCCCGCCGTTCAGGCCGGCGATGCGGCTGACCATCCAGTACTGCACCGGCATGCGGACCAGCGCGCGGATGTTCCACACGACGCCCACCGCCAGCGCCCCCAGGCCCGAGAAGACGGCCAGCGCCACCACGCCGACGCCGACATCGACGAGGTTGAGGACGAAGCGCTGGTGGTCGTTGGCGGTCGCGGTGAACAGCGCCGTGGTGCCGGACAGCACGGCGGACAGCATCGCCCACACGGCCAGCGCCTGGAACATGGGCACGGCGGGCAGCCACTGGCTGGAGAACACCACCTCGATCAGCGGGTGCGCCGCCGCCGCCAGCCCGCCGAACACCGGCAGCAGCAGGAAGCACGACAGCTCGGCCGAACGCAGGGTGAGCGCCCGCAACGCGTCCGGATCACCGTGGTTGCGCGCGAAGACGGACATGCTGAGCTGCCGCACGGCGACGAACAGCGTGCCCCACAGCGTCTCCACCGCCCGAAAGACGAGGTTCACCAGCCCCAGCGTCGCCGGCCCGTACAAGGCGCCGATGAGCAGTTGGAACGCCGGCTTGGCGATCAGCAGCACGAACTCCGCCCCCAGCCACACGCCGGCGAAGCGCAACAGCTCGCCCGCGTGCCGGCGCGTGGTGGCGAAGCCCGGCCGCCAGTCGCCCATGATCCACAACGACGCCGCCCCCACGCCGTGCAGCGTCATCTGCTGCAGGATCAGGGCCCATGCGCCGAAGCCGCCCCAGGCGAGGCCCACGCCGACCGCCACCGAGGCGAGCCGCGCCACCAGGGTGCGCAGAGCCAGGTCACGGAAGCGCATGCGCCGGCGCAGCAGCGCGATGGGCACCGCCCCGCAGGCGTGCGCCAGCAGGGTCAACGCTCCCCACGGCAGCATCGCCGCCAGGGCCGGTTCGTCCATCAGCCGGGCGAAGGCGGGGGCGCCGAGCGTCAACGCCACCGCCAGCGCGGCCGTGGTGGCGATGTTCATCCAGAAGGCGGCGTTCGTGTGCTCGCGCTCCAGCGCGCGGGTCTGGATCAGCGCGTCGATGAAGAGGCCGCCGGTCAGCAGCGACAGGATCTCCACCGTCAGCACCACCATGGCGGCGGTGCCGAAATGTTCCGGCCCCAGCAGGCGGGCCACCAGGACGAGCCCGGCGATGGACGCCCCGGTGTTGATGGCCGTTTCGACGACGGCCCATACCACGGCGGGATGCGTCAGCTTGCCCTCGGTCACGGTGCGGCACCCCTTTCCGCCCCGACCGGGGCCATCGTCTCGATCAGCCCCTGCGGGGGCATCGGTTCACCCAGCCCCGTCGGGGGCGCCGTTTCGCGCGGCAGGATCGCCAGCAGCAGCAGCACGTAGCCGCCGAGCGGCGTCAGAAGGAACCCCCCCAGGAAGCAGTAGAAGAACAGCAGCGCGCCGCCGAGGATCCATGCGCGCGAGCCGTGGAACACGCAGTAGCCGATGAAGGCGGCGAAGGTCAGGAAGCCGACCACGCCGTATTCGAACAGCAGCTTGATCCACGTCGGGTCATGCGCGGTGAACTCCAGCCCGGCCAGATAGCTGGTGATGGAGCCCGGACCGAAGCCGAACAGCATCGCCGACGGGGTCTGGTGCATCACCCGGTCCAGCACGTAGAGCGGCGACAGGAAGCGCGCGAAGCCGCTGGAATGCGGGCTGCTGAACTCCTCCGCCCGCTGGGTGATGGCGTCCAGGTAGATCAGCTCGCCGAAGCCCACCACCAGCAGGCCGAGCAGGCCCAGC
This sequence comes from Azospirillum sp., assembly GCA_035629155.1. Lineage (GTDB taxonomy): Bacteria > Pseudomonadota > Alphaproteobacteria > Azospirillales > Azospirillaceae > Azospirillum. The sequence goes on along the minus strand of DASPIO010000201.1, from coordinate 10,561 downwards.
AGCACGGTAGTGCCGAAGCCCGCCGTGCGGAACAGCACCAGCGGCAGGAACAGGGCCAGCAGCACCAGCCCCGTGCCGGAATAGGACAGCACCAGCCCGGCCACGCACGCCAGCAGGAAGAGCCGGCGGCGGAAGTACAGAAGCTCGACGATCAGACCAAGGGCGGCGAACTGCGACAGCGACGACGGTTCGCCCAGGAAGAAGCCATTGCTCTTGTAGAGGCCGGCGCGCGCCGGCAGCGGGATCACCGTGTGCGATCCCGGCCGCAGCAGCGCCTCCGGCACGATCCCGCCGAAGTGGAAGAGGCGCGGTCCGGGGATGACGAACTGCGCCAGGAACTGGATCGCCCCGGCGACGCAGACGAACAGCACGAAGCGCTGGAACAGGTCCAGGCAACGCATCCGCGTGGCCGGGCCGACCGGCGTCACGAGCACCAGCGGGATGTAGATGGCGAACAGCAGCGCCAGCGACGTCCACGACAGGCTGCCGCCGTTCGCCACCGCCGACACGCTGGCGGCGGCGGCGAAGGCCGCCAGCAGGATCAGCCGCCCCGTCTCCACGAACGCCCGGCCGCGCAGCAGCAGGTAACCGAGCCCCGCCAGGCAGATCGGAAACATCAGCGGCACCTCCGACCCGGCGGCCGGCACGCCGAAGCGGTGCAGCACGAAGACGGCGAACAGCATCACCCCATAGGCCCGGACGACGTCGCGGTCGGCGGTGGCTGCCGGCACCGCCGCCGGGTGGCTCCATTCGGCCCAGACCGTCATGACGCCCCCTTGCCGCCCGCTTGCGTGGTGCAGGACCACAGCGCGAGCTGCGTGCGGTTGCGCAGGCGCGTCTTCAACCGCAGCACGCGCAGCCGCGCCGCCACCACCGATTCCGGCAACTGAAGCACCGCCGCCACCTGCCGGTTGGTGGCACCGGTCGCCAGCAGGTTCAGGATCTCCGCATCGCCCGGCGCCAGATCGGCGACAGGGACCGTGTCTTCGAACGTGCCTGTAACGGCGATGGTCTCCAGACAACGCACGAGGCGGACGGACGGCGCGTCGCGCTCGATCACCGCCGCCGCCCCGCACTTCCGATAGCTCGCCCATTCGCCACCCGCCGAGCCACCCTCCGGCGGCCCGGAGGCGAGCACGACGACCGCCGCACGCCCCCACTCCCGCCGCAGCGTGCGGACGGCGTCGCAGGTCTCCATCACGTCGCCCTCGGCCGCCAGCACCACCACCCGCGTGCGGCTGGCGGCAGCGATGCGGCCGAGTCGCGGCACCGTCGCCGCGCTTGCCACCACCGGAAAGCCGTAGGTGCGCAGCAGCGTCGCCATCGCCTGCCGCGACAGCCGGTCGCGGGCGATGATGGCGAGCGCCGTGGCGCCCGTATCGTGGTCAGGCGGATCGGTCATGGACCCGCCCGATCGCCATGGCCGCCTGCCGGATCGGCATGACGTTGGCCTTCGGCGCGGGTGCGCGGCGGGCATAGCCCTCGGGATGCGCGCAACGCCACGCCCACGCCGTTTCCAGCATGCATTCCAGGCTGGAGAAGCGCGGCTGCCAGCCCAGTTCGGCGCGCAGCCGGTCGGAACAGGCCACCAGCACCGCCGGGTCACCCGGCCGCCGGCCGACCTCGCGCACCGCGATCGGCCGGCCGGTGACGCGCTCGGCCGTCTCGATCACCTGGCGCACGGAGAAGCCGTGGCCGCTGCCGATGTTGAACCGCCAGCTCCGCTCGTCCAGCCGGTCGAGTGTGCGCAGGTGCGCGTCGGCCAGATCGCAGACGTGCACGAAGTCGCGGATGCAGGTGCCGTCCGGCGTGGGATAGTCGGTGCCGTAGACGTCCACGTGCCCGCGGCGCCCGGCGGCGGTGTCCAGCACGATGGGGATCAGGTGCGTCTCGGGGTCGTGGTCCTCGCCCAGGATGCCGTCGGGGTGGGCGCCGGCCGCATTGAAGTAGCGCAGGCAGGCGGAGCGCAGGCCATAGACGCGGTCCATCCAGGCCAGCACCTTTTCGATCATCAGCTTGCTTTCGCCGTACGGGCTGCCGGGGTCGTCCTTGCAATCCTCGTCGATGGGGAAGCGCTCGGGGTTGCCGAAGATGTTGGAGGTGGAGGACAGCACGAACCTGCCCACGTCGTGCCGCACCGCCTCGCCGATCAGGTTCAGGGCGGCGTCCAGATTGTCCTTCAGGTAGAGGAACGGCATCTCCATGCTCTCGCCGACCAGCGCGTTGCTGGCGAAGTGCATGACCGCGTCGAAGCGGTGCCGCTGGAAGACGCGGCGCACGGCCTCCGCGTCGCGCAGGTCGGCCTCGATCAGGGGCACGTCCGGCGCCACCGCCTCCGGGTGGCCCTGCTGGAGGTTGTCCAGCACGGTGACGTCGAACCCCCGCACCACCAGTTCGTGAACGACGTGGCTTCCCACATACCCGGCCCCGCCGGTCACCAGAACGCTTTTGGTCATGGATTCACGATCTCCCGTTCGGATTGGGTCCCGACGCCGTCCGCCTGATGCCCCGGTGTTCTCCGGTGGGTGCGGCGCGCCTGGGCGTAGGCATCGACCGTGCGCGCGGCGATGGCCCGCCAGTCCGGCAGGTCGCGGCCGCGCCGCGCCATCGCCGCCGCCATGCCGGGCAGCCGCTCGGGCGCGTCGAGAAGGTGGAGAAGCGCATCGCGCAGCGCTTGCGCCGAGCCGGGCTCGACCAGCAGCGCCTCCTCCCCGCCGGCCAGCATCTCGGCAAAGCCGCCGAGGTTGGAGGCGATGACCGGCTTGCCGAAGGCCATGGCGGCCATCAGCACGCCGCTGACGTCGATCTGCCGGTAGGGGAAGACCAGCGCGTCGGCTTGCGCGATGCAGCGGCCCAGCTCCTCGTCCGGCAGGAAGCGGAAGTCGAGGCGGACGATGCCGGGGCCGCAGGCCGCCGCCAGTTCCTCCAGCGGCCGGGTGTCCAGGTAGGGCTTGCCGGCCACGGTGACGCGCAGGCGGTTGCGCGCCTCCTCCGGCAGCAGGGCGACGGCGCGCAACAGCACGTCCACCCCCTTGTAGTCCTGCACCTTGCCGAACTGCAGCAGGCGCAGCACCCCGTCCGGTGTCGGCGGCGGTGGCGTGTCGGGGATCAGTTCCTCGTGCAGCAGCCCGTGCGCGATGCGCGACACGCTGTCCGGCCGCCAGCCCTCCCTTGCGAAAAGCTCCGCCGCCCGCGCGGTGTGGACGATCAGGTGATCCACGCCGCGCCACAGCGCTTCCGTGCCGAGACCAAGCAGGCGGGCCTGCCGGCTGCCATTGTAGGGCGTGCTGTCGTGCACGGTCAGCACCACGGGCGCTATCCGCCGCAGCTGGCCGAGCAGCCGCGCGTCCACCACGGGCAGCGGCATCCACTGGAAATGGATGACGTCCGGGCGGAACGCCCCGGCCCGTTTCAGCAGCCGGCGCATGGACAGGACATGGCTCGCCGCCTTTATGCCCCGGCGCACGGGCACCGGCAGCCTCCGAACCCTGGGAAGGGTCTGTTCCGGGTAGAACGACGCCTCGGGCGGCGGGTCCATCCCCCATCCATCGGTGCCGGCGGCGGTGACGAACGCCACCTCATGCCCCAGCCCGCGCAGGCCCGCCACCAGCGCCACGTCGTAGGCCGGCGTGAAGCCGGCGGGATCGACCATCAGGATCCGCATGCGATGCCCCGCCTCAGCCCGACACGGTGGGGAAGCGGCTGCGCACGCTCTGCGCCGGCTTCCAGGTGGTGACGGCCCGCCGTCCGGCGAGCGACATGTACACGCCGATGGAGGTCGCCAGCAGGGCCAGCGCGATGTTGACCACCCCGGTGGCAAGGCGCACGCGCAGCACCCAGCCCAGCCCCAGCAGGGCCGCCGGAAGCAGCGCCGCCGCGGTGCCGCCGATCGGCCCCAGCGCGCGCACCAGCCCGACCTCGAACAGCACGCCCGCCAGCGCCAGGCTGTAGCCGCCGACCCAGCGCAAATAGCGGTGGCCGAGGTACTGGTAGAGCGTCCAGGCATCGAGCCGGCGCAGGCGCGGCCACAGGCGGCGGTGGATGGTGAAGGACTGCGAACTGATGCGGATCTTGCGCTGGAACTCCTCCGCCGGATCGCTGACGTGGATCTCGCACGCCCGCACGTCGGGGGCGCGCACCACGCGCTTGCCCTGCGCCAGGATGCTCATGGACACGAACAGGTCGTCGAACAGGTCCTCCGCCTCGCCCGGCAGGCATTCCCGCCGCGCGGCGTAGAGCGAGCCGTCGGCCCCCATGGCGCTGCCGGTGTCCGTCTCAAGCTGCTTGGTCCATTCGTCCAGCCGCCAGTACAGCGCCCCCACCCCGGCGGTGCTCGACTCCTCGCCGTTCACGTAGGACAGGTGGCCGCACACGCAGCCGATCTGCGGATCGGCGAAATAGCGGCGCAGGCGGACGACGGCGTCCGGCGCGATGGCGACGTTGGCGTCGGTGAACACCACGATGGGCGCCGTGCAGCGGGCCAGCAACTGGCGGACGCCGTACGCCTTGCCGCGCCGCTCCTCCGACGCCACCAGGGTGATGCGGTCACCGTAACTCCGAGCAATGGCCAGCGTGCCGTCGGTGGCGCCGTCCACGTAGAGGAGGAGTTCCACGGAGCCGTCGCCGGGATCGAGGGCAAGCGTGTTCTCGATCTTGTCGCGCAGCACCTGCTCTTCGTTGTAGGCGCACAACAGCACGGCGACGCGCCCGCCCGGCGCTTCCGTGAACCCCGGCCGCGGCGCCGGAAGGACCCCGCGCACGCGGCGCACCAGCCACAGCGTCGCCTGGAAGGGACCGAACGGGTACAGCCCCGACAGCGCGGTGACGCCGAACAGACTCCAGATCGCGATATCGACGGCCATCGGCCCCTCCTCAGCCACCCGACCCGAGGGGTCAGTAGGCGTTCTTTCCGGTGAGCAGGACGACGGGCGTCACGAGGAGGATCTGGATGTCGAGCCAGATCGACCAGTTCTCGATGTAGAACATGTCGTGTTCCCACCGCCGGATCAGCTTCTCCTCGTCGTCGGTGTTGCCGCGCCAGCCGTGGACCTGCGCCCAGCCGGTGATGCCGGGGGTGACGCGGTGGCGCGTGGCGTAGCGGTCCACCACCTCGGCGTAGAGCGCCTGCCCGGCCTTGGCGTTCAACGGATGCGGCCGTGGGCCCACCAGCGACATGTCGCCCAGCAGCACGTTGATGAGCTGCGGCAGCTCGTCGATGCTGCTGCGCCGCAGGAAGGCGCCGAACCGGGTCACGCGCGGGTCGTTGCGCTCCGTCAGCCGATCGGCCAGCGGGTCGGCGGCGCCGTCGTGCATGGTGCGGAACTTGTAGATGCGGAAGATGCGGTTGCGGTAGCCGACGCGGTCCTGCCGGAAGAACACCGGCCCCGGCGTGTCCAGCTTGATCAGCGCCGCCACCGCCAGCATCACCGGCGACAGCAGGGCAAGGCACAACGAGGCCACCACCACGTCCAGCGTGCGCTTCATCATGGCGTCCGCCCGGCCCATCGGGCGGGGCACGATGATGATGCGCATCAAGGGCGGCGCCTCGCGCCATACGCGGGTGACCAGCGCCGGCTCGTGCGTCACGAGCGCGATCTGCACCGGGTGGACCTCCAGGCGCCGGACGAGATGGAGGACGAAGTCGGACTCCCGCTCCGTCGCCAGGATGTCCACCGTGTCGACGCGGTCGAGGTCGAGCCCGGCGATGGCCAATTCGGCGGCGCGCGCGGGGTCGGCCTCGACGAGGTTGCCGGCCGCGGTGAGCAGCGTCTGTTCGCGCCCCGGTGCCGCCGCGGCGCCGGGGCCGGCCATGGCGCGGCCGGCCACCATTCCGCCGGCCACCGTGCCGAGCGCTTCCGGCGTCGCCACGCAGGCGCTCATCGCCGCCGTCCGGCGGCGCCGCGCCGCCCCGGCCCGCACCCCCGCGGGGGCGTCGGCGACGAAGCGCGTCTCCAGCGTGCGCGAGCCGGCGATGAGGCCCAGCGCCAGCACCCCCCACGTGCCGCCCCAGGCGAACGCGATGTTGACGTCGTGCGCGAGGATCGGCGCCATGGCGGCGGCAAGCACGAGGCAGGCCGGCAGCACCGTCGCCATCATCGCCAGCGCGCGGGCCAGGATGAAGCCGCGCTTGGCCATGCGCGAGCGGCGCAGCCGGTGCAGCGCGTTCGCCGTGAACAGCGCCCCCAGCAAGGCGACGGCGTACGCCGCACTGAATTCAAAGGTGAAGGCCAGGGAATGCGATGTCGCCGGTAGGGCGAACGGCAGGGTGACGACCCCGGACAACAGGATCAGCAGGCCCTCCCGCCAGACCGGCGTGCGCCATGCCGCGTCACGATCGGCCACGTCGGGAGGAGCGGCGGGGGGAATGGCGACAGGTGTGGCCAGCACCGCAGCCGGCGCCGCTGACGACACGGAACCATACGCGTCCGGCACGTCCGTGCCCCCGGCCGGATAAGAGGATTGGCTGGTGACCTCTGTCATCGCGACCTTGCCCTCGCCCAGTTTCTTGCCGCGTGTTCCCGGCGTCCGTTCTCGACGCCGTGCTTTTGAAATGCCGCGTCCGAAGCAACTCAACAGCTTGGGAGCAATTTTATTCAGCAATCATAAGTAGTATAAATAAACACATCGCTCAGCGATGCCCTTGAAAGCCCGCAAACTTTTAGATAACCGGCCCAGCATTTATAAAAATCGCGGGAAAAAATCAGGGAATAATTGGCGTTGCGAGCAATTTATCAATCGATGAAACAAACAATCTTTCAACAATGACTGGCGCCGGAACGAAACCATACGGGGGGGCCTTCGACGCTGCAAAGCGGGAAAAGGAATTACAAACTACCCCAACAGCCAGCGTTCCAGCGCCCCGATGCGTCGAAGTGCATGTTGGCCGTGCATCCTGGACGCACATTGAGCAACAGCGATGCACGGCCAACCTCTCGCCGCCGGAGACGACATTCTCTCCGGATGCGTTGAAATTTCTTGCACCAATGCCGGTGTCCGAAGGTTCATCTACACAGAAGCTGGGTAGGGCCGTGGTTGCGGCGGACACCATGGGGCTACCCTGTCTCGGGTCAGAATCGTTCAAAGAAGAACGGTGAATTCCGGCGGATCCTACCGCCTTCGGTACCCCCGTGCGGGTGAGTCCTAACCACACTGAGCCTCTTCGGGACCCTGGAACGCCCCGGTAGGATGAGATGCCGCCCCGCGACGGGGGCCGTTCCCCCACCAGCGAAAGCGCCATGCCCATGCCGGACACCAAGCCGGACGTCGCCATCGCGGCGAAAACCGAGGACCTGACGCTGTCGGTCGTCATCACCAGCCACAACTACGGCGCCTTCGTCGGCGACGCGATCCGTAGCGCGCTGGCCCTGCGCTGGCCGCGCGTCGAGGTGATCGTCGTGGACGACGGCTCGACCGACGGTTCGCCGGAGATCATTCGCGGCTTCGGGCCGGCGGTACGGATGATCGAGACGCCGCACGTCGGCCCCAGCGGCGCGTGCAGCGCCGGCTTCGCCGCCTGCACGGGCGACGTCGTCTCGTTCCTGGATGCCGACGACATGCTGCACCCCGACTTGATGCGGGAGGTCGCGCGCGTCTGGCGCCCCGGCGTGTCGAAGGTGCAGTGCCAGATGGCCACCGTCGGCCGCGACGGCCGGCCGCTGGGCACCGTGTTTCCGCAATTCCCGCCCGGCCTGACGCCGGAGCGGATCCGCGGCATGCTGCTGACCTCCTACGCCTACCCCACCCCACCGGGCTCGGCCAACGTCTACGCCCGGTGGTTCCTGGACGGCGTCATGCCACATCCCGAGACGCTGGACGGCCTGCGCGTCGGCAACGACACCATGCTGCTGGGGATGGCGGTGATGAGCGGCGACGTGGTCACCATTCCCAAGCCGCTCGTCTTCTACAGGATCCACGGGGCGAACCTGTCGGTCGCGTCGGACGTCGGCGCCGGTGCGCTGGTCCGCCGCATCCGCATCGACCAAGCCAACCTGAAGCGGCTGCGGGCCAAGGCCGCGGACCTCGGCTACACCTTGCCGGCCGGTGCCCTGGAGCGCAGCCCGAACCATCTGCAGTACCGCATCGCCTGCCACCGCCTGTTCCGTGACGAGCACCCGGTGGCGGAGGACCGCACCGCCGGGCTGCTGGCCCACATGGCGCGCGCCGTCCTGGCCTTCGACGGCATGTCGGCCAAGGGCAAGGCGGTCCTGCTGATGTGGAGTGCAGGCGTGCTGCTGGGGCCGAAGCCGCTGGCGCGGCGGCTGGTGCGCTGGCGCTTCTCGCCGATGGCGCGCCCGCGCCTGCTGCGCCGCGCGCTGGCCGCCACCGGCGTGCTGACGCGGCTGGCCCCGCGCCCGGGCACCGGAGACGCGGCGTCGTGATGGATCTGCCGCCCGACCTGCCCCCCGGCTACGTCCTGACGTTCGCCGAGGAGTTCGACACCTTCGACTGGAGCGCCGATGGCAACGCGCGCTGGAAGACGAAGTTCTACTTCGACGGACGCACGCTCAGCCGCAACGGGGAACTCGGCTACTACTCCGACGCCACGGTGGGTGCCCATCCCTTCCGGCTGGACAACGGCGCCCTCGTCATCACCGCCAACCCCGGCAAGGACCTGCCGCGCGGCCTGCCCTACACCACCGGCCTGATCACCACCGAGACGTCCTTCGCCCAGACCTACGGCTATTTCGAGATGCGCGCCCAGTTGCCCGAAGGCAAAGGCATGTGGCCGTGCTTCTGGATGCTGCCGACCACCAAGCGCTGGCCGCCGGAGATCGACGTCTTCGAGGTTCACGGCGACAAGCCGCACCGCATCCACGTCAACGCCATCGGTGCCAAGAAGTCCGCCAATCCCGGCAACAAGTGGATCGACGTGACGGGCGACGTGACCGACGGCTATCACACCTACGGCGCCCACTGGACGCCGACGGTGATCAGCTACTATTTCGACGGCCGCAAGATCGCCGAGCTTCAGACGCCGGAGACCATGCACACGCCCATGTACCTGCTGGCGAGCCTCGCCGTGGGCGGCAACTGGCCCGGCAAGCCGGACGCCTCCACCCCCTTCCCGGCCGAGATGCGCATCGACCACATCCGCGCCTACGCCCGGAGCCCGAACGAGAGCCCGACCGCACCGGCGCGCGCCATGGCCGCCGCGGCCCCGCTGGAGGCCGCCCCCCGCGCGCCCACGCCCCCCGCCGCCCCGCGAGCCGAACCGGCGCAGCCGCCGCGCGGCTGGACGAACCGCATCCCGGACGAGGTGGCGGAGGGCACGCCCGGCAACGACTACCTCGGCAGCCGCCACCGCGACACCCGCCCGCGCGCCGGCGGGGCCGGCGACGACACCTACAAGATCACCGATTTCCGCCAGTCGGTGGAGGAGAACCCCGGCGAGGGCGTCGACACGGTGGAGCTGTGGGCCCACTACACCCTGCCGCCGAACGTCGAGAACGCCGTGGTCCGCGCGCGCTACGGCGTGCAGGTCGTGGGCAACGGGCTGAGCAACACGCTGCGCGGTGGCCCGGCCGACGACCTGCTGGACGGGCGCGGCGGCGACGACGTGCTGACCGGCGGCGGCGGCCGCGACGTGTTCTGGGTCCGCGCCGGGCGCGGGCGGGACACCATCACCGATTTCAAGCCCGGCACCGAGCCCGACAGCGACGTGCTGGAACTGGCCGGCTACGGCCTGCCCGACTTCGCGGCGGTGAAAGCGGCCATGCGCCAGCGCGGCGCCGACGTGGTGCTGACCTTCGACAACGGCGAGACGCTGACGCTGCGGGGCACGACGCTATCGCGGATCGTGCCCGAGAACGTCCGCATCGTCCCCATCGCCCCGGCCGTGGCATCGCGTTAGGCGCGCTTCGCGTCCAGGGCCGCAACCGGCGCCTCCACCCGATCGACCGGCCGCTTCAGCACGACCAGCGCCAGCGTCGTCACCAGCGTGCCGGCGACGATCGCCAGCACGTAGCCGCCCAGCGGCGTCACCGCGTTGGGAATCGCCAGCACGAAGACGCCGCCGTGCGGGGCGCGCAGCCCGCAGCCGAACCACATGGACAGCGCCCCCGCCACCGCCGAGCCGGCGATGCACGCCGGGATGACGCGCAGCGGGTCCTTGGCGGCAAAGGGGATGGCGCCCTCGGTGATGAAGGCGAGGCCCAGGACGCCGGCCGCCTTGCCCGCCTCCTGCTCCTGCACGGTGAAGCGGTTCCTCGCCACCATGGTGGCGAGCGCCAGCCCCAAGGGCGGCGTCATGCCCGCCGCCATCACCGCCGCCATCGGCGTGAAGGTGTTGGAGGCCAGGAGGCCGACCGCGAAGGTGTAGGCTGCCTTGTTGACCGGCCCGCCCATGTCCAGCGCCATCATGCCGCCCAGCAGCAGGCCCAGCGCCACGGCGTTCGCCCCGGTCATGCTTTGCAGGAAGCCAGTCAGCCCGGCCATGATCGCCGCCACCGGCGTGCCGATCACGTAGACCATCATCAGCCCCACCACCAGCGTCGCCAGCAGCGGGATGATCAGCACCGGCTTCAGCCCCTCCAGGTTCACCGGCAGGCGGATGGTGTCGCGC
>DASPIO010000200.1:0-2755 GCA_035629155.1 Azospirillum sp. | reverse complement strand
CGACCTTCAGGACGCCATCACCCGCTACATCCGCGCTCACAACAAGGCCGCCAAGCCCTTCGTCTGGACCAAGCCCGCTGACACCATCTTCACCAAACTCGACCGGCTGCCTGCACCTTCTGAATGAGTCAGTGCACTAGGCAAGCACGCCCAGACGACTCCACAACCACAACCCGGCCAGCGCCACGGCCCACAGCGCCAACACGATGCGCAGGTTGCGAACCTGACGGCGCAGGCGGTGCTCGCACACCCGCTCCGCCCGCGCCATGGCAATGCGATGCCCGTCGAGAGCCCGCAGGCGGCGCGTGGTCGTGGAGCTGAACGTGCGCATGCCGACGACTCTACGGAGCCGGCGGACGCGCGCCTGTGTTCTTTGGAAGACCAGTCGGGAGAGGTAGCCGTCAGGCCTGCACGCTCATCAGGTCGCGCAGGGCCTCCGACAAAGCCTCCGGCCGATAGGGTTTGTGCAGCAGGCGGAATCCCTCCGCCGTCGCGGTGGAGGCGGCGTTGGAGTAGCCCGTGGTCAGCAGCACCGGCAGGTCCGGGAAACGCTGGCGCACCGTCCGGCCGAGGTCGAGCCCGTTCATGGTCCCCGGCATCACGATGTCCGAGAACACGAGGTCAAAGCGCTTCCCGTTCGACAGCACGTCCAGCGCCTTGTGGGCGGTGTCGGCCAGGGTCACGGAATAACCCAGCCCCTCCAGCAGCGTCGTGGTGGTGCGGCCGATCTCCGGGCTGTCCTCGACCAGCAGGATGGCGCGCCCCCGGCCTTCCGGCAGTTTGATCGCGGCCGCCGACGCCCGCTGCGCCGGTGCGCGATGGGTGCGCGGCAGGTACAGCGTGAAGGTCGTGCCCTGCCCCACCGTGCTGTCCACCGTCACCGTGCCGCCCGACTGGGTGGTGAAGCCGTAGACCTGACTGAGGCCCAGGCCGGTGCCCTTGCCGACGTCCTTGGTGGTGAAGAAGGGATCGAAGACGCGCTCGCAGATCTCCGGCGCGATGCCGCAGCCGGTATCGGTCAGCGACAGCGCCACGAAGTCGCCGCACAGCCCGTCGGGCGCCGCCAGTCCGCCGTCGAACGTGACGTTGCGCGTCCGCACCTTCAGCGAGCCGCCGTCCGGCATGGCGTCGCGCGCGTTGACGGCGAGGTTGAGAACCGCCAGCTCCATCTGGGCGCGGTCGACCTCCACCGGCCAGACGCCGGGCGCCAGTTCCGTCTCGACGGCGATGTCGCCGCGCAGCGAGCGCTTGAGCATGCCGTCCACCATGGCGCCCAGAGCGTCGTTGGCGTCCACCACCTCGGGCTTCAGCGTCTGCTGACGCGCGAAGGTGAGGAGCTGCTGGGTAAGCTGGCCGCCCCGATAGGCCGCCTGCATGGCCGTGTCGATGAAGGGCGCCGCCGCCGGGTTCTCCCCGGCGCGGGTCTGGGCGAGGTAGAGGTTGCTGGTGATGACCATCAGCAGGTTGTTGAAGTCGTGCGCGATGCCGCCAGCGATCTGGCCCAGCATCTCCAGACGCTGGATCTTTTGCAGAAGCTCCTCGGCGCGCTGGCGGCGCACCGTCTCGGCGGCGGCGTGGGCGCGCGCGGCGCGCTCCGCGCGCTCCTTGCGGACCACCAGCCACGACACCAGCCCCAGCAGCAGCGCCGACGGCACGGCGAACAGCGCGTAGAACAGGACGTGCGAGCGCCACTCGGCCTGCACCGAGGCGACCGAGCGGCCGAAGTTGATGTAGACCGGCGCCGGACCCAGCTTGCGGTAGGCGAACAGGCGCTCGATCCCGTCACCCTGCGAGACGGTGCGGAAGGTCCCGCCCTGCGGCGCGCGGGAAATCGCCTGCATGAAGCCGCTGTCCGGACTGAGCTTGAGCGTCCTGCCTTCGGGATAGCGGCCGAGGATGGTGCCGTCCTCGCGCACCAGCGACACGTTGTCGGCGGGCACCGACGCGGCGCGCGAGAATACCTCCTGGAAATCGGGCAGGTGGACGGCGACGGCGATCACGCCATCGAAGGTGCCGGACGTGGCCCCGGCGGGTGCCGATCGCCGCCGCACCACATTGAACACCGGTACACCGGAAACCCGCCCGGCCCGCGTGTCGCTGACGTAGCGGTCCGCCCCGGATTTCAGGGCCTGGAAATAGTCGCGGTCGGACAGGTCGAGGCTTTGGGGGATCCGATCCATGCTCGACATCCGCGCCCGGCCGTCCGGATCGATCAGCCAGAGGCTGCCGATCTGCGGGAAGGCCCCCTCGGCGCGGCGGAGATAGTGGCGGATGTCCTCGGACGCCGCGATCTCCTCCCACGACAGGCCGGCGATGCGGCTGTCGATCTCATCGTGGACGTAGGCGAAGGTCTCGAAGGCCCGCAGCGTGTGCTCGAACAAAACGGCGGCGTTGCGCTCCACATGGCGCTGCGCCTGCGCGAACGTCTCCTGGTGGTCGTGCCATGCCACCGCGGCAAGCAGCAGCAACGGCACCGCGATCGAGGCGATCGGGAGACCCCAGAGATCGCGGGCGGATCGACGCTCGCTCATCTGTGCCGTTGCTCGCGCAGGTGGTTTGGACTAGCGACAGTATCAGAACGCCTCCTGTTGTCATTATGCCATTCGGAGGACACGCCCTAGCCCGGATCATTCATCAACGTTTTGGAACGGCTGCCCGAAGGCGCATCGATGGGTGGCGCCAACGGCGCGACCTAACGGGGCTGGAGGATTGCGGGGACAGGTTCGTTCGGGGGCACGTCGCCCCGGCGGTCATG
>DASPIO010000199.1:0-12120 GCA_035629155.1 Azospirillum sp. | reverse complement strand
GATCATCATGGTGGGCATCGTCATCGTCTTCCCCGAACTGGTGCTGTCCGGCCTCGACCGCGGGCCGAAGATCGATCCCGACACCATCAAGATCGAGATCCCCACCATGGACTACAACGCGCCGCCGCCGTTCCCCGGCATGGAGCAGCCGGGCGGCCCGGCCGACCCGAACGCCGACATCATGAAGCAGCTGCAAAAGCAGTAACCGCTTCCCTTCCGTGCCTTGCCTCGGCCCGGCCGGCGGACGAACCCGCCGGCCGGGCCGAGTGCTTTTCAGGACAGCCGACGCAGGGCTGGGATGCGACCTTGAGCCACCGGGGGCAAGAGGCGTAACATCGTCGGACCTTTTTCCCACCGACGACGAACGATCCATGTCCACGCAGCGTTCCACCGGCCACCGCTCTCTCGGCGCCTTCCCGCGCACCCGCCACCGCCGCAACCGGGCGGACGCCTGGACCCGACGGCTGGTCGCCGAGAACACCCTGTCGGTGGACGACCTGATCTGGCCGGTCTTCGTCATCGAGGGGCAGAACCGCCGTGAGCCCGTCGCCTCTATGCCCGGCGTCGAGCGCCTGACCATCGACCTGCTGATCGAGGCGGTGGCGCAGGCCGGCGACCTGGGCGTGCCGTGCATCGCGCTGTTCCCGGTGGTGCCGGCCGAGAAAAAGTCGGAGGATGCCGCCGAGGCCTTCAACCCCGAGAACCTGATGAACCGCGCCATCCGCGCGGTGAAGACGGCGGTGCCGCACGTCGGCATTCTCGGCGACGTGGCGCTCGACCCCTACACCAGCCATGGCCACGACGGCATCGTGCGCGACGGCTACGTCGTCAACGACGAGACGGTGGAAGTCCTGGTCCGCCAAGCCCTTTCCCAAGCCGCCGCCGGCGTCGACATCGTCGCCCCCAGCGACATGATGGACGGCCGCATCGCCGCCATCCGCGACCGGCTGGACGCCGAGGGGCACCAGCTTGTGCGCATCTGTTCCTACGCCGCCAAGTATGCCTCGGCCTTCTACGGCCCGTTCCGCGACGCCGTGAACTCGGGCGGCTTCCTCAAGGGCGACAAGCGCACCTACCAGATGGACCCCGCCAACACCGACGAGTCCCTGCGCGAGGTGGCGCTGGACATCGACGAGGGGGCGGACATGGTGATGGTGAAGCCGGGCCTCCCCTACCTGGACATCATCCGGCGCGTGAAGGAGACCTTCGCCGTGCCCACCTTCGCCTACCACGTGTCGGGCGAGTACGCGATGCTGCGCGCCGCGGCCGGAAACGGCTGGCTGAACTACGACAACGCGCTGCTGGAAACGCTGATGTCGTTCAAGCGGGCGGGAACGGACGCGATCCTGACCTACGCCGCCCTGGACGCGGCGCGGTTGCTGAAGCGGGGGTAGGACGCCCTACCCCTTCACCGCCTCCAGCGTGATCTCCACCTCGTCGATCACGTTCCACTGGCTGTCCATGGCGGCCATGACGGCAGCCTGATCGACCTCGCCACTCTGCATCTTCGCACCCCAGCGTGGGTTGAGGCGGTAGTCGATCTTCAGCGTGCGGAAATTCACGTCGTAGTAGAGGCCGAGCGGGCTGTTGGCCAGCCCCTCGGCGATCGCCTGCCGGTTCGCCGCTTTGGACAGCAGCGAGAAGAGCTGCGGCGTGATCGGCCGCACGTGCGTGGGATCGGCGATGTACAGGTCACTGCGCGGATGCGGCACGGTGATGCGGATCGGCGCGCCGGGGGCGGCGACGCGGTACAACTCCTTCATGATGGCCATGAACTGCTCGGGCAGCGGGCCCAGGTGCTCCAGCACGTGGGACATGAGGATTTCCTCGGCCGAGTCCGTCTCGAACGGCCAGGGCAGCACCTCCAGGTCCACCACCCTGTCGGGCTCGCAGGTGGCGAACTTGTCGACGTTGAGGTAGCCGTCGAACTTCCGGTTGCCGCAACCGAGATTGAGCCGCATGAGAAACCCGCCTTGCCTGCCGTGCGGAGGCGAGCATCGCCGCTCAGGCGCGCGGACGCAAGCCCGCCGGGGCGGGCTTGCGACACGTGGTGGCGTATCAGCGGCGAGCGCTGGCGGCCAGGATGAAGTTGTCGTACGGCGCCTCGGCCACGCGGAACCACAGGTGCGTCTCGTCGAGGAACGGCTTCCAGCTCTCGTACACCGCCTTGAAGTTCGGGTTCTGCGCCGAATACTCGGCATAGAGATCCTGGGCGATCTTGTAGCCGGTCTCCATCACCTCGCGCGGGAAGGCGCGCAGCACCGCCCCCTTGCCGACGAGCCGGCGCAGGGCGCGTGGGTTCTCGGCGTCGTAGCGGGCGAGCATGGCGCCGTTCGCCTCGGCGCACGCACTCTCCAGAACCGCCTGATAGGCCTTGGGCAGCCCGTCCCACGCCGGCTTGTTGATGTAGAGGGACACCTGCGGCCCGCCTTCCCACCAGCCGGGGTAGTAGTAATTCTTGGCGACCTTCACGAAGCCCAGTTTCTCGTCGTCGTAGGGGCCAACGAACTCCGTGGCGTCGATGGTGCCCTTCTCCAGCGCCGGGTAGACGTCCGCACCGGCGATCTGCGTCGGCGTCACGCCCATCTTCGCCATGATCTGCCCGGCGATGCCGGCGATGCGCATCTTCAGACCCTGCAGATCCTCGGCCGACTTGATCTCCTTGCGGAACCAGCCGCCCATCTGGGCGCCGGTGTTGCCGGCCGGGAACTGCACGACGTTGTGCTTGTCGAAGAACGCCCGCATCACTTCGCGCCCGCCACCGTACTGGAACCAGGCGTTCTGCTGGCGGGCATTCGGGCCGAAGGGCACGGCGGTGTCGAAGGCGAAGGTCGGGTCCTTGCCCACGTAGTAATATCCGCAGGTGTGCCCGCACTCGACGGTGCCGTTCTGCACGGCGTCCAGCACCTGGAGCGGCGGCACGATCTCGCCCGAAGCGTAGGGGCGGATCTGGAACTTGCCGTCGGTCGCCTCGGCGACGCGCTTGGCTATCAACTCCGACGTGCCGAACAGGATGTCCGTGCTCTTCGGGAAGCTCGACGCCAATCGCCAGCGCACGTCCGGCTGCGACTGGGCGATGGCGGGGGCCGCGACGGTGGTAGCGGCAAGTCCGGCGCCAGCGGACGCCAGGAAGGCTCGTCTTTTCATGATCCCCTGGTCCTGTCGTATTTTCGTTGCGTTCACGCCAGCATTGCGCGGCGGAATCCGACACTGGAGAGATGAGTACGGCCAGACTGGGACTATTGCAAACGCGCCCGGCCGGCCGGCGTGCATGGCAGGTCTACGTGTTTGCGGCGTTATCCCGCCCGGCCGCGCCACACCTGATACTGCGGCGTCTCCAGCAGCAGGTCGGCCGTGCCGAACGCCTTCTGGAACAGCGGCCCGACGCCGGCCGTGCGCTGCGCCACCGCGACCAGCGCGCCGCTGCGCTTCAAGCGCTCCTTCGCACCGCGCACCAGGGAGTCCAAAGCCCCGAAATCCTCCTCCTTGCCGCGGTGGAGCGGCGGGTTGGAGAGGATCAGGTCGAAGCGCGCCCGCGGGTCCAGCGCCGTCCAGCCGTCGCTCAGCACGCACTCGGCGTCCGGCACGTTGGTGCGCGCGGCGTGCAGTGCGACGCTGTCGACGTCCAGCAAGGTCAGCCTGGCGTCCGGCACGCGCCCGCGCACCACCCGCGCGATGACGCCTGCCCCGCAGCCGAAGTCGAGCACGGCGCCGCCCGCCGGCACCGCCGGCAACACCTGGAGCAGGCACGCCGTGCCGGCGTCGAGCCGGCCGTGCGCGAACAGGCCGGGATAGGAGACGAGGTCGAACGCCGCACCGTCCGGCGCCTGCAGCGGCACGATCTCCCGCCAGTCATCCAGATTTCCGCGCGCGGCTTCGCGCGAGCGCACGGCGCGCAGCACGCGGGCGCGGCGCTTGATGGCGACCGTCTCCACGTTCTCGGCCAGCCCTTCCAGGCGCTTCGATGCGGAGGTGATGCCCTCGTCGTTGCCGCCGTATATCCACAGCGGCGCGCCGGCCGACAGGCGGGCGGCCACGGCGTGCAACTTCATGGAGAAAGCCGGCCAACTGCGCGGCAGGCGCAACACCGCGGCGTCGAAGGCGCCATCCTCCGGCCAGGGCTTGGCCGGGCCGCCGTCGTAGGCGAAGCGGTGCCACGCCACCACCTCCGCCCCACCGTCCCACACCGCACGCTCCACGGCGCCGACGTGGTCGCTGGCGACGAGCACGCGGCCCTGCGGCCGCGCCTCGGCCAGGACGGCGGCGGCGACACCGGCGATCTCCGCGTCCCGCCCGCCCGCGCGCTGGGCCAGCCGGCGGCTCATCCCCGGTCCCGCATCAGGCGCGCCTTGTCGCGCTGCCACGTGCGTTCCTTCTCCGTCTCGCGCTTGTCGACCTTCTTCTTGCCGGTGGCGACGCCGATCTGCAGCTTGGCGATGCCGCGGTCGTTGAAGTACAGCGACATGGGGATCAGCGTGACGCCCTTGGTCTTCAAGGCGCCCATCAGCTTGTTCAACTCGCGCTTGTGCACCAGCAGTTTGCGCGGACGCCGCACCTCGTGCTGGAGCCAGCGGCCGGCCTGCCCGTATTCGGGAAAGTGGGCGTTGAACAGGTAAAGCTCGCCCTTGCTCAGGCCCGCATAGGACTCGTTGATCGAGACCTTGCCCGAGCGCAGCGACTTCACCTCGGTGCCGGTCAGCATCAGACCAGCCTCGAGGTTGTCCTCGATGAAATAGTCGAAGCGGGCGCGGCGGTTCTGCGCCGCGATCCGCCGCGGTTCAGGCTCACGTGCCGCCACGCTTGTCTCCGTTCTTCCGTATCGTAGCAGACGTTGGGTTTTCGTTGCGCTCAACCCAACCTGTGGAAACGTCACAGGTTGGGTTGAGGCACAGCCGAAAATCCAACAGGATCAAAGAACGCCCGCCGCAGTCATCGCGTCGCGCACCATCTGCTTGGTCGAGTCGCCCACCGGCACCAACGGCAGGCGCACCTCGTCGCCGCACTTGCCCAGCAGGCTGGCCGCATACTTGACCGGCCCCGGCGAGGTTTCGACGAACAGCGCGTTGTGCAGCGGCATCAACTGGTCGCGGATCGTGAAGCAGGTGGCGAGGTCGCCGTCGCGCCACGCCTTCTGCATCTGCGAGCACAGCTTCGGCGCCACGTTGGACGTCACCGAGATGCAGCCCACGCCACCCTGGGCGTTGAACGCGATGGCCGTCCCGTCTTCGCCCGAGAGCTGCACGAAGTCCGGACCGATCTCCACGCGCGTGCGCAACGGCCGCACGAGGTCGGCCGTGGCGTCCTTGACGCCCACGATGTTGGGCAGCTTTGCAAGCCGAGCCATGGTTGCCACCGACATATCCACGACACTCCGGCCCGGAATGTTGTAGATGATGATCGGCAAATCCGCAGCGTCATGGATCGCTTTGAAATGCTGGTAGAGACCCTCTTGCGTCGGCTTGTTGTAGTAGGGCGTCACCACGAGAGCCGCGGCCGCCCCCGCCTTCCTGGCATGGCGGCTCAGGCGGATCGCCTCCTCGGTCGAATTGGAGCCGGCGCCGGCGATGACGGGCACGCGCCCGGCCGCCGCTTCGATGGCCAGTTCGACGACCCGGTCGTGCTCCTCGTGGGAGAGCGTCGGGGACTCGCCGGTGGTGCCGCAGGGGACGAGGGCGTCTGTGCCCTCCGTGATCTGCCAGTCGACGAAGGCCTGAAAGGCGGACTCGTCCACTTTACCGTTCTTGAACGGGGTCAAGAGTGCGGTGATCGAACCGTGGAACATGTCAGCCACCTCCGTGAGACTGCGAAAAAAGTGTCGCGCACCTTAGCCGTCCCGCAACGCGTGGGCAAGAGCGCCCGGGGCGCCCGCCTAATATCTTGGGCCGCCACCGGGGCTGCGATGCTGTTCCTGACGCTCGCCCAGCCGGCCGCGGCCTCGTCGCTGTCGGCGCAGGATCTGGCCATCTACCGTCAGGCGTTCAAGGCGGCCGACGACGACCGCCACGACGAGGCGCTGCGCATCGCGAGCCAAGCCAAGGAGCGGCTGCCGGCCAAGCTGATCCGCTGGATGAAGCTGGGCTCGCCCATGGGCGGCACCTTCGCCGAGATCACCACCTTCATCCGCGAGAATCCGGACTGGCCGAACCAGAACGTCCTGCGCCGCGCCGCCGAGAACGCGCTGAGCGACAACGACGACGAGCGCACGATCATCGCCTGGTTCAACGCCACGCCGCCGCTCACCAACCAGGGCTTCATGCGCTACGCCGATACGCTGATGGCGCGCGGCGAGCAGGAGAAGGCGATCAAGCTGGTGCGCACGCGCTGGACCGACTCGACGTTCAACCCGACCGACGAACAGGACTTCCTCGCCCGCTACCGCGGCCACCTGCGCGAACAGGACCACAAGGCCCGCGTCGATCGCCTGATGTGGGACCGGCAGGAGGCGGCGGCCAAGCGCATGCTGCCCTTCCTGGAGGACGGCTACGAAGCGCTGATCGAGGCCCGCCTCGCGCTGGCCGAGGACCGCAACGTCGACGCGGCGCTGGCCCGGGTGCCGTCGTCGCTACGCAACGACCCGGGCCTGCTGTACGAGCGCGTTCGCCATCGCCGCCGCAAGGGCGACGACGATGGCGCGCTGGAGATCCTGCAGAACCGCCCGCCGGAAAACACCCGCCCAAGCCTGTGGTGGACCGAGCGCCACATCCTCGCCCGCCGCGCCATCGAGCGGGGGGACTACCGGCAGGCTTACCGCCTGTCCAGGGAGCATGGCCCGCTCGACGGCGCGACTCTGGCGGAGGCCGAGTTCCTGGCCGGTTGGCTGGCGCTGCGCTTCCTCGACCAGCCGTCGGACGCCTTCACCCACTTCCACAAGCTGTACCGCGCCGTGTCGGCGCCGATCAGCAAGGCGCGCGGCGCCTACTGGTGCGGGCGCGCCGCCGAACAGCTGGGCGACCGCGCCCAGGCGCGCGACTGGTACCAGAAGGCCGCCGGCTACGGCACGACCTTCTACGGGCAGCTCTCCATCCGCCACATCAGCGGCGCCCGGTTCAAGCTGCCGGCCGAACCCAACGTCTCGTCCGCCGAGGCCTCGGCGTTCGACCGCAAGGAAACCGTCCGCCTCGCCCGCTTCCTGAAAGAGATCGAGGGCCGCGACGACGAGCGGCTGGCCGCCTTCCTGCGCCGCGTCAGCCTGGACGCCAAGTCGCCGGAGGAATACGTGCTCGCCGCCCGGCTTGCGCGCGAGGCCGGCCGCCCCGACCTCGCCATCGCCGCCGCCAAGGACGCCGCGCAGAACGACGTCTACCTGGTGGAGGCTGGCTACCCGGTGATCCGCCCGCCCGCAGCCAGCCCGGAGCCGGCGCTGGTGCACTCCCTGATCCGGCAGGAGAGCACGTTCAACCCCAACATCGTCTCCTCGGCCGGCGCGCGCGGACTGATGCAGCTGATGCCGGCGACGGCGCAACTGGTGGCCAAGCAGTTGGGCATCAAGAAGCACAACCACGCCAAGCTGATCTCCGATCCGCAGTACAACATGCGCCTGGGGCAGGCCTACATGGCCGACCTGATCGATCGGTTCAACGGCTCGTACGTGTTGGCCATCGCCTCCTACAACGCCGGACCCGGCCGCGTGCGCGGCTGGATGGACGCGTTCGGCGACCCGCGCACGGAGGCGGTGGATATCGTCGACTGGATCGAGCTGATCCCCATCTATGAGACGCGCAACTACGTGCAGCGCGTGATGGAGGCCATGCTCGTCTACCGCGCCCGCCTGGGCTCGGGCGGGGACATGGACCTGGAGAAGGAGTTGCGGCGATGACCACCCCCATGAGCGACATCCGCGCCTGTGTCTTCGACGCTTACGGCACACTGCTCGACGTCACCGCGGCGGCGCGCCATTGCCGTGCCGACCTTGGCGACGCGGCGGATGCACTGGCCGCCGTGTGGCGGGCCAAGCAGCTCGAATACACCTGGGTGCGGACGCTGATGGGCGATTACGCCGACTTCTGGCAGGTAACGGGGGAGGCGCTGGACTACGCGCTCGACTTGCATGGCCGCACCGATCCGGCTTTGCGCGCCAAGCTGATGGAACTGTACTTCCGCCTGGACGCCTTCCCCGACGCAGCGCCCACCCTGGGGGCGTTGCGGGCGCGGGGCCTCCGCACGGCCATCCTGTCGAACGGCAGCCCGCCCATGTTGGCCGGCGCGGTGGACAATGCGAAACTGCGTCCGCTTCTCGATCACGTGCTGTCCGTCGATCCGCTGCGCCTCTACAAGCCGCACCCCTCGGTCTACGATATCGCGTGCGAGCGCCTGGGGTTGGACCGCGCGGAGATCCTGTTCGTTTCCTCAAACGGCTGGGACGCCGCCGGAGCCGGGGCCTTCGGCTTCAAGGTCGCCTGGCTGAACCGCGCGGGCAACCCGCCGGACCGGCTGCCGCCGAAGCCGACCGTCACCATCACCGGCTTGGAGGACCTGCCGACACTGATGGGCGGGTAGTCCAGGGAAGCCCGGGGAAACGCATTGCGAGCGGCTTTCAGGTATTCAACGCCCGCACTCCGCCATCAACCCCTTCTTTGTCCTATTTTTGCCTTTGATACGTCCCACCTTTCGGCCAACATCTTAAATGATCACGGACTTTCGAAGAAAGTCTGAGGTATTACCTCTAAAGATTACTTCGCATTGCATGGATAGGCAAGATTTTGTTAACCGCATCAGCGTCAACTGTGGGCGAACGATCAATCACCTGACAGGAGATCAGGAAATGCCCGCTCCGATGGTTGCCGACGAAATCCGCAAGGCCTGCCGCATCCATGCCCGCCTTCTGGACTCTTTCATCGAGCTGACACAGAAGGAATTGAACCAACTCCAGCCCGGCTTCACCGAGGAGAGCCTGCGGGAATCGCTGGAAAAGATGCGCGCGGCGCGGAAGTCCTACGGCGAACTGGCCGGCGTCGTCGCGGTGCCCACCGCAGCCTGATCACGCTTCCATCGCGCGGAGAGCGGGATCTGTCCGATCCCGCGCCCGGCCCCGACCAACGCCATCAGGATCAGGTCGTGACGGTTGCCTTGCGCGCGCGGGGCTTGCGTGCCACGGGTTGCGGTGCGGCGGCAGCCGCCTTGACCGACGGCTTGCGGGAAGCTCCCTTCTTGACCGGGGCCTTCGCCGGCACCGCAGCCATCTCTTGCTCGGCCCGCAGCCAGTGCTCCTGGTCGCGCCCCTCCGGGCACCCCTCCTCAATCCAGATCGCGTGGGCGCGTTCCCGGATCCGCTCTTCAGCCGCTGCGCTCATCGACACTCTCCCTTCGGCCCCAATCAGGCGGTTGCGTTGCGACGCATCGTGCCGCAAGGCCGCGGCAGCGCGCAATTTCGCCTTGGTCGGACGTCGGGCCTCAAAGGTATCGG
Organism: Azospirillum sp.; assembly: GCA_035629155.1. GTDB lineage: Bacteria > Pseudomonadota > Alphaproteobacteria > Azospirillales > Azospirillaceae > Azospirillum. The sequence goes on along the minus strand of DASPIO010000199.1, from coordinate 2,717 downwards.
CCGTCACTCCGATGACGAATCGCCGTTCCCCGACTGACGGCGCTGGACATCCCGCCAGCGGGAAACGTTCCGGTTATGATCGGGAAGTGTTTTGGCGAAGGCGTGCCCGCCCGTGCCGTCCGCCACGAAGTACAGGTACTCGTGCCGTTCCGGCTTCAGCGCCGCGAGGATCGAGGCCTTGCCGGGGTTGGCGATCGGCCCCGGCGGCAGCCCGGCCACGTAATAGGTGTTGTACGGCGATTCCGTCTTCAGGTCGTTGCGCGTCAGCGCCCGGCCCAACTCGCCACTGCCCTGCGTCAGCGCGTAGATGACGGTGGGATCCGACTGCAGCCGCATGCCCGTCTGCAGCCGGTTGACGTAGACGCCGGCCACCCGCGCGCGCTCCGCCGCCACGCCCGTCTCCTTCTCGACGATGGAGGCCAGCGTCACCGCCTCCTCCGGCGTGCGAAGCGGCAGGTCCTGGTCGCGGTGCTTCCATGCCTCGGCCAGGGTCTGCTCCATGGCCGTGCGCATGCGCTCCAGCAGCGCCTCGCGACTGTCGCCGTAGGAGAAATGATAGGTTTCCGGCAGAAGGGTGCCGTCCTTCGGGCGCTCGCCCACCTCGCCGGCCAGCGCCGGCTCCTTCTCCACGAGTGCCACGATTTGCGCGGCCGTCAACCCCTCCGGCACGGTCAGCCGGCGCACCACGGTCTTGCCCTGGCGCATCAGCGTGATCACGCCATCAGCGCTGATGCCGGCCGTGAAGGCGTACTCGCCGGCCTTCAGCTCACGCCCGGCGCCGCTCAGCTTGACGTCGAACAGGAAAAGCCAGGGCGACTCGATGACCCCGGCCTCGGCGAGGGTTGTGGCGATGGCATCCAGGCTGCTGCCGCGCGGAATGACGACGGTCGTCGGCTCGGTGAGCGGGCCCGGCGCCACCATGCGCAGGCCCCCCCACAACACCACGGCCGCAAGGAGCGCCGATGCGGAGAGCGCCCCGGCCGCGATCCGGAGGTCCCAGCCCATGGCTGCCTCCTTAAGCGAACTCCTTGAAGACCAGCGACGCGTTCGTGCCGCCAAATCCGAAGGAGTTGGACAGGGCCGCGCGCACCCGGCGCTCCTGCGCCGCCTTGGGCACAAGGTTCACGCCCTGGCAGCTCTCCGATGGGTTTTCAAGGTTCAGCGTCGGCGGAACCACGCCGTGGTTGATCGCCTTGATGGAATAGATCGCTTCGACCGCGCCGGCGGCACCCAGCAGGTGGCCGATCGCCGACTTGGTGGAGGACATGGCGACCGTGTCCATGGCCGGACCGAACAACCGCTTTACGGCACCCAGTTCAATCTCGTCGCCCAGCGGCGTCGAGGTGCCGTGCGCGTTGACGTAATCGATCTGCGACGGGTCGAGGCCGGCGCGCTGCAGCGCGCCGCGCATGGCGCGGAAGCCCCCGTTGCCGTCCTCGGCCGGAGCCGAGATGTGGTAGGCGTCGCCCGACAGGCCATAGCCGACGATCTCGGCGTAGATGTGGGCGCCGCGCTTCTTCGCGTGCTCCAGCTCTTCCAGGACCACCACGCCGGCTCCCTCGCCGATGACAAAGCCGTCACGGTCCTTGTCGTAGGGGCGCGAGGCCTTCTCGGGCGTGTCGTTGAAGTTGGTCGACAGCGCGCGCATGGCGGCGAAACCGCCGACGCCCAGCCGGCTGACCGCGGCCTCCGTGCCGCCGGCGACCATGACGTCGGCATCGCCCCACATGATGAGACGGGCGGCGTCGCCCAGCGCGTGCGCGCCCGTCGAGCAGGCCGTGACCACCGCGTGGTTCGGGCCTTTGAAACCGTAATGGATCGACACGTGGCCAGAGGCCAGGTTGATCAGGCAGGCCGGGATGAAGAACGGCGAAATACGCCGCGCGCCCTTTTCGTGCAGGGTGACGGCGCCCTCGGCGATGCCGGGCAGGCCACCAATGCCGGAGCCGATCATCACGCCCGTCCGCTCGCGCTCCTCCTCGTCCTCCGGCATCCAGCCGGCGTCGCGGACCGCTTCGTGCGCCGCGCCGATGGCGTAGAGGATGAAATCATCCATCTTGCGCTGGTCTTTGGGCGGCACATAGGAATCGGCATCGAATTCCCCCTCGCCCTTGCCGCGCGGCACCTGACCGGCGATCTTGGAGGCGAGGTCCGACACGTCGAACGACGTGATCCCGCGGATGCCGGACTGGCCATTGACCAGCCGCTCCCAGTTGAGCTTGTGACCGACGCCGAGCGGCGTGACCAGACCGAGGCCGGTGACGACGACACGTCTCATGGCGATCCCTGACCTTGTTCCGTTTGTGTCCTGCGACGGCCAGGGTCTCCGGATGCCGGAGCCTGGCCCTCGTGGTAGAACCGCCCTGAACAGGCGGTGATAGAACCGCCCGGATCAGGCGGCGGCGTTCGCCTTGATGAACTCGATGGCATCCTTGACGGTAAGGATCTTCTCGGCGGCGTCGTCCGGGATCTCGCAGCCGAACTCTTCCTCGAAGGCCATCACCAGCTCGACGGTGTCGAGGCTGTCGGCGCCGAGATCGTCGATGAAGGAGGCATTCTCCGTCACCTTCGCTTCCTCGACCCCCAGGTGGTCCACAACGATCTTCTTCACGCGCTCGGCGATGTCACTCATCTTCGACCTTCCAAATCCTTGATGCCGCTCGGGCGAATCCGGCATCCCGGGCACGCGTCGTAAGCGTGTCGTCCTGCCGCGAAAA
>DASPIO010000198.1:0-17694 GCA_035629155.1 Azospirillum sp. | reverse complement strand
CGACCTTCAGGACGCCATCACCCGCTACATCCGCGCTCACAACAAGGCCGCCAAGCCCTTCGTCTGGACCAAGCCCGCTGACACCATCTTCACCAAACTCGACCGGCTGCCTGCACCTTCTGAATGAGTCAGTGCACTAGGGGCCGGAGGCTCCCACCGCCGCTCCGGTGGCGCCCGCGGCACACAGAGGAACGCCCGCGCCTCGTCGAGCACCGCGGCCAGCCGGCCGAGACCGCGGTTGAGCCCGATGAGGTCGAGCAGGTCGCCGTGCTCGCCGGTGGCGGCGTCGGCCCACCGGCCGGTGGCGGTGCCGTGCAGCCGGACGTAGAGGCTTTGCCCCGGCGTGCCGTGAACGTCGCCGACCCGCCAGTAGCGCCCTTCCCGCCGCCCGTGCGGCAGGTAATGGCGGCACACCGCCTCGGCCTCCCGCGCGAGGCGCCGCGCCATCTCCGAGGCTGCGGACATGGCGCCGGCCCTTCACGGCCCCGCCCGCCCGGCAACGCGGAGCAACGGGTGGCGGGCCAGCAACGCGGCGACCACCGCCGGCCCGCGCGCGCTCACCGGCACGAACAGCCGCAGCGTCCAGGCGATGATCTCCGACACCAGCCCCAGCGCCTTCAGCCGCTCCACCATCCCCTCGCTGAAACCGGACAGCTCGATCCGGTGGGCGCCCATCACCGTGACCCGGCGCAGCCGCAGCCCGTCGGCCAGATGCAGCACCACCCGCCCCTCCAGGAGCGCGGCCCACGCCTGCTCCTGTGTCGGCACCGGAGCGTCGCCGCCGCCGACACCGAAGTTGCGTTCCACCTCGGCCAGGGCCTCGGGCGCCACCACCCGGCCGATGACCCGCTCGCCCGCGTCGGTCTGCAGCCGCACCACCCGCAGGTTCGTGTCCGGCAGGCGCCGCCACACCGGCAGCAGCAGCCCGGTCACCAGATGCAGCGTGCTGGTGGCGAATTCCGGCACCGCCGCGACCTCGCGCTCCCAGGCGGCGGCGAAGGCCTCCGGCTCGGCCGGGCGCCATTGGCTCTGCGCCAGCTCGGCCAGCGTCACGGTCGGACGCTCCATCGGCCGCAGCAGCCGCACCCGGCGCTCCACCGTGCCGTCGTCGAGCATCAGGCCGGGAGCCGGCACCGCCACCGCCGCCCGGCACGAGCGGGCGTTGACCAGCAACCGCGCCTGCGGCCCGGTCCCCGTCGCCAGCGCCTCCTCCAGGCCCAACGGCTGGTTGCGGTCGCGCCGGACCAGCGTGAACAGCCGGGTCTCCGCTCCGGTCGCCGGGTGGGTGTGGAGGGTGCGCCGGTTCGTCACCGTGAAGCTGTCGGCCACCAGCGTCTCGACGCCGCGGTCGTAGGTGCCGGACGCGATGGCCCCCTCCACCTTCGCGGCGAGCAGTTGCTCGAACACGCCGAACAGCGTGTTCTGCACGCCGATGGTCAGCGCCAGCAGCCGGTTGAGGACGGTGGTGATCGGCGGCAGCTCCTCGCGCAAGGTGCCGTCGCGGTCGCTCAGCGCCAGACCGGTCGCCGCCTCGAAGTCCCCCAGCGAACAGCCCTCGACCTTCCCGGCGTGCAGCAGACCGTAGAGCTGACGCAGGGCGGCGCGGGCGTAGACGGATTCCAGGTTGTCGTCGGCGCGGAACAGCCCCTGCCCGCCGGTCTGGCGCTGGCCGCGGGTGATGGCGCCCAGCGTGTCGAGCCGCCGGGCGATGGTCGAGAGGAAGCGCTTCTCGGCCCGCACGTCGCTGGCGACCGGGCGGAACAGCGGCGGCTGGGCCTGGTTGGTGCGGTTGGAGCGGCCCAGCCCCTGGATGGCGGCGTCGGCCTTCCAGCCGGCCTCCAGCAGGTAGTGCACGCGCAGCCGCCGGTTCTTCGCCCCGAGATCGGCGTGGTAGCTGCGCCCGGTGCCGCCGGCCTCGGAGAAGACGAGGATGCGCTTCTCGTCATCCAGGAAGGCCTGGGTCTCGGCGAGGTTGGCCGAGCCGGGGCGGCTCTCCACCGCCAGCCGCTCGTCCCCGCCGGGGTCGGTCTTGCGCACGATGCGCCGCGCGCGGCCGGTGACTTCGGCCACCATCTCGAGGCCGAAGCGCTGGACGATCTGGTCCAGCGCCCCCGGCACCGGCTCCAGCGCCGCCAGCCGCCCGATCATGCGCTCGCGCCGCTCGACCGCGTCCCGGCAGGGAACGGGCTGGCCGTCCCGCCACACCGGGCGCGAGGACAGGGTGCCATCGGCGTCGGTGAAGGGTTCGTGCAGCTGGGTCGGGAAGGAGTGGGCGAGGTACTCGAGGACGAGCTCGCGCGGCGTGACGTCGATCGTCAGGTCGCCCCACTCCTCGGTCGGGATGTCGGACAGCCGGCGTTCCATCAGCGCCGCGCCGGTGGAGACCAGCTGCACCACCACGGCGTGGCCCTCGGCGAGATCCTTCTCGATGGCGCGCAGCAGCGTCGGCGTCTTCATCGCCGTGATCAGATGGTTGAAGAAGCGCTGCTTGGCGCTTTCGAAGGCGGAGCGGGCGGCGGCCTTGGCGGCGCGGTTCAGGGTGCCGCCGGCCCCGGTGACGTTGGCCGCCGCCAGCGCCGCGTCCAGGTTGGCGTGGATGACCTGGAAGGCGGCGGCGTAGGCGTCGTAGATCGCCACCTGTCCCGGCGTCAGCCGGTGCTCGACCATCTCGCAGCGCACCCCCTCGAAGGACAGCGAGCGGGCGCTGTAGAGGCCGAGCGCCTTGAGGTCGCGGGCCAGCACCTCCATGGCGGCGACGCCGCCGGCCTCGATGGCCTGGACGAACTCGGCGCGGCTGGCGAAGGGGAAGTCCGCGCCGCCCCACAGGCCGAGGCGCTGGGCGTAGGCGAGGTTGTGCACGGTGGTGGCGCCGGTGGCCGAGACGTAGAGCACACGGGCGTCCGGCAGGGCGTGCTGGAGGCGCAGGCCGGCGCGGCCCTGCTGCGAGGGGGTGACGGGACCGCCCTCGCGGCCGAAGCCGGCGGCACCGCCGGCGTTGCGCAGGGCGTGGGACTCGTCGAAGACGATCACCCCGTCGAAGTCCCGGCCGAGCCAGTCGACGATCTGCCGGAGGCGCGGCACGGCGCCCTCGCCGCCGTCGCCGCGCAGGGTGGCGTAGGTGGTGAAGAGAATCCCCCGCTCCAGGGCAATCGGCGTTCCGGGGCGGAAGCGCGACAGCGGCGTCACCAGCAGGGGCTCCGGACCCAGCGCCGACCAGTCGCGCCGGGCGTCCTCGATCAGGGTGTCGGACTTGGAGATCCACAGCGCCCGCTGGCGGCCCTTGAGCCAGTTGTCGAGCAGAATGCCGGCGACCTGCCGGCCCTTGCCGGCGCCGGTGCCGTCGCCGAGGAACCAGCCGCGGCGGAAGCGCACCGCGTCCGCGGCATCGTCCGGCGCCGCCGAGACGGTGTCGAAGGTCTCGTCCACGGTCCAGGCACCGGCGAGATGACCGGCGTGCGCCTCGCCGGCGAGGATGACGCTCTCCAGCTGGGCGTCGGAGAGCACGCCCCCGGTGACCAGGGCGGCGGGCAGGTGCGGGCGGTAGCGGGGCTTGGGCGGGGCGACCGAAGCCATGGCGGCGGACTGCACCAGCGGCGTCGGGTGCGGCCGGGCACCGGGGATGGCGATGGACTGGAGCGCGTAGGGCTCGTAGAGCGCGGCGGTGAGACGGGCGCCCGCCTGCGGGGTCCAGTCGCGCGGCTCGTAGGCCAGTTCGACGGCCGCCGGGTCGGGTGCCAGCACCGGGACCGCCGGCACGGCCGCCGCCCGGCGCACGGGCCGCGCCGCCATGGGACGGGGCACGACCGGCAATGGCGCTATTGCCGAGGCGGGAACGGAAGCGCGCGCGGGAACATCACGTCGCACCCAGTCCAGCAGCGTGGCGGCGTCTGGGGCCGTGCCCGGCGAGGCCGGGAAGACCGCCGGGTCGGCAGCGGGCACGCGGTCGATGACGGTCAGCCGGGTGTCCACCGTGGTGCCGTGGCGGGCGTAGACCTTGCCGTCGATGGCGGCGGAGAAGACGACGCGGCCCCGCTCCTGCAGGCGCACGAAGGCGTCGCGCCACGCCGGATGCCCGGGCGCCAGCCCGGCGCCGGTGACGGCGACGAGGCGCCCGCCTTCGGCCAGGCGGGCCAGGGCCGAGGCGAGGTGGCGAAGGGCGGCGTCGGCGACCCGGCCGTCCACCGCCGCCAGCGCCGAGAAGGGCGGATTCATCAACACGACCGTCGGCCGGACCGCGGCATCGAGATGGTCGTGGATGTTGGCGGCGTCGTGGCGGGACACCGGCACGCTGGGGAACAGGCGCTCCAGCAGGCCGGCGCGGGTGTCCGCCAGCTCGTTGAGGACGAGGCCCGCGCCCGCCACTTCGGCGAACACGGCGAGCAGGCCGGTGCCGGCCGAGGGCTCCAGCACCCGGTCGGCCGGGGTGAGCGCGGCCGCCGCGGCCACCACGCCGGCCAGCGGCAGTGGCGTGGAGAACTGCTGGAGCGTCTGGCTCTCAGCCCGCCCCCGCCGCCCTCGCCCTCTACCCGCCGGGATCGAACGGCGGATCGTAAAGCTCGTAGGGATTGCCGTCGGCCAGGTGCCCGAAGGGGGTGAGCACCACCGGACCGCCGTCCCGAACGACGGCGCAGAGAATGAAGCGGGCCTTGCCGGTGCGGGCGTCGGTGCCCTGCACCAGCGCCAGATCGCCGGCGGTCGCGGCGCGCAGCAGCGTGTTGAAGTTCGTCTTCACGTGATCGGGGATCGCCATGGCGGGTCTCCTGAAGGATGCGGGCCGGAGCGGAGCGGCCGGAGCCGCTCCGCGGTGTGCGCCTCACGCGGCGGCCGCTTCGGTGCGGTCCGCGTCGTCCCCGGCGTCCGGGCTCTCCCCGGCGCCGGTCAGGAAGGCCGGCAGGGCGGTGCCGCCGCCCTCCGCATCGCCGTCCGCGCCGGCATCGCCGCCGGCCGTCGCGTCCAGCGGCCGGCGCAGCGGTTCGGGCAGCCAGCCGCTGCCGGCGAGCAGCCGCTCGGCCTCGCGGGCCATGTCCGGCTTGCGCAGGTGGTCGATCAGCTGTGCCGCTTCAGGCCCGCGCGCCTCGCGCACCGCCTCCAGGATGCGCGCCTTCGGCACCCGGCCGAGGTAGCTGTCCACCGTCGCCGTCCAGCCGGCCGCCGCCATGTCGAGACCGACCGCCTCGGCCAGCACGTCGGCGTGGGCGGCGCGCTGCGGCGCGCGGTTCCAGGGCTCGTGGACGGCGTTGAGGCCGAAGGAGACGCAGTGGGCGAACAGGACCGCCCGGCTGTCGCCGTCGAACCCCACCAGAGCCTCCCACAGGGCCTCCGGCTCCTCCGGCAGCTGGGCGCTCCAGGCGCGCTGGCGGGCGTCGATCGCCCGGGCCGCGGCGCTGGCGGCGAGGTCGGGCGGCTGCACCCCGAAGCCGGCGCTGCGCAGTTCCAGCTCCAGGCACGACGCACCGGGGCGCTGGTAAAAGGTGCGCAGGCACAGCGCGTGCAGCGCCGCCAGGAAGGCGGTGTCAGGATCGTTGGCCAGCGCATCGCGCAGGGCGAGCGTGCGGTGCACGCTCAGCTCGATCAGCAGCCGCTCCGGCAGCGGCCTCAGCCCCTCGTCGTCCTCCGGCGTTGCCGGCCCGGCGTCCGGCACCGGGGCCGACACGCTGGCACCTCCCGTGATGGCGGCCGGCCGGGCGGCCACCGCCCCGTCCCCGCCGACCGGGTCGGCGGACGTCTCCTCACCACCCGTAGCGGACGCCGACGTCACCGGCTCGACCGGCGCCTCGTCCTCCGGACGCACGTAGCCGCGGTCGACCTGGAGCCGGCCCTCGGCGTCGACGCTGACGAACACCCCGGCCCGCTCCACCTCGACCGTCTCGTAGACCAGCGGCCGCTCCTCCAGCGCCCGGAGTTCCAGGTCGATCGCGGCGAGGCGCCGCGCCACCCGATCCAGCTCTTCCTCCTCGGCTGGCTCGCTCGCCTCCAGCCGCTCGTATTCGGCGTGCAGCGCGTCGTAGGTCGCCTGCTCCGCCTCGCTCAGCGGAACCGGCTCGCCGGCCAGACGGCGCAGCCCCCGGCTGTGCCCGTAGGGGAAGGCCAGCGCCACCTCCACCCACCTCCAGCCCTCGGCGCGGATCGTGGCGGCCTCGGCCTCCAGCTTCCCGGCGACCAGCCGGTCGAGCAGCGCCGGGTCCTGCAGCCAGCCGCCGTCGTCGTGCTGGAACAGGTCGCGCATCACCGCCCCGCCGGCCGCCTCGTAGGCCGCCACGCCGACGAACAGCGCCCGCTTGTCCGACGCCCGCACCGCGCCTTCGGTGAGCAGCCGGCGGATCTGGTAGGGCTCGCGGCTGTAAGCCTTCGACAGCGCCTCCCACACCTGCTCCTGGCGGGCGTGGTCGCCGCTGACGGTGAAGGCCATCAGCTGCTCCAGCGTCATGCGGTCCTCGGCGTAGGCGTCGAGCAGGGCCGGGGCGACGGCGGCCAGCTTCAGGCGCTGCTTCACCACGCCGGGGGTGACGAAGAAGCGGGCGGCGATCTCCTCCTCGCCCAGCCCGGCCTCGCGCAGGGTCTGGAAGGCGCGGAACTGGTCGAGCGGGTGCAAGGGTGCCCGCTGGACGTTCTCGGCCAGCGAGTCCTCCTCGGCGCATCCTGCGGTGCGCACGACGCAGGGCACCGGCTGCGTCTTGCTCATGCGCTTCTGCTTGACCAGCAGCTCGAGCGCCCGGAAGCGGCGGCCGCCGACCGGCACCTCGAAGACGCCGGTCTCGTTGCCTTCGGCGTCGAGCACCGGGCGGACGGCGAGGCTGTGCAGCAGGGTGCGCCGGGCGATGTCCTCGGCGAGCTCCTCGATGGAGATGCCGGCCTTGACGGTGCGGACGTTGGCCTGGGACAGCACCAGCTTGTGGAAGGGGATGTCGCGCGAGGGGTTGAGGACGATCCTGGACGTGGCCATGGTGGGGTTCTCCGCGACGGGCGGCCGGGAGCCTCTCTCCCGACCTCCTTCACCCGTCACCCGATCCCCCGCCCTCCTCTGCCTCTGCCCCAGGCACGGCTCCGCAACCGGCCGGCGCTTCCCATCCTGCCCGAACGGCCGCTTGCCGGAGAGCCCCGCCACGCGCATCATCCCGGCCAGGTTCGGCGGAACCGTTCGGGGAGGGTTCTGGTGTTCATGGTCGACGAGGCGATGGCCGCGGCGGTGCGCCGGGCTTTCGACGAACGGGGCGAATGGCCGGCGGTGGCGGAACTGCGGCGCCACGTGTGCATCGACGACAACGCCGAGGCCCTGCGGGTGGTGCGGACCATCGCCTCATGGCGCCGCTCTCCGGAAGCGTCCGAGCGGCCGCCCGCCTGAACGTCCGGTCTCACCACGCTGCCGGGACGGACCGCCTCACCCACGCCGTGCGCCGACGATCAGGGGGACCGGGAGCTGCACACCGCACAGGCCCTCGCATTCTTTGGGCCAGAGATCGAGCTGGCCGCGGTCGGCATCGGTCGCCAGATCCGCCTCGTCGAGCGGCACGGCCGAGCGGTGGAGATGGACCTCGCCGCGGATGCCGCGAAAACCGGTGCGGATGGCCCGGTCCACCGCCACGGCGTCGGCCCGGGCGTCGGGATCGCCGTCGCGCAGCCGCCGCCAGTGGGCCGTCGGAGTGGAAGGGGCAGCCGATGCAGGCGCTGCGGGGTGGCTCCGGATAGCCGTGCCGGGCCAGCCAAAGCAGGCAGTCGCGCCGCGTCATCCACCGCTCGACCAGCGGCCAGCGGTTGACCTGCCAGCCCTCGACCGACGGCTTCATGCGCGCCGCCTCCTCGAGCGAAATCCCCAACCACTCCTCCGCCATCGCAACCGTGGGCGAGCGCCGGCCGGCGATCCCGGCCAATTCGCGCACCTTGCGGCGGATCGGCACAACCTTGCAGTCGCCGGTGCGCTGTCTGCGGATCATGCCGATGGCGACGCGGCCGGCCGGCAGGACGCGCGTGCCGACGACGACCGTCCCGCCCTGGCCGTCTTCGTCGACGAGCGGGACCACGGTCCCGGGTGGAGTGACGGTGCGGGTGTCGGCGGGGATGGACGCCCGGTGTTGCCCCCGCGCCCCGGCCAGGAGGTCGGCCCGGAGGTCGCCGGCCGAGACGACGTGGACCGGAAAAGGGCAGCACCCCCGGCGCCATCAGCCAGGCGAGGTGGCGGTAGACGGCCTGCGGCTTCCAGCCGGTGTCGGCGAAAACGGCGCAGTCGGGCATCGGGCCGATGATGCCGTGCGCCGCCATCAGGGCCAGGGTGGTGGACTGGACGCCGGCGCCGAGACTGAGGACGCGCAGCCGGATCGTCCCCGCCGCCGGCTCGGGCGGCGGGCACCGTGAGGAGAGCGCGCCCATCACACGGACTCCCGCTCGTCACCGGCCGCGGGGGCGGCTTCGGGCAGGAAGCCGAGGAGGTAGTCGGCCGCCTTGCTGGCTTGGCTGGCGGCGCGGACGATGGCGTGATCGTCCGCGCGAAGGACGTCCAACCACACACCGAGGTAATCGGCGTGGCGGACGGTGGGGACGATGCCGAGCGCCGCGCAGAGAAAGGCGGCCGAAATTTCGGCAATCAGTTCCTCGAAGGCGTACTTGCGGGAGCCGAAAGACCCGGACAGATCCCTGTTCAGCCGTTCCGGGTGACCGCTGCTGTGGCTCAGCTCATGGAGAGCCGTTCTGTGCCAGTTGACGGGCTCGAAGAAGGCCTGCGGAGGCGGCACCTGCACGTAGTCGTGCTGGGGGCTGTAGAAGGCCCGGGCGCCGCCGATGCGGACATCCACACCGCTGGCGCGGATCAGCGCCTCGGCCCGCGGCAGGATCAGCCCCTCCGGGATTGGCGGCGGCGCCACGGCGATGCTGTCGGGCAGGTCCTCGCATTGGTCGCAGTTGAAGACCGTGAAGCGCTTCAGGAAGGGGACTGACTGGAGTTCGTCCCCGGTGTCCCGCGCGCGCCGGCGCTCGTCGTCGGGAATGAAACGGTCGGCGTAGACGACGGTGGTGCCGCGCTCACCCTTGCGGACGTGGCCGCCCAGAGCCAAAGCCTGACGGAAGGTGAGCCAGCCCTGGCCGGAGAAGCCGCGGGCGACGACGGCGCCCCACAGGATGAGCACGTTCACGCCGGTGTAGGCGCGTCCGGTGGCGGCGTTGCGCGGCAGGCCGAGCGGGGCGGAAGTGGCCGGGGTTCCCCAGGGTTGGACCCAGGGCAGCCGGCCGGCCTCCAGTTCGGCGATGATGCGGGCGGTGATCTCGGCATAGAGGTTGCTCCGGTCGGCGACGGAGCGGGCGGTTGGCGCGGTGTCGGGCATGGCGGGTCTCCGCGACGGGCCGGCCGGAAGCCTCTCTTCCAACCCCGAAGCCCGTCACCGAGAGTCCGCCCCGTCTCTCCCTCTTCCCCACTCGACGGCGAGGACGGATGACCGCTCGCCGCCGCCGGCTTCCTGCGTCCGTCCGTGGTCGGCACGTGGCCGCCTCACCATGCGATCAGAAGGAATGCGAGAGCCGATCCCACGAAGCGTGATCCCCACCCGTGAGAGCGGGCTCACCAGCAATCACCCGGCACTCCGGATCCCGCGTCCCGGCGACGGGATCTCGGGCGGCTGGGTCGGTGATCGGCCCGGCTGAAAGCACCTTGCCGAAGCGGACGTCAGCGCCGTCCACCTCCATGCGGTGCAGGACACAGGGAAGCTTGCACGCCTGACCGAACTTGCGGACGTGCTGACGCGCAAGGGTAGGGAGGCTGATGAGGTGGGTGGCCGGACCGCCGAGGTGCCCACGGTGGGCGGGCATACGCGGCTGTTATGCATGGACGGGGCCGACAAGGCGGCCAACTGTATGGAGTCGGCGGCAGAGCTGCCAACGCCGGGCGACCACGTGTGGTGGCAGGGGCGCCATACCCGCTGGATGCCGCAGGATTGCCGCTTCACCGAATGGCCGCACGCTCGCGTCGGCTATCGCTTCGATCCGCAGCGCTGCCCCGGCGTCGGCCCGCCGGCCCGAGGCTGCCCGCGGACCCGGCCGAGCTGCGCACCACTCCGGCGATCCAGGCCGCCGCGTGGCGGGCAGAGCAACGGCGCGAGGCGCCACGTTGGTGAGCGGGGCATGGACATGCCGCGCTGTGCGGGCATCGTGTGCCTGGAGCGCGCCGCCTTCGCCGGGCAGTTTGGAAGGCTGGCGGCAGAAGAGGAAGAGGGCGGGGCGTGACGCACGGCCAGGCTCCGCCAGGGATCAGGACTCGCCCAGCCGCCGCCGGATCTCGGCTATGCGGGTGTCGAGGGCGGCCCGCTGTCGCTCCAAGCGCCGCAGTTCGCGGCGCAGCAGCATCTCCGCCGCCGTCTCGTCGGGCTTGGCGCTGCTCGCCCTTTTGAACTCGCTCACCGCCCCGCGTTGCGTCGCCGGTGTGATGAGGCCGGCCCGGAACGCTTCCTCGCGCAGCGGCTCGGGCAGCGTGGAGATCTCGTAGACGGTGGAGTAGGAGGGCGGCAGCAAGGCGATGCGCTCAGGGGCGCGCAGGGCCTCGTCGCGGATGAAGCGGGCCGCCGCCATGAGCTTGTGGGCGACGCCGCGCTTGAAGGGCAGGGTGGCCTCCACCCAGGCGATCCACTCGCCGCCTTCCAGTTTCAAGCGCTCCTGGGCGTCGATCAGCAGTTCGCCGATCTCGACGAACCGGCGCTCGTTCTCGAACCACAGCCGGCTGATCTCATCGCGGAACTGTTCGGCCGTGGTGAGCATGACGCGTGCCCGGTCGATGGCCTCCACGCGCGTGTCGGTGCGCAGCTGGCCCTTGGTGAGCTTGAACGGGGCCGCCTTGGTCGTCATGCCATCCCCGCTCGGCTGGAGAGATACTTCCACACGGCCGTCATGTCCTCAGCGCTTTTGAGCCCGGTCACTTCCATGACGCCGAGGCCGCGTTCGCCGGCCCGGTGCACTTCCGTGAGATCGGGAATCTCGACCGGGCAGACGTCGGCGCCCAATGCCGCGAGGCGCCGCCGGGTGGTGGCAGTATCGGAGACGCGCGGCTTGACGCGCGACAGCACGGTGACCACCGGTTTGCGCAGCGGTGCCAGGAAGTCGAGCAGCTTTTCGGTTGAGCTGCGGTCTTTCTGATTGGGTTGGCAGGGCACCACGACGATGTCGGCGGCCAGGGCCAGCAGCTTGTAGGCGGCCGGATAGGCCTCGATACCAGGCGGCGTGTCGATCACCAGGACCTCGCACGGCTCGTCTGGCGTCAGAGCGTCGGTGATGGCCTGCGCAGCCGCACGCACGGCTTCCGGCCCCTCGATTTCGGCGGCGGCGAGCGCCTCGTGCATGCCTTTGAGCGGGCGGGCGTACATGCCCACCGGCGTGGCCTCGTCCGGACGGGCTTGCCACCATTCCGCCAGCTGAGCCTGAGCGTCGGTGTCGTAGCCAGCCGTGGGATGCCCCGCGAGCGCCGCAGCGACAAGGAGGTTCTGTGCCAGCGTGGTCTTGCCCGACCCGCCCTTAAGGTTGGTGATCAGGAAGCGTTTCGGCGCCGGCGACGGCGCAAGCGGCTGCATCGTGTTTCACCCGTGAGGCATGGCCGGTGATGTTTCACCCGTGAGACACGAGCGCGCGAAAAAATGCCGCCGGTGTGTCTCACGGTGAGACGGTGGAGAGCATACACACCGAAAGAGGTAGCCGCCAGTGGCAATGCACCGGAGTATAGCGCGACACGCGCCGTGCGCACGGTCGTTAGCAGGTGATCAGACCGATCCTGAAGATCTTCGAGAGCAGAAGGCCGATGGGTCGGGCCGGGGTGATATGGGAGACCCGCGTGACGCGGCTTGGCGTGGCACCGAGCCGCAGCCGTTCGGGCGCCTGCCGTGTGACGAAGCGGCGGACATGCCGGGATGTCGGTCTGTTCGTGCTATCCACCGCTGGCGTCGGCCGCGCAACCCGCTGGTCAGCATGATGCTGCACCAGGGCGGCTCGCAGCACGAACAGGTGCCCGGCCAGTTCTGGGGGGATGCCGGGGGGCTGACATCACTCCAGACCTCTCGAACCACATCGGGGACGATGTGGTCGGATTCCGTGTTGCTGGCGTCGATCGCTTTGATTTGTCGCCGACCGTGACACGGTACCAAGCGGAGAGCGTGCCGGTGGTGCCGGTCCCAAAACTTGGCACGAAGGGCTTCTGGCACAGGTCGGGGTGGTGTGCGGTTGGGGGCGTCACAAGAGTACGAGGCAACGTGTCACCAAAGTACGCGCTGGCCCGTCACAAGAGTACGCGCCTCAACGCGGCCGATCAGATCAGCAGCCGCACGGTGCGCCCAAGAATGGGGGGGCGGGACGGGTGCAGGACGAGCCCGGTGTCGTCCACCTCGACCTTGGCGTCTGGGTAGACCGCCAGGGCCTCCCGCAATGGTTCGAGGAAGCGGGCCTTGAATTGCCGGAGCTGAGCATAGCCGCCGCCGAACTGCTGGTAGAGCGCGGCCCAGGTGACGGGCGTCGGGCGCTCCAAGGAGTGCAGCCGGTAGGCAAGCCAGATGTAGGCGTCGATGGCGGTGGAGTTGTTGGCGATCTGCCGCAGCGCCGGCTCGGCGACCGGCACCGGATGGTCGCGCAAGGCGGTGAAGAAGGAGTCGCTGAGCCGGACGGTGTCGACCCACAGCCGCATCTGCTGGTCTTCCTCGTCCTGTTCGTAGAGCTGTATTCCGCCCCTGACGATGCTGTCCTTCTGGAACCTGGCGCTGCCGCGGTCGTGCCAGATAAAGGTGAGGTTGCATGCGGAGATGCGGTTGGCCTGATCCCGGACGTCCCGATACTGCTTGCCGCCGCCGGACACGCCCATGCGTCCCATCCATTCACGCATGGAGGCGCCCAGCTCGACCTCAGGACTGTTGGTCTGGATGGCCCGGGTCTGCAGGTAGAGGATGATGAGGCGCGCGCGCGAGCCATAGGGTACGCCGTAGAGCTGTGTGGCACCGTCGCGACTGGGCAGCACGCCGGGTTCAACCACGAGCCGCACCTGGTGTCCCTGGCGTTCCCAGCGCTGATCGTCGGGAAGCTTTCGATGGGGCAGGGCGGTGAGGCAGAATCCACTGTAGGTGATGCCAAGGGTTGGATTCTCGATGGCGAGCATGGCGGCGGCCATATCGACGAGGTGACGTTCCTCGGCGGGCACCAACCGGCGGGCTTCGTCACGGCCATGCTGCCGGACGAGATCATGAATCTCGGCCATGCTGCCGGACGAGATCATGAATCTCGGCCATGCTTTCCTCTCTGTGTGCCGGCACCATGCCGTGCTCGCGCGGTCAGAGGCAACACGTACTTTTGTGACGGGGCTAATTGAAGAAGTTATTTGGTATCTACTACTTGCTTCGTCGCAAGAGTACGCGGGATAACCCGAGTCGCGCCGAGTCGCGCGTCACAAGAGTACGCTGGTGGTGTCACAAGAATACGGGGGATAAACCGGTTGGCATGTTTGCCATTTCCTTGGTGGATGGCGAATCGGTGGACCGTCACAAGAGTACGCAGGGAGCCAAGGGCGGAGGGCCGTGATGCTGTCACAAGAGTACGCGCTGGCGTGCCGCGGGGGCAGGGTGGGGGGTGTCACAAGAGTACGAGGCGGCGGCGTCACAAGAGTACGTGGGCTGGCCGGCCGGGGCGGAGCAACGCCGCAGCCCCGGTGCAGGAGGTGAAGACATAAGGGATCCCATGTGGCCCGGCGCTGGCGGAATCGGTGACGGGCGTCACAAGAGTACGAGTCGCGGGCCGACGCTGCCGGAGTCCGGGGCGTCACAAGAGTACGTATCGATGAGTCGGCCGCCGTCAGAGCCCCTGCCGGACGCGGGCAACCCATCGGCCCGCTTCATTGGCGTTGCGGGGGGCAACCCGTGGCCGCTGGCGCGCCGGGCGGGACCGGGTGGCACTGGAGCGGGTGCGGCAGGCCGTGGGGGAGGGTGGCGATGGAATTGCAAGCGGCGCTGGTGCGCGAGCGCAAGGCATGCCGGCGTCGCTCGGATCATCGTGAGAACCCCGCTGCGGTGGACGGCGGCGGCTGGGAAGCGGCTGCCTGCAGCCGCCAGCCATGGCAGACAAACAACCTTTACCACAGTCCACTCCTGGTTGCTATAATGTAGGTTGCCATGATAACCTTCAACAAGATGGTGTGACACGGCCGCTCGTTGAAGGTTATGCCCCTATGCGCCGCGAAGACCTGTGCCATGACGTTCGCCAGCGGCTCGTCCGCCTGCCCGAACCGCACCACGCGCACTACGGTGTCGTGCCGCTGCCGCCACCGGAAGACGCGGTGCCGCTGGGCTCGGTGCTGGCGCGCAGCGAGGCCGCCAACCAAGCCCTCGCCAGCGTCGACGCACTGGCGGCCGGCCTGCGCGACCCGTACCTGCTGAGCCGCGTGCTGACCCGGCGTGAGGCGGTGTCGAGCGCCGGCATCGAGGGCACCAATTCGACCCTCGACGAACTGCTCGTCGTCGAAGAGACGGACGACGGAGGCGCGACGGCGGCGGCCGTGCAGGTGCGGGATTACGCCAGGGCGCTCGACCGGCTGACTCCCTGCGCGCAGACGCAGCGGACGGCGATCTTCACGCTCGACCTGGTGCGGCATCTGCACCGCTCCGTGATGACGGGAGACGCTGCGTACAAGGACGTGCCCGGTGACCTCCGCCGGGTGGTGGTGTGGATCGGTGGTGCGGGAATCGAGTATTCGACGTTCAACCCGCCGCCGCCCGCCGCGGTGCCGGCGTGCCTCGATCAGAACCTCGAATACCTGCGGAACGAGGGGATGCAGGCCATGACGCAGGGCATCCTGACCCGCATGGCGATCGGGCACGCCCATTTCGAAGCCGTGCACCCGTTCCGCGACGGCAATGGCCGCGTCGGCCGCTTGCTGCTGCCGCTGATGATGGCGGCCGAGGGGCGCGTGCCGCTCTATCTCAGCCCGTACATCGAGGCACACAAGCAGGCGTACTATGACGCCCTCAAGGCTGCGCAGCAGCGTCTCGAGTGGCACGTGCTGGTCGGCTTCCTGGCCGACGCGGTGGTGGCGACGGTGGACGAACTCATGGAGACGCGCCGCGCCTTGGCGGAGCTCCGTGAAATCTGGCTGCGGCGCCGGACGTTCCGCGGCGGCTCGGCGGCGCTGCGCGCCCTCGACCTGCTGCCGCACTACCCGGTGATCACCGTCAACCGGCTGGCCAAGGAACTCGGCGTGACGTTCCGCGCGGCCGACACGGCGGTTCAGCTGCTGGAGCGGGCCGGTATCCTGACGGAGCGGACCGGCTACCGGCGCCACCGGCTGTTCACCGCGACCGAGGTGCTCACGGTGATCAACCGGCCCTTCGGCGCCGAGCCGGCGCTGCCCGGCTCCGGTTCGGAGACCGACTGACGGGTGTTGAAAACGCAGCGCGACGAGACAGGGGCGGCCATGCCCGGCACCGAGGGCCGGTGCCGGTTGCGCTGCATCGTGGGCCGAAGGCCAAGCGTGTGAGGCAACACAGCACGTCGCCGTCCGGACACACACCGCCTCCGGCACCGAGCGCCTCAGCCACCCGATGCCAGCCCCGTGAGTGCACAGTGCGCTCGAAACTGAACAGGACGCCTGGAGGAAAGTGAACGGCCTGTACGGCAGCATGAACAGCGGAGCGGGTTGAGCAGCCGAGCGGCTTCTCGCGCCTTCGTCGCACCAGTAACGGCTCGTGCCGTTGCTCCTCTGCCAAGAGGAGAGACGGCATGCCGAGAACGAGGACCGCGATGAGGAAGGTGAAAGAAGTGCTTCGGCTCCGATACGATCTCGCCATGAGCTACAGCCAGATCCGGCGCAGCTGTGGCCTCAGCAACGGCACCCTGAACGGCTTGCTGGCCCGGGCCGAGAAGGCCGGGCTGACCCGCTGGGAGCAGGTCCACGACCTGAGCGAGGAGGCGCTGGAACGGCGCCTGTTCCAGCGCGCCGATGATGGCCAGTGGCTGGAGGAGCGCCCGCTGCCCGATTGGGCCGAGGTCGAGCGCGACCTGCGCCGCCACAAGCACCTCACCCTGAAGCTGGTCTGGGGCGAGTACATCAAGGCCAGCCCCGGCGGCTACGGCTTCAGCCAGTTCTGCGACTACTTCCGCCGTTGGCGGCGCGAGCAGGGCCGCGGCGTCACGTTGCGCCAGGAGCACCGCCCCGGCGAGGCGTTGCAGGTCGACTACGCGGGCGACACCGTCGTGGTGATGGACGGCGGCCAAGCGCGCGAGGCGCAGGTCTTCGTCGCCTGCCTGCCGTTCTCCGGGCTGGTCTACACCGAGGCGACGTGGACTCAGCAGCTGGAGGATTGGCTCGCTTCCCATGTCCGGGCGTTCAGCTTCCTGGGCGGGGTGCCCGGCGCGCTGGTGCCCGACAACCTGAAGAGCGGCGTCACCAAGGCGAACTTCTTCGACCCCGTGCTGAACGCCAGCTACTACGAACTGGCCCGGCACTACGGCACCGCCATCCTGCCGACCCGGGTGCGCAAACCGCGCGACAAGCCCGCGGCGGAGAACGCCGTCCTCCAGGTCGAACGCTGGGTGCTGGCGCCGCTGCGCCACCAGACCTTCTTCTCCCTGGGCGAGTTGAACGCGGCCATGATGCCGCTGCGCGAGGCGCTCAACAACCGGCCGCTGTCGCCGCCACGCGAGGGAACCCGCCGCTCGGTGTTCGAGGCCGAGGAACGGGCGTTGCTGCGGCCTCTGCCCAGCGATCCCTACGTCGTGGGGCAATGGGACCTTGGCCGGACCGTCGGCGCCGATTACCACGTCATCGCCGACGGCCATTACTATTCCGTGCCCTGCGCCCTGGCGCGCGGCAAGGTGGACGTGTTCACCACCGCCACGCTGGTGACGATCTTCCAGCGCGGCGAGCGGGTGGCCAGCCATCCGCGCAGCTCGATCAAGGGCGGGCACACCACGCTGCCCGAGCACAGACCGCCGGGCCATCGCGCCGTGCTGGAACGCACGCCCGAACGTATGCGGGCCGAGGCGGCGGAGATCGGCGTGGCCACGGCCACCTACGTTGACCGGCTGCTTGCCTCGCGCCGCCATGTCGAACAAGGGGTGCGGGCGGCCTGCGGCGTCGTGCGCCTAGCCGCCAAGTATGGCGCCATGGCCCTGGAGAAGGCGTGCGAGCGGGCGTTGGCGGCCGGGGTGCTGTCGCCGCGCTTCGTGGAAGGGCTGCTGAAGGCGCCCACCCGGCCTGTCCTGCCCGAGCCCATCGAGGGCGGCCCCGGCGAGCACGGCAACGTGCGCGGCTCCGGCTACTATCATTGAGGACGAGCGATGCTGCACCAGACCATCGAGAAACTGCACGCGCTGAAGCTGTCGGCCATGGCCGACGGGCTGCTCGCCCAGATGAAGCAGCCGGACATCGAGGCGCTCACCTTCGAGGAGCGCCTGGCGCTGCTGGTTGACCTCCAGCACACGGCCGCCCACGACGCGGCGCTTGGCCAGCGGCTGAAGGCCAGCAACCTGCGCCAGACCGCCTGTCTGGAGGACCTCGACCTGCGCACTCCGCGCGGGCTCGACCGCGGGCTGATCCAGACGCTGGCCAGCGGCCAGTGGATCCGCACGGCGCGCTCGGTTCTGCTGACCGGGCCGACCGGCGTGGGCAAGACCTTCATCGCCTGCGCGCTTGGCCATCAGGCGGCGCGGGACGGCTTCCCGGTTCTCTACCGGCGCCTCCCCCGCCTCCTGGACGAC
>DASPIO010000197.1:0-21901 GCA_035629155.1 Azospirillum sp. | reverse complement strand
CAGCTACGCGCGAGCTGAACTCAGGGTTGGGTACGGTGTCACCGACCCCGCGAACCGGGGCCACCCCCATGGGGGTGGCCCCGGTTCCCCTCCGGACAGCGCCATCTTAGCCGCTTCGCAAAAGACAAGGTTGGGTTGAGGCGCCAGCCGCAAAACCCAACGTGTTCGCGGTGCGAAGGGCGTTGGGTTTTCGCCTGCGGCTCAACCCAACCTACGGGTCCCCTCCCCTACCCCGCCGCGATCCAATCGTCGATCAGGCGGCGCGCGATGGAATCGCCGCGCGGGGGGCGGAAGCTTTCGTCGTCGGGGACGCAGTCGCGCATGCGCTCGCGCGTCACCCAGACGGCGTGCTGGATCTCGTCGGTCAGCGCGATCTCGGTGTCCAGCGCGCGCGCCGTGAAGCCCAGCATCAGCGAGGACGGGAACGGCCAGGGCTGGGAGGAGTGGTAGCGGATGTCGGTGACGCGCAGCCCCACCTCCTCGAACACCTCGCGGGCGACGGCCTCCTCCAGGCACTCGCCGGGTTCGACGAAGCCGGCCAGCGTGGAGTACATGCCCGGCGGCCACGCCGCCTGCCGGCCCAGCAGGCAGCGGTCGCCGCCGTCGTGCACCAGCATGATCACCGCCGGATCGGTGCGCGGGAAGTGCTGCGCGCCGCAGGCGGGATTGCTGCACACGCGCACGTGCCCGGCCTCGGCACTCAGCGCCGGGGCGCCGCAGACGCCGCAGAAGCGGTGCCGGGCGTTCCACCACAAAAGGCCGCGGGCGTAGGCGCACAGCGCCGCCTCGCCGCGCGGCAGCAGCAGCCCCATGCTGCGCAGGTCGAGGAAGCGGCCCTGCCCGGCCAGCAGCGGGTGGGCGGCGATCGCCTCGGCCTCCGCCGCCAGGGCGGAGAGGTCGACGGCGAACAGCGGCACCTCGCCCATCAGGCCGAGCAGCACCGGCTCCACCTCCGCACCCCAGTCGCACGCGGCGGGCAGCATGACGGCGCGGGGCGCGTCCTCCGGCCCGTTGACCAGCGAGCGCGCCTGCCACAGCGGCAGGACCAGGGCTTTGGGGGCGGCGCGGGCGGCGCTGAGCCAGCCGGCGTCCTTGCGGCGGTGGGCGGCGCGGTCGAGCGGCGCCGCCGCATACACGTTTGGCCTTTCGATCATGCGGGAAGTGTAGGCACGGCAATCCCCCGCGGCCAAGCGCCGCCCTTCATGAACGCGGCGCATGGCAGCCGCGCTTTCCCGTTTGCAGCGGTGCCGCGCGCCTTCTAGGATGCCGCCTCGTTCGTCTGCCGGCGGAGCCCCCAACCATGACCGAGACCTGTCCCGCCCCCCTGGTGGCGCTTGCCGAGCGTCTGGCCGACTCCGGCGGGGCCGTCGTGCGCCGCTATTTCCGCACGCCGGTGGCGGTGGACGACAAGGCCGACGCCTCCCCCGTCACCATCGCCGACCGCGAGGCGGAGCGCGCCATCCGCGCCATCATCGAGGCGGAGCGCCCGGACGACGGCATCGTCGGGGAGGAGCACGGGAACAAGAATACGGACGCCGAATACGTCTGGGTGATCGACCCGATCGACGGCACCAAGTCCTTCATCACCGGCCGGCCGATCTTCGGCACGCTGATCGCGCTGCTGCACCGCGGGCGGCCGATCCTGGGCGTCATCGACCAGCCGGTCATCGGCGACCGCTGGATCGGCGCCGCCGGCCGGCCGACCACGCACAACGGCCAGCCGGCCACGGTGCGCGCCTGTGTGGGCGGGTTGGGCGCGGCGATGCTGGGCACCACCTCGCCCGACCTGTTCCCCGGCGGCGACGTGCACGCCTTCCGCCGCGTGGCGGCGGCGGCCAAGGTCACCGTGTACGGCGGCGACTGCTACACCTACGGCCTGCTGGCCAGCGGCTATTACGACCTGGTCGTCGAGGCCGGGCTGAAGCTGTACGACTTCGCGGCGCTGGTGCCGGTGATCACGGGGGCCGGCGGCATCATGACCGACTGGCGGGGCCGGCCGCTCGACGCCACGTCCGACGGGCACGTCATCGCCGCGGGCGACGCCCGTACCCACGCCGAGGCGCTCGCCGCGCTGGCCGGCTGACCCCATCTATCCAGGTATCATGACGTCCATCCCGATCACCCGCCCCGCGCGCTCCGTCCTCGACGAGGCGCCGGACAACCTCAAGGCCTTCGTCGCCTCGCTGACCGGCATGGTGGCGCAGGGCGCCAACTGGATGGTGCGCAAGAAGACGCTGTGCGACACCATGCTGAGCCTCGGCGCCTACCTGTCCATGAGCCCGGAGGAAAAGCGCCGGATGGCCGACGGCCTGGGCCGCGACCTGCCGCCGGACGATGACGCCGATGAGGGTGCCGATGAGGGGGAGGCGTCCCGGCGCTTCGCCGAGATGCTGCCCTTCTACGTCGGCGCCATCCTGGAGCGGATGGACGAGGACCGCGTGGCGAGCGCCGAGCAGGCCGCCGTCTACGTGCTGTCCATCCATCCCGAGCACCAGGCGGCGGCCGAGGCCTGGATGATGGCCGACCCGCGCAACGCCAAGGCGGTGCGCAGGATCGTGAAGGCCGACAAGCGCTTCGCCACCCTGTTGAAGACGGCCCGCGCGCCCGGCGGCAATGCCGTCCGGAGCCTGGCCCGGAGCCTGGAAGGAGAACCCGGATGATCGCCATCCCGAAGCCCGAGACGTCGCTGTACGAGTCGGCGCCCGACGATCTGAAGCCGACGCTGGACGAAATGGTCGAGCGGGTGAAGAACGACGCCAACTGGAAGGTGCGCAAGAAGACGCTGATGGACGTGCTGTCGGTGCTGGACGTCGCCACCGCGCTGACCGAGGAGCAGCGCCTGGAGCTGGACCGCGTCATGCGCGGCATCGAGGACGGCACCATCAGCGCCGAGGAGGCCGAGCGCGCGCTGGAAACGCTGGAGCAGATGCCGGACGCCGAGGTGTCCGAGAACGACGACGGGGAGGACGAGGTGTCGGCCTCGGCCGACGTGCTGCCGATGTTCATCGGCGCCATCCTGGAGCGCCTGGGCGAGGAGCGCATCACCTGCGTGGAGCAGGCGGCGCTCTACCTGCTGTCGGCCCACGACGAGCACGCGCTGGCCGCCGAGCAGTGGCTGCAGGCGGACTTCAAGCACGGCAAGGAGTTCAAGAAGCTGCTGCGCACCGACCGCCGGTACGAATCGCTGTTCGAACTGATCCTGGCGCCGGAGTTCGAGGAGGACGAGGAAGAGGATTTCGAGGAGGGGGACGAGGACGGCAAGGCGTAAGAGGAGTTACCGCAGTGCATTGCCCCCACCCGCCCTCCGCTGCGCTCCGGGCACCCTCCCCCGCTTCGCAGGGGAGGGTTTGTCGGCCGGCGGCGGCAGTCCCCTCCCCTGCGAAGCGGGGGAGGGTTAGGGAGGGGGCAAAAGTTTGCCGCTTGTTGCACGCCCTCGCCGCCCTGCTTGCCGCCGCTTTTCTGGCCATCCCCGCGCAGGCCGAGACCACGCGTACGCACGCGCTGCGCCAGTTCGGCGCGCCGATGTTCGGGCCGGAGGTCACGCATCTGCCGCACGCCAACCCGGACGCCCCCAAGGGCGGGCAGCTGACCATGGCGGCGCCGGGCACGTTCGACAGCCTGAACCCACTGATCCTGCGCGGTGTCCGGCCGCGCACGCTGGGCCTCATCTCCGACAGCCTGATGGCGTCGTCGGGATGGGAGCTGGACGCCGCCTATGGCGCGCTGGCCGAGAGCGTGGAGGTGCCGGACGACCGCGGCTGGGCCGTCTTCCACCTGCGCGACGGCGCGCGCTGGCACGACGGGAAGCCGGTGACGGCCGAGGACGTGGTGTTCGCCTGGGACGCCATCCAGGCGCACGGGGCGCCCTTCATCAAGTCGTTCCTGGACAAGGTGGCGACGGTCGCGGCGCTGGACGAGCGGCGGGTGAAGATCACGCTGAAGACCACCGGCGAGATCAAGCCGATCATCGACTTCGGCCTGTCCATGGGGCCGCAGCCCAGGCACTGGTGGACCGCCGGGGGACGCGACATCTCCAAGACGACGCTGGAGGCGCCGCTGGGATCCGGCCCCTACCGGATCAAGGCGGTGGACCCCGGCCGCTCCATCACCTACGAGCGGGTGGCGGACTATTGGGGGCGCGACCTGCCCGTCGCCAGGGGCTTCTACAACTTCGACACGGTGAAGGTCGACTTCTACCGCGACGACGACGTGATGTTCGAGGCGTTCAAGGGCGGCGCCTACGACATGCGCATGGAGAACCGGGCGCAGCGCTGGACCATCGGCTACGACTTCCCGGCCGCGACGGACGGGCGCGTGGTGAAGCGCGTGATCGCCAGCGAGCTGCCGCTGGGCGCCCAGGGCTTCCGCTTCAACACGCGCCGGGCGAAGTTCGCCGACCCGCGGGTGCGGGAGGCCTTCGGCCAGCTCTTCGACTTCGAATGGATCCAGAAGAGCCTGCTGTACGGCCAGTACCGGCGCACCACGTCCAACTTCCCCAACTCCGACTTCGGCGCCAAAGGCCCGCCGGGGCCGGAGGAGCTGAAACTGCTGGAACCGTACCGGGGCAAGCTGCCGGAGGCCGTGTTCACGAAGGCGTTCGAGCTGCCGAAGACGGACGGCACCGGCAACAACCGCGCCAACCAGCGCGAGGCGCTGCGCCTGTTCAAGGCGGCCGGGTGGGAGCTGAAGGACGGCCGGCTGGTCAACGCGAAGACCGGCGAGCCGATGAGCGTGGAGTTCCTGGACGGCAGCGGCACGCTGACCCGCGTCGTCCAGCCCTATGTCGAGACGCTGCGCCGCGCCGGCATCGACGCCAACCTGCGCATCGTCGACACCGCGCAGTACGAGAAGCTGACCGACGACTTCGATTTCGACGTGGTGGTGGCCAACTTCAACTTCTTCAGCCCGCCGGGGACGGAGCTGCGCAGCTATTTCGGCTCGGCCGCCGCCGACGTTCCGGGCTCCGCCAACTACGCCGGCATCCGGGAGCCGGTGGCCGACGCGCTGATCGAGACGATCATCGCCGCCAAGGACCTGGAGACCCTGCGGGCCGCCACCCGCGCGCTGGACCGCGTGCTGCTGTGGGGCCACACCATGGTGCCGCACTGGTACAACCCGGAGACCTGGGTGGCGGCGTGGGACAGGTTCGGCTGGCCGGAAAGGAACGCGAAGTACGACATGGGCTTCCGCAACAACGGCTTCCCGGCCAGCTGGTGGGTGGACCCGGCGAAGGCGGCGAAGCTGGGGCGGTGAGGAAAGGCTATCCGGGGAAGACGGTTACTCGGGGAAGATCGTCCGCAGGTCGCGGGCGCCGTGGACGATGCGGATCACAACGATGCCGTCGTCGTGGATTTCGTAGAAAATCAGGTACTTGCCTGCTGGAAAGCAGCGGGATTCCGGCAGCAGATCGTCGCTGCGCCGTCCTGCCAGCGGGCGTTCCCCCAGGAAGAGGCACTTCTCCCTGATGTTCACGAGCAGACGGCGCGCCGCACGGGGATCCTCCATGGCGATGTACGCGCTGATCTCCGATAAATCGCGCTCCGCCAGATCCGAGAACTCGACCGATCCCATCGGCTATTCGCCGTCCTGGACCGGGTACTGCGCCAGAAGCCGGGCGAACACCGTGTCGGCCGGAACCACCCGGCCGGCGCGGATGGCATCCCGCCCTTCCTGCAGGTCCGCCCGCAGGGAGGCGAGCTTCTCCTCGTCGGTCTCCTCGACCGGCTCAAGGGTCATGCGGTAGCGCATGCCGGGGATCGGGTGCTCCGGCAGCCGGACGGCGAGGCTCCGGGGGATCTCCTCGCCACGGACGGTAGCGGTCATCTTGGCGGGCATGGGCGGCGCTCTCCCTGTCGATGCGGGCAGTCTACACCATCTTCAACGGCGCGGCAGCCGGGGCGTTCGGCAACCCACGCCTTGATATCGCCACGCGCGCGGGCTAAGTGCAGATTCGAAAGATCGCCTGCGCCGCCGTTCCTTCGGGGGCCGTTCCTTCGGGGTACGCCGTGAAGGGGTGGCACGGCGGCTGGCCCGAGCATCGTTATCCGCGCATGATGGCGCCCCCGGAGGAGTGAGGACACCCCGCGCATGCTGGCCTACATCGTCCGCCGCCTGCTGCTGATCGTGCCGACGCTGTTCGGGATCATGGTCATCAACTTCCTGATCGTGCAGATCGCCCCCGGCGGCCCCGTGGAGCAGATGATCGCCCGTGTGCAGGGCACGGCGGTGGACGCCACCGCGCGCATCGGCGGCACCGGCACCGGCGACGCAGGCGCCGCCGCCCAGCAGCAGGGGCAGGCGTCGGGCGGCGGCAACGAAGGCAGCCGATACCGCGGGGCGCGCGGCCTGGACCCGGAGTTCATCAAGCAGCTGGAGCGCGAGTTCGGCTTCGACAAGCCGCTGCACGAGCGCTTCGTCCACATGATCTCCAACTACGTCGTGTTCGACTTCGGCAAGTCGTACTTCCGCGACCGCCGCGTGGTCGACCTGGTGATCGAGAAGCTGCCGGTGTCGATCTCGCTGGGGCTGTGGACGACGCTGCTGGTCTATCTGGTGTCGATCCCGCTGGGGATCGCCAAGGCGGTGCGCGACGGGCAGCCGTTCGACGTGTGGACGTCGGGCGTCGTCATCGTCGGCTACGCCATCCCCGGCTTCCTGTTCGCCGTGCTGCTGATCGTGGTGTTCGCCGGCGGGCGGTACCTCGACTGGTTCCCGCTGCGCGGCCTCGTCTCCGACAACTGGTCGGAGCTGCCGTGGTACCGGCAGGTGCTGGATTACTTCTGGCACATCACGCTGCCGGTGACGGCGCTGGTGATCGGCGGCTTCGCAGGGCTGACCATGCTGACCAAGAACTCCTTCCTGGAGGAGATCAACAAGCAGTACGTGGTCACCGCCCGCGCCAAGGGCCTGAGCGAGCGGCGGGTGCTGTACGGGCACGTGTTCCGCAACGCCATGCTGATCGTCATCGCCGGCTTCCCCGGCGCCTTCATCGGTATCCTGTTCACCGGGGCCATGCTGATCGAGGTGATCTTCTCGCTGGACGGGCTGGGCCTGCTGGGCTTCGAGGCGGCGATCAACCGCGACTATCCCGTCATGTTCGCCACGCTGTACTTCTTCACGCTGCTGGGCCTGATCATGAACCTGGTGGGCGACGTCACCTACATGCTGGTCGATCCGCGCATCGACTTCGAGGCGCGGAGGACCTGAGCCCATGACGCCGCTGACCCGCCGCCGCCTCGCCAACTTCCGCGCCAACCGGCGCGGCTACTGGTCGTTCTGGATCTTCCTGGCCATCTTCCTGGTCACCCTGTTCGCCGAGTTCATCGCCAACGAACGGCCGCTGCTGGTGAAGTACGACGGCAACTGGTATGCGCCGGTGCTGCGCGACTATCCCGAGACGACGTTCGGCGGCGAGTTCGAGACGAACACCGACTTCCGCGACCCCTACGTCCAGGGCCTGATCGACGAGAAGGGGTGGGCGCTGTGGCCGCCCATCCGCTATTCCTACCGCACCATCAACTACAACCTGCCGGTCCCCGCCCCCGCCCCGCCGTCGGCGGAGAACTGGCTGGGCACCGACGACCAGGGGCGCGACGTGGTGGCGCGCCTGATCTACGGCTTCCGCATCTCGGTGCTGTTCGGGCTGACGCTGACGCTGTTCTCCTCCGTCGTCGGGGTCGTCGCGGGGGCGGTGCAGGGGTATTTCGGCGGGTTGACCGACCTGCTGTTCCAGCGCTTCATCGAGATCTGGCAGGGCCTGCCCACGCTGTTCCTGCTGATCATCCTGTCCAGCGTGGTGACGCCCAATTTCTGGTGGCTGCTGGGCCTCCTGCTGCTGTTCTCGTGGACGGCGCTGGTCCACGTGGTGCGGGCGGAGTTCCTGCGGGCGCGCAACTTCGATTATGTGCGGGCCGCCCGCGCGCTGGGCGCCACCGACGCGCACATCATGGTGCGCCACGTGCTGCCCAACGCCATGGTGGCGACGCTGACCTTCCTGCCGTTCATCCTGAACGGCTCCATCACCACGCTGACGGCGCTGGACTTCCTGGGCTTCGGCCTGCCGCCGGGCTCACCCTCGCTGGGCGAACTGCTGGCGCAGGGCAAGGCCAATCTGCAGGCGCCCTGGCTGGGCCTGACGGCGTTCTTCGTGCTGGCGCTGATGCTGAGCCTGCTGATCTTCATCGGCGAGGCGGTGCGCGACGCCTTCGACCCGCGCAAGACCATCGCCCAGCTCAACACCGGTGGTGCCGCCAACGAGGCGCCGGCGACCGCAGCGGCAGCGAAGAAGGCGGCGGAATGATGCCCAGGACGATGCGGGAAACGATGCGGGGACGGCACCATGACTGAACTCCTCTCCGTGCGCGACCTGTCGGTGTCGTTCGGCGCCACCCCGGCCGTCCGGGGCGTGTCCTTCGACATCGCCAAGGGCGAGACGCTGGCGCTGGTCGGCGAGTCCGGGTCGGGCAAGTCGGTGACGGCGCTGTCCATCCTCCAGCTCCTGCCCTACCCGATGGCGCGGCATCCGTCCGGCTCCATCGAGTTCAACGGCACGCCGCTGATGGGCGCGGAGGAGCGGGTGTTGCGCGAGGTGCGCGGCGACCGCATCGCCATGATCTTCCAGGAACCGATGACCTCGCTGAACCCGCTGCACACCATCGAGCGGCAGGTTAACGAGACGCTGTTCCTGCACAAGGGGCTGGACGCCGCCAAGGCCCGCGCCCGCACGCTGGAACTGCTGCGGCTGGTGGGCATCCCCAACCCGGAGCAGCGCCTGGGCGCCTACCCGCACGAGCTGTCGGGCGGGCAGCGCCAGCGCGTGATGATCGCCATGGCGCTGGCCAACGAGCCGGACCTGCTGATCGCCGACGAACCCACCACGGCGCTGGACGTCACCATCCAGGCGCAGATCCTGCAACTGCTGAAGGACCTGCAGAAGCGCTTCGGCATGGCGCTGCTGCTGATCACCCACGACCTGGGCATCGTGCGCAAGATGGCCGACCGCGTGTGCGTGATGAACAAGGGCGAGATCGTCGAGCAGGCGGCGGTGGCCGACCTGTTCGACCGCCCCCGCCATCCCTACACGCAGAAACTGCTGGCGGCCGAGCCGAAGGGCGACCCGCTCACCCCGCCCGCCGACGCGCCGGAGGTCATGGCGGCCAACGACCTGAAGGTTTACTTCCCGATCAAGAAGGGGCTGCTCCGCCGCACCGTGGACCATGTGCGCGCGGTGGACGGCGTATCGCTGGCCGTGCGCGCCGGGCACACGGTGGGCGTGGTGGGCGAGTCCGGCTCCGGCAAGACGACGCTGGGGCTGGCGCTGCTGCGCCTGCACGCCAGCCAGGGCGCCATCCGCTTCGACGGCACCGACATCCAGGGCTGGCAGACGGCGCGCATGCGCCCGATGCGCCGGCAGATGCAGGTGGTCTTCCAGGACCCTTACGGATCCTTGAGCCCGCGCATGTCGATCGGCCAGATCATCGGCGAGGGGCTGAAGATCCACGGCATCGGCTCGTCCACCGAACGCGACGCCATGATCGCCCAGGCGCTGGAGGAGGTGGGCCTGGACGCCGAGAGCCGGCACCGCTACCCGCACGAATTCTCCGGCGGCCAGCGCCAGCGCATCGCCATCGCCCGCGCGCTGGCGCTGAAGCCGCGCTTCGTGGTGCTGGACGAGCCGACCTCGGCGCTGGACATGTCGGTGCAGGCGCAGATCGTCGACCTGCTGCGCGATCTGCAGGCGCGCCACAACCTCGCCTACCTGTTCATCAGCCATGACCTGCGGGTGGTGCGGGCGCTCTCCAGCCACGTCATCGTCATGAAGGACGGCAAGGTCGTGGAGCAGGGCCCGACCAGGCAGATCTTCGACGCGCCCCAGCAGGAATACACCCGCGCGCTGCTGGCCGCCGCGCTGAACCTGGAGGCGGTGAAGACGGACGCGGTGCGGACTTAACCCCGCGCCGGCCGCCGGCCGGCACGCGAGGCTGGCGGGACGGGCACCTCCCGCCACGCGCCGGGCGCCAGACCGTCCAGCGTCCAGTCGCCGATGGCCCAGCGGATCAGGCGCAGCGTGGGAAAGCCCACGGCCGCCGTCATGCGGCGCACCTGGCGGTTGCGGCCCTCGCGCAGGGTCAGTTCGATCCACGCCGTGGGGATGGATGCCCGAAAGCGCACGGGCGGGTCGCGCGGCCACAGGCCGGCCGGTTCCGCCATCAGCCGCGCGCCGGCCGGCAGCGTCGGCCCGTCGTTGAGTTCCACGCCGCGCCGCAGCCGCTCCAGCGCCTCGTCCGTCGGCACGCCTTCCACCTGTGCCCAGTACGTCTTGGGCAACTTGTGGCGAGGGTCGGCGATGCGGGCGATCAGCGCGCCGTCGTCGCTCAGCGCCAGCAGCCCCTCGCTGTCGCGGTCGAGCCGGCCGGCGGGGTAGACGCCCTTGACCGGCACGTGGTCGGCCAGGGTCGGCCGCCCCTGCTCGCGGTCGGTGAACTGCGGCAGCACGCCATAAGGCTTGTTCAGGAGGATCAGGCGCGGCACGATCACCAACCGGAGAGCTTGGGCGAGCGGGGATGACACACGACATGGAGGAAACCATGCTGGCGCGCAAGGATCTGGCACCATGACGCTGCTGTTCTGTTCCGCCCACGACGACGCCGACGCCTGGAAGGCCGAGCTGAAGGCGCGCCTGCCCGACCTGGAGGTGCGCGTCTGGCCCGACGTCGGCGATCCGGCCGACATCGCCTACGCCCTCGTTTGGAAGCCGCCGGCGGGCATGCTGGCCGGCCTGCCGAACCTGAAGCTGGTGCTGTCGCTGGGCGCAGGCGTGGAGCCGCTGCTGCAGGACCCCACCCTGCCCGACGTGCCGCTGGTGCGCATGGTCTCGCCCGGCCTGACCGACGACATGGCGGGCTGGGTCGTCATGCAGGTGCTGCGCTGGCAGCGCAAGCTGGACGCCTACGTGGCGCAGCAGCGCGCCGGCGTTTGGGAGCAGTTGGGCCACCGCCCGGCGGCGGAGGTGCGCGTCGGCATCCTGGGCCTGGGCGTGCTGGGGGAGGCGGCGGCGCGCGCGCTCAAGCAACTCGCCTTCGACGTGGCGGGGTGGAGCCGCACGCCCAAGCCGCTGGACGGCATCGAGACGGTGCACGGCGAGGACGGGCTGGTGGCGCTGCTGGCGCGCAGCGACCTGCTCGTCTGCCTGCTGCCGCTCACCGGGTCGACGCGCGGCATCCTCGACCGCAAGCTGTTCGCCACCCTGCCGCCGGGGGCCGTGGTGATCAACGCCGCGCGCGGCGGTCATCTGGTGGAGGCGGACCTGCTGGCGGCGCTCGATTCGGGCCATCTGGCCGGGGCCAGCCTCGACGTCTTCGCCGAGGAGCCACTGCCGCCGGGGCACCCGTTCTGGAGCCACCCAAAGATCCACGTCACGCCGCACGTGGCCGGCATCACCCATCCCTCGCAGACCGCCGACCATGTGGCCGAGTCGATCCGCCGCCACCGCG
Source organism: Azospirillum sp. (assembly GCA_035629155.1). GTDB lineage: Bacteria > Pseudomonadota > Alphaproteobacteria > Azospirillales > Azospirillaceae > Azospirillum. The sequence goes on along the minus strand of DASPIO010000197.1, from coordinate 10,409 downwards.
CCGGCCTGCCCCTGACCAGCGTCGTGGACCGCACCCGCGGCTACTGAGCGCCGGAAAGTCTTGCAGCGCAGCACGGCCGGCCGGCCAAGTCGGCAGCCCGAGTCCCAAGAATCTGCGCCGTTCCGGCGGATTGTTTCACTGGCGGCTTGTCCGTCCGGATTTGTGACGGGGCGGTGATGGGGGCCGCTTCGACCGGGCAACATTAACCATTCGGCAACTTCCTTTGACTCGCACGCGGAAGATGCTAGAAACACGTCCGAACGCGTCCGGCGGCAGGAGCCCTTTCCGTCCCCGCCCCCGCGTGCGAGCGAGGCCATGCCCACACCCGTCTTCGTCATCGCCGGAACCCCCTACAACGGATCGGGGGGAGCGGAGCTGATCATCGGCACCAGCGCCGGCGACACCATCCTCGGCGACGGCGGTACCGACACCATCTCCGGATTGGCCGGGAACGACGTGATCGTGATCGGCGGCCCCCAGGGCGCGCAGGCCTTCGGCGGCGAAGGGAACGACGTGCTGTCCGGGAGTGCGGGCGCCGACGTGCTGTACGGCAATCAGGACAACGACCGGCTGGACGGCGGCGACGGCGCCGACCTGCTGTACGGCGGGGCCGGGGCCGACACCATCATCGGCGCGGCCGGGGCCGACACCGTGTTCGCCGGGGACGGCAACGACAGCGTCGCCTGCGCCGGGAACACCGCGGCCGTGGTGGTCCATGCCGGCGCGGGCAACGACACGGCGACGGGTGGCAGCGGCAACGACCAGCTCTACGGCAACACGGGCGACGACGTGCTGTCCGGCGGGGCGGGCGCGGACGCCCTGTTCGGCGGGGGCGACGACGACCTCCTGTTCGGCGGCGACGGGGCGGACCTGCTGGCCGGCGGCCAGGGCGGCGACACGCTGTACGGCGGCCAGGGCAACGACGCCCTGTTCGGCGACGCCGGCAACGACCGGCTGGCGGGCAACCTGGGCAACGACACCATGGCCGGCGGTGCGGGTGCGGACGTCTTCATCATCGGACGCGGCATCGGCCACGACGTGATCACCGACTTCAACTGGACCGAGGGCGATCGCCTGGGCCTGCCGGCGGGCATGGGATGGTCGCTGTCGGCCGACACGGCCGGCAACGCCGTGATCGGCTTCGGCGCCGACGACGTGACGCTGGTCGGCGTGGGCATGATGCAGGTCAACGCCGGCTGGTTCATCACGGTGTAGCACCAACAGGGAAATCATTTCCCAATTCAAAGATTTCTACTAAAATGCAAGCATTCGGATGACGTTTCCCCCGCCGCCGCCGCTCATCAGGATCCCCATGCCGAAGTCCATCCTCATCGTCGACGACAGCCGCTTCGCCCGCCTGTCCCTGCGCCGCATCGTCGAGCAGCATTTCCCCGACTGGCACGTCGCCGAGGCGGCCAACGGCGAGGAGGCGCTGGGCATCCTGGGCGGCCTCTCGGCCGACCACATCCTGCTCGACTACAACATGCCGGGCGACGACGGGCTGACCGTGGCGGAGAAGATCCGCGCGGCGGGATGCACCGCGGCGATCACGCTGGTCACCGCCAACGTGCAGGACGCGCTGTCCGACCGCGCGCGCCAGCGTGGCCTGTCGTTCCTGCGCAAGCCAGCCAAGGAAGAGCAGATCCTGGCGTTGCTCGGCGCCGGCTGAAGAGCCCGGCCATGATCGAGCTGACCGATGACGAGCGCGACGTCGTCACCGAGCTGATGAACCTCGGCGTCGGGCAGGCGGCGGCCGCCTTCAGCCAGATGATCGGCGAGGAGATCACCCTGTCCGTCCCCTCGGTCGAGGTGATGTCGCGCGACGTGGCGGTGGCGGCGCTGGCGCGGCTGACCAGCGACCGCGCCACCGGCATCACGCAGAGCTTCGAGGGCGCGCTGGCCGGCGTCGCGGCCCTGGTGTTCCCGGAGGCCAAGAGCCTGCACATCGTGCGCTCCGTCCTGGGCGGCACCTATCCGGTGCAGGAGATCACCGAGTTGGCGCAGGAAACCCTGCTGGAGATCGGCAACATCATCCTCAACGCCTGCCTGGGCACCATCGGCAACTTCCTCCAGACGGAGGTGGTGTCGTCGCTTCCCAGCCTGACCAACGAGGTCAACCGCGACCTGTTCGCGGCGGCCCGGCCGCGCGAGGGCGGCGGCGGGGCCGACGACTCGGTCGTGCTGTTCCTGCACATCCGCTTCCTGATCCGCAGCGACGACGTCAGCGGCTACCTGATGTTCGTCATGGACGTGGTCGGCGTCGAACGCTTCCGCCAACTGGTGGCCGCCTGCCTGCGCGCCGTGGGGCGGGAGTAGTTCCCATGCGGTACGACGCCTGCGCCGGCCTGTTGGGCGCGCTCAACTGCGGGGTGATCCTGCTCGACGCCAACGAGCGCATCGTGCTGTGGAACGCCTGGATGGCGGAGCGCTCGGGCATCGCCGAGGCCGAAGCGGTCGGCCGGACGCTGGCCGGGCTGTTCCCGCATCTGGCCGGCACGCGGATCGAGCAGTCGGTCCGCATGGCGCTGCGCTCCGGCCTGCCGACGATCCTGTCGCACAACCTGCACCCACGTCCCTTCCCGCTGTTCACCGCGCAGCCCGGCGGGTCGGTGCGGCGCGGCGCGCCGGTGGAGCAGTCGACCGTCGTCCGCCCGATCCGCACGACGGCCGCCCGCGACGGCGGCACGCTGTGCCTTGTCCAGGTCACCGACGTCACCGCCACGGTGGTGCGCGAGAACCGCCTGCGCGAGATGGCGGACTACGCGCGCAGCCTGATCGAGGCGAGCATCGATCCGTTCATCACCATCGACACCAAGGGCACCATCACCGGCGTCAACGCGGCCGCCGAGCAGGTGACCGGCACGGCGCGCGACGCCCTGATCGGCTCCGGCTTCGTCGACCACTTCACCCAGCCGGAGCAGGCAGCGGCCGGGCTGGAGACGGCGCTCGATCACGGGGTGCTGCGCGACTTCCCGCTGTCCATGCGCCAGGCCTGCGGCACGGTGACGGAGCTGCTGTTCAACATCTCGGTCTACCGCAACCCGGCCGGCGAGATCGGCGGCATCCTCGCCGCCGGCCGCGACGTCACCAAGCAGAAGGCGGCGGAGCGCGAGCTGGCCCGGCTGGCGACCACCGACACGCTGACCGGCGTGGCCAACCGCGGCCACTTCATGGAGCTGGCCGAGCGCGAGATCATGCGCGCCCACCGCTACCGCCACCCGGTGGTGCTGCTCAGCCTGGACGTCGACCACTTCAAGTCGATCAACGACACCTATGGGCATACGGCCGGAGACGAGACGCTGCGCCGGCTGATCACCGTGTTGCGCCGGCAGTTGCGGGAGACCGACACCATCGGCCGCATCGGCGGCGAGGAATTCCTGATCCTGCTGCCGGAAACCCTGGCCCCGGACGCCTTGGCGGTGGCCGAACGGGTGCGGCTGGCGGTGGCGCAGATGGCCGTGCACGCCGTGGGGCACTCCTTCACCATGACCGTCAGCATGGGTCTGGCGGCGCTGGCGGAGGGCGAATCGCTGCAGCGCGCGCTGGTCCGCGTCGACGGCGCGCTCTACGAGGCGAAGCGCAACGGCCGCAACCGGGTGTGCGTGGCGCCGACGTAGACGTTGGGCTTCACCGCGTTCACAGCCGCCGCACCGCCAGGATGCCGCCCGCACGGGTGGGGTCGACGCGCAGGACCACGTCCTCCAGCGGCTCGACGGTCACCGTCATGGTGAAGGCGGTGGCGTGCAGCATCCGCGCGCCGTCCAGCATGAAGCCGACGTGGCCGGGGAAGAACACGATGTCGCCGCGGCGGTAGGCGACACCCTTGCCGTCGGTGGAGAGCAGTTCGCCCACCTCGGCGCGCTGCATGTCGCTGTCGCGCGGGCAGGCGAGCCCGGCGCGCAGCAGGGCAAGCTGCACCAGCCCCGAGCAGTCGATCCCCAGCGGCGAACGCCCGCCCCACAGGTAGGGCACGCCCAGAAGCCGCTCGGCCGTGGCGACGAAATCCGGTTCGGCGCTGTCCAGCGGGGCGAGGTGCTTGCCGTACAGCCAGCCGCCGCCGGCCAGCGCCATGTACCCGTTCTCCTCGCGCAGCACGGTGACGGGGGCGCCCAGCGGGATGGCGTCGCGCGGCGGCGTCTTCAGGTCGGGCTCGGGAAACAGGAAGCTGCGCAGCGCGGTGACCACGTGCGTGGGAGAGGCGACGTCGGAACGCAGCGACTGCGCATGCACCCAGCCGACGTAGCCGTCGGTGCCGCACTGGCCCCAGGCCCAGTTGCCCTGCCGGTCGTAGACGGTGAAGGTCTCGCCGAACAGCACCTGAGAGGTCTGCGTGGCCGACGCGTCCGGGCTGCCGCGCAGGCCGGCCACGCCGGTGCGCACGCGGTGCGGCGCACCCGCGACAAAACGTTCGGCCTCCACCTGCCCCTGCAGGTGGGTGGCGGCGAGGTCGGGGCGGTAGGGATGGCGGCGCGGGTCGAGCGGGGCGGTCATGCCACCGGGCTCGGGCTCATTTTTGTGCGCAGTTCGGCCTCCAGCCGCGCCTTGGCGGCGACGGCCAGGGCTTCCTCGGCGCGGACGGTCTCCATGTCCTCCGCCGTCACGCAGCCGGAGCGGATCACCAGCTCGGCGAAGTCGGAGAGGAAGACCGAACCCTTGACCGTGCGCTGGACCAGCACGTTGCGCTTGTCCTCGGTGTCGCGCTTGCGCTTGACGAAGCCCAGCACGGAGAGGCGGTCGAGCGCGCGGGTGACGGCCGGCTTGGAGATGTTCAGCGTCTTGGCGAGGCCGCGCACGGTGTGCGGCGGATCGGTCAGGTAGACCTGCAGAACGATGGCCATCTGGCGCGCGGACAGGTCGGGGCCGTCCCGCCGGACGCTCTCGACCAGCACGGTGCGCCACAACCCCAGAGCCTTCAGGTTCCGCGCCATGTTCCCCCCGTGGACGCAGCCGCCCGCGAGTGTGCCCAACCCCGCGCGCGCCCGCAAGCGTTTCGGGGGCGAATCGAAACCGTGGGAGAGGAAAAATCAGGCGATGGAGGAGCGGCGTGCGGGCGCGCCCTCCCGCACCGGAAGCGCGGGAGGGAGAAACCGGCTCACACCATCCATGCACTGCTGAACTGGTCGGCGCGGACGCCGGTGAGGGTCACCGTGTTGCCGTTGCCGAGGTCGAGCACCGCCACGCCAGCCGCGCCGGTCTGCAGCGTGACGGTGAGCCCGCCGGCCAGTTGGATGCGGTCGCCGGAGGCACCATCGAAGTCGGCCACCACGTCGGCGCCGCTGTTGGCGCCGAAGCCGAAGCGGTCGGCACCGGCACCACCGGTCAACGTGTCGTCGCCCAGGTTTCCCCACAGCACGTCGTTGCCGTCGCCGCCCAGCAGCGCGTCGCCGCCCTGCCCGCCGAACAGCGTGTCGGCCCCGGCCCCGCCGGAAACCGTATCGCCCGCCAGCCCGCCATAGAGCTGGTCGTTGCCGGCACCGCCTTCCACCGCGTCGCCGCCCTGGCCGCCGTGCATCCAGTCATCGCCGTCGCCGCCGAACAGCAGGTCGTCGCCCAGGTTGCCATACAGCGCGTCGTTGCCGCCCTGGCCCGACAGGGTGTCGTTGCCGCCGTAGCCGAAATGGTCGTCCATGGCGGCGCTGCCGGCGAAGCTCTCGCCCGCGTCGGTGCCGGTGGTGCGCGTCGGCATGAAGGTCTGGTACAGGTTGATGCCGTGCCGCGAGTAGTCCAGCTTGTCGGTGACGTCGAGCGAGAACGAGGTCGGCAGCGGCACCCCACCGGAGCCCGGCAGTTCGACCAGCGCGCCGCGCAGCGCGTAGTTCGTCGTCATGTAGGGCAGCGTGGCGAGGACGTCCTGCCCGGTGAGCGGCGGGTCCTCCTGGATGACGTTCGCCACGCGCCCGGCCACCACCGCCTGCCCGGCCGGCGGCAGCGAACGGACATAGTCGGCGATGTCCGCACGGTGCTCCCCCAGCCAGGGGATGGGGTCGTTGGCGACGCGGAAATTGACCAGCCGGTCATCCGCCCCGCCCGTCGTGGAACCGGGCGAGCCGAAGGTGACGCCGATCAGTTGCGGCGCGTGCGGCAGGCCGTTCATCGACACCTGCGTGGTGGCGCCCCCCAGGCTGTGTCCGGTCAGCAGCACCTGGTCGAACTGCCCCTGCGCCACCAGCGCGTCCGCGGCGCCGAGCAGGCCGGTGAAATTGGCCGCATGCTCGTCGATGTTGCGGAAGTTCTGGATCCAGTCCTCGCGCTCGTCGCTGCCGCGGAACGCGATGGCCAGCGTCCGCTTGCCGTCCACCACGGCCGCCGCCACCAGCGCGTTGCCGTTCTGGTTTTCGAACAGGCCATTGTTCAGCGTGCCGGTGCCGACCGGCAGGTCGGCCGCCGTCAGCGGCGTCCAGCCCGGCGCGTGGGCGAAGGCCTTCGCCGTCTCGCTCTCGTACACGGCGCGGCTCAGGCGCGCGGCCTCGTTGTACAGGTTGTCGCTGATGGCGGTCAGGTCGGACAGGGCCATGGGTGCACGAACGCTCCGTCTGATGGGCCGATATTGTTGCCGCCGGCAACGAGCGTTTGTCCACATCCCGTTCGTACGGGCGCCTGACAACCCGCACGCGAGCGCGCTATAGTGCGCCCACACGCACGCATGCAATTCCGGGACACCCATGGCCGAGGCGAACCGCCGCAAGCGCAGATCCACCACCGCCACGGGCACGCTGATGGAGGCGCCCCTGCCGGGCCTCGTCACGCCTGTGGGTGCGCCGTCCGGGGGCGATGAGGACGACCCGCACTACCACGGCCACCGCGACCGGCTGCGCGCCCGCTTCCTGGCCGGCGGCGCCGACGCGCTGCAGGACTACGAGCTGTTGGAGATGGTTCTGTTCGCCGTCGAACCGCGCAAGGACGTGAAGCCGCTGGCGAAGATGCTGATCCAGACCTTCGGGGGGCTGTGGAACGCCGTGCAGGCGCCGCCGGAGAAGCTGCGCGGCCTCAAGGCGGGCGAGGTGGCGCTGAACAGCGACGCCCGCGTCGCCACCGTGCGCGCCGTGGGGGCGTGCGCGCTGCGCGCCATGCGGCAGGAGGTGATGAAACGCCCGGTGCTGGGTTCCTGGAACGCGCTGATGGACTATTGCACGGCGGCCATGGCGCACGAGACGACGGAGCAGTTCCGCCTGCTGTTCCTCGACCGCAAGAACACGCTGATCGCCGACGAGGTGCAGCAGCGCGGCACCGTGGACCACACCCCCGTCTATCCGCGCGAGGTGGTCCGCCGCGCACTGGAGCTGGGCGCCACGGCGGTCATCCTGGTGCACAACCACCCGTCGGGCGACCCCAGCCCCAGCCGCGCCGACGTCGACATGACCAAGGAGATCATCCGCGCCACCGATGCCGTCGGCATCACCGTGCACGACCACATCGTCGTCGGCAAAGGCAAGCACGCCAGCTTCAAGGCGCTGGGGTTGATGTAGGTCTTGCCCCCTCCCGTCCGCGAGAGCGGCCGGGAGGGGGCAAGCGGCGCTTACACCGGCAGCATCGACCGCGCGATGGCCGCCTCGATCTGCACGATGGAGCGTTCGACCTCCTGGCCGATCAGGTCCATGCGGCGAATCTGCGCGATGCGCGGTTTGGCCCTGGTGAACTCCTCGTCGTTCAGCACGGCGCCGAACAGGCCGCAGGCGTCCACCAGACACACCAGCACCACGTCGCGGGCGTCCGGGATGTCGGTGCCCAGCAGCAGGTCGCGCAGGCGCGCGCGCACCTCGCGGCGCTCGCGCCCATCGACGACGGGGTAGCGGCGGTCGCGGAAGATCCACAGGATGCGGCCTTCCTGGCAGCGCAGGATGCCGCGCGCCACCAGCCGGTCCAGCGCCTTCTCGCGCAGTTCCGCGCCGTAGGCGGCGATCTCCGACACGCGGTCGGCGGTGGCGCCGGGGCCGGAGGCCGCCAGCGTCGCCAGCACGCCGTCCAGCAGCGGCTCGCCGGTCGGCGTGGCGTCGGTGACCGACGTGGTCTCCAGGTCCGAATCGACGCGACCGAGCAGCGCCAGTTCCATCAGCGCCGCGCCGGCGACCACGAGGTCGAGCACGCTGCGCGCCGTCGGCCGGGGAACGCCGGTCTCCTCGTCGATGCCCAGCAGCACCACCTCCTCCAGCAGGGTCGGGTGGCTGCCCTCCGGGGCCGGGGCGGCGGCGGCCACGGCCGAGGCCGGAACGTGCGGCGCGCCGGCCAGCGCGGCGAGGCCGGCGGCGGTGTCGGCGTGCACGGTGAACAGCGGCAGGAAGCCGGCGACCTCGAACACCTCGCGCACCTGGGCCTGCGGCCCGGCCAGCGCCAGCGGCACGCCCGCCGCCTTGGCCTGCTTGGCCGCCTTCAAAAACGAGCGCAGACCGGCGCTGCTGATGTAGCCGAGGCCCGACAGGTCGACCAGCAGGGGCGCCCCCGTCTGCAAGGCACCCAGCAGGCGGCGCTCCAGCTCCGCCGCGGTGCTGCCGTCGACCCGTCCGCCGATGCCGACGACGCTGACGCCCTGCTCTGTCCGTTCGGCGATGTCCATGCGCTCCTCTCCCGGTTGGGCGGCCACCCGGCGGCCGCGTCCCGCAACACTGGACACGTACACCAACGGCGTCAACCGGCGCGGCGCGCACTCCCGGCATCCGCGAATCGCGCGCGCGGAAACGCAACCCATGCTATGAAGACGGCCTGGACCGATCGACCGGATCCGCCATGACACGCACTGCAGCCACCCTCCTTCTGGCCAGCCTCATCGGCACCGCGGCCGCGCACGCCGACACCGTCTCCTACCGCGAGGACTTCGAGGCGTGGGCACCGCTGGAGTCGCCGGTGCAGCCGTGCCTGCGCCCGGAAAACATCTTCACCGTGCAGGGCGACGTGGTGCGCGACGGACGAAAGGCGTTGCGCATGACGCTGCTGCCGCACGCCGTCGCGCCGCCGGCGGCGTCGGCCGGCCCCGTGCCGTGGAAGGGCTGCCTGGATCCGCGCAATCCCGCCGCGCCCCACCAGGAGCAGGGCCGCGAGCGGGCCGAGCTGTGGGAGGCGGAATCCCTGCGCCTGCCCTTCGGCAGCGACGTTTGGTACGGCTTCAGCATGCGCATCGACGGCATGGTGGGCGAGAACGACAACGTGCGCCTCGTCGTCGGCCAGTGGAAGGGCTGGGGCGACGCCAGCCCCTTCGTGGCGCAGCGTTTCAAGAACCGCCGCTTCCACATCACCATCCAGAACGACGCCGCCCCGGAGGATGGCGGCGGCGAGTGCCGCATCCTGTTGGCCTACCAGCCGGGCCTGACATCGCATGCCGAGAGCTTCCGCCACACCACGAAGGAAACGACGGCCGGTCTCTGCGCCAGGGACGTGACGGTGGAGCGCTTCGCCCCGCTGCCAGACCCGTTCGGCCGCTGGGTCGACATGGTCTACCACATCAGGCCGTCGCTGGGGTCCGACGGCATCGTCGAGGTGTGGGCTGACGGCGTGCGCATCGCGCGGGCCACCGGGCGCATCGGCCTGCGGCTGTTCGACAACGTGCAGTACTTCAAGTTCGGCCCCTACCGCGATCACGCCCCCTATCCCACCACCGTGTACCTCGACAACCTCGCCCGCGGCCGTTCGTACGAGGAGGTGGCGCCCCGAGGGCGGTGAACGCTTGCCGTTGGGCCGTCCAGGCCGGTATATGGACCGCGCGCGCGACCCGACAGCCCGGAGAGACCGATGATCCCCCGCTACACCCGCCCCGAAATGGCCCGCATCTGGGACCCGGAGAACCGGTTCCGCATCTGGTTCGAGATCGAGGCGCACGCCTGCGACGCCCAGGCCGAACTGGGCGTGATCCCCAGGGACGCCGCCAAGGCGGTGTGGGAGCGCGGCAAGTGGGAGATCGCCCGCATCGACGAGATCGAGCGCGAGACCCGGCACGACGTCATCGCCTTCCTCACCAACCTCGCCGAATACGTCGGCCCCGAAGCGCGATTCGTGCACCAGGGCATGACCTCGTCCGACGTGCTCGACACCTGCCTCGCCGTCCAGTTGATGCAGGCGGCCGACCTGCTGCTGGAAGACCTGGACGGGCTGCTGGCCGCGCTGAAGCGCCGCGCGTACGAGCACAAGGACACCGTCACCATCGGCCGCAGCCACGGCATCCACGCCGAGCCGACGACCTTCGGCCTGAAGCTGGCCGGTCACTACGCCGCCTTCGCCCGCGCGCGGGAGCGGCTGGTCGCGGCGCGGCGGGAGATCGCCACCTGCGCCATCTCCGGCGCCGTCGGCACCTTCGCCAACATCGACCCGTTCGTCGAGCAGTACGTCGCCGAGAAGATGGGGCTGAGCGTCGAGCCGCACTCGACCCAGGTCATCCCGCGCGACCGGCACGCCATGTTCTTCGCCGTGCTGGGCGTCATCGC
>DASPIO010000196.1:0-14524 GCA_035629155.1 Azospirillum sp. | reverse complement strand
CATCTTCGGAATGTGATGGCGGCGGGTGTCGTTGTGCTTGTTCGGCATGCCGGGAGGGACCAATCCAGGGGAACACGGAGAGGCGCCCTTCTACATCATGACCCAGCACCGGCAAACCCGCGCCTCGGTGCACCAACACCGCTTCGGTGGGTACCGGCAACTTGGCCCGAACCAACGGGGACACCCGATGCCGGCCCCCGGCCCCTCGCAAGCGGGTGGGCCGGGGGCTGCCGGAGGCGCGCGTGTTCCGGCGTCGCTTCAGCCCGCCAACACCGTGATGTCGGTGTGGCCCAGCGTGCGGACGTTGAGCGTGGCGATGGTCACCGCCGTCCCGGCGCCCGAGCCGTCGGCGTCGAACGACAGGGTGCCGGTGGTGGTGTCGAAGACGAACCAGTCGTCGGCATCCCCCGGCCGGCCCAGCGCGAAGTGGCTGGCCGACAGCGGGCCCGCCGGCAGGCTGCCGAAGTTCGGCCCGGTCACGGCAATGGCGTCCACCCCTATTTGGAAGTCGGCGATCACGTCGCCGGCTTCCTCGGGCGAGCCGATGCGGAAGGTGTCCGCGCCCAACCCGCCATGGAGCGTATCGGCGCCCCGATTGCCGGCCAGCACGTCGTTGCCCTGGCCGCCGAACAGCACGTCGTTGCCCTGCCCGCCGAACAACGTGTCGGCACCGATCTGTCCGTACAGGATGTCGTCGGCGCGGTTGCCGTAAAGAACGTCGCCGTCCTGGCCGCCGAACAGCGTGTCCAGGTCCTGGCCGCCGAACAGCATGTCGGTGCCCTGGTTGCCGTACAGCAGGTCGTCCTGCTGGTTGCCATACAGTACGTCGTTGCCGATGCCGCCGGTCACCGTGTCCACACCGCCGTCGCCGAACAGCACGTCGTCGCCGCCTTCCGAGCCGACGAAGTCGTTGCCGCCGCCGCCGCGCAGCGTGTCATCGTCGGCGCCCAGCACGATGATCTGGGCGTCGTCGTCCCCGACCGCGTACTGCGAGCCGGCGCCGCCGGTCACCGTGGCATCGCCGACGATCGCCGCGAAGCCGACGTTGTCGAGTTGCAACACGGTGCCCGACGGCAGATTGCGCAAGTCGAGCACCAGCGCCTCGCCGCCGCCGCCGCCGCTGATGACGATCGGCCCGCCCGGCACCACGCCGGCCGCCACCGTCGGGGTGACGGTGCGGACGGTGACGCTGGTTCCGGCGTTCAGCGATCCGGCGAAGCCGATGATGGCGCTGGTGAACGAGGCCTGCCGCGCCGGGTCGACGCCCAGGGTGTTGATGGCCGCGGCGAGCGTGCCCGCCACCTCGGCCTGCGCGACCGGCGCCTGGGGTCCGGCGGCGCTGATCCCAACGCCGCCCGGCACCCGGGCGGTGAGGGTGGAAGCACCGGCCGTCCCGCCGATCGGCACCTGAGCGGAGGAGGCGGTCGGCGGCGAGGTCACCGTGACCGTGCCGCCGGTCGTCACCGTCGTCTGCACCGTGGTGCCGCCCACTGCCGTGGTGGTAGTCTGGATGCCCCCGCCACCGTCATCGGGCACGGGGATATCTATGGTGACCGACAACGCGGTGGACGCCGAGGAGATGTTGCCGGCCTGGTCGATCGCCACGGCGGTGAGGGCGTGCGTCCCGCCCGTCAGCGAGGAGGCGGTGATGGTCCAGATCCCCGCCCCGCCGGCCGAGGTGGTGCCGACCGCCGTGGCGCCGTCGTACAGAACGATCGTCGCCGCCTCGGCCACCGAACCGGTGATCGTCGGCGTGGTGACGTTGGTATCCGCGGTAAACCCGCTGTCCCACCCGGCCGTCAGCGCCAGACCCGTGGGCGCGCCCGGAGCCGTCGTGTCGAGCACGAAGCTGAATGATGCGCCCTCCGTCGTCTGGCCGGAGAGATTGGTCGCTTTCAGGCGGATGGTGTGCGAGCCGTCGGTCGTGAAGACGGGCACGGTGCCGGTGTAGGCGCCGCCGTCAACCGCATAGAGCAGGATCGCGTCGGCGTCCTTCGTGTAGGCGATCGTCGGATCTTTGGTCAGCCCGTCGCCAGGAATGCCGGTATCGTTGGCAAGACGGGCGATCGGAACGCCGGGCGCGCTGCCCTGGGAAAACGCGGCGGTGTTGGCGGCGACGTTGGACTGGAGCGAAGCGCCGGTGTTGTCCGACGTGACCGATGCCAGGGCAGCGGCGTCGCTTCCTGCCGCGGCGAGAGCGCTGGCCGTCGCGCCCTGGGTCTGCTTGTTGACGGCCATGACCGTTTGCAGGAAGGAGACCGAGTCGGTCACGGTCGACACCGCGTCGTCGAGGATCTGGTTGCTCGCAACCGCCAGGGTTGTGACCGTCGCGGCATTGGCGCCGGTCAAGCCGGCTTGCTCGGCGATGGCGGTGATCGTCGCCGGGTCGTCGAGGGCCGCCTCTCCGGTCGAGGTCCGCAGGTTGGAGATGATCGCGTCATAAGGGTCCTGGGTGGCGCCGGCGGCTCTGAGCAGCGTAACGGTGTTCAGCACCGCCGCCGCCGCCGCCAGCACCTCCCGGCCACCCGTCTGCCCCGCGACGCTGGCGAGCGGATCGAAACTCGTGAGATCGACGTCCGAAGGGATGCCGAGCATCGATGCAATCCGGCTCTGGGCCGAGGAGGCGTTGGCATCGCCGGGAGCCGCGTATTTCTCGATCAGGGTCGTCAGCGGGGTGATGACGGTCGAATTCGCCGGCGCCCTCATCGTCCCGGTCATGGGCAGGCCGGTGGCGCTGTCGATGCCGCCGGTCAGAATGATCGGTCCGAGCGGATTGGTGATGATGTATCGCCCGCTCGCGTCGCTCGTCGCGCTCGGCTCGCCCGGATCGAGGACTCCGTTCAGATTGCGGTCGGCAAAGGCTGTTCCGCCAATTATGTACCCGTCGATGCCGAAAAAGCTCCCGATACGCCTTCCCGTATCCACAACGCCATCCACGACGGTACCGAACTCGGTGTCTTCGACGAGGTACGTGACACCGTTCACATAGCCGTCGAGAGCGATCCTGAAGCCGGAACGAAGTGCCGAGAGGGCGCTGTTGATGGTGGACGCATAATTCGATATGACGTCGCTCAATGCGCCAATATAGATATTGTCATTGAATATATCGACGAAATGATGCCCCATCCTGATCACGTCGCCATAGATCGCGCCGGTATCGCCCGTAAACAGATGGCCGAGGAACGAGGCAAAATCCTTGGCCACTTCCGCGCCGAGCGCCAGATCGAATCCGGTCACAATTTCATAGTAATCAAGGGCAATTTGGCCGGATGCCTCAAGAATTTCGCCAACGTCGCCGCCCTGAACCGCATCGGCGAAGGCTAGAACATTGGGCAGAGCCTTTTCGACCTGATCGACCTTCGCCTGGCTCACGTCGTAGAGCACGTCGGAGATGAGGGTTGCCGTCTTCTCGGCCACCGCGAAGGGAGCCTTGAGAGCGGCGGTTCCGGTCTCACCGAGGGCATCCGAAACCGCCCCCATGCTCAACGCGAAGAGAGCGAGTTTGGAGCCGTACTGGACGGCCGTCAGCGCGGTCCCACCGCTGCCGCCGAAAAGCCTGGTGGCGATATCGCTCGACAGGCGGTTGGCCGCGAAGGCGGCGCCAAATCGCGCGAAGGCGTCCACGCTCGTGGGATCGGTTGCAACGCGGTCATGCGCGAGGCCGAACATGCTTTGCGAGCCCTGCGTCCGGTCCCAGCCCGCCGACAGCTGCTCGGTAATCAGCTCGGAATAGTTGAGGCCACTTTGAAGCGCCGTGGTCTCGTTCTGGAGGTCGGTCGCATTGCCGACGAGAAAGCTGTTCTTGAGATGATCGCGCGCCGCCTCGATGACGAGGGTGCGTACCGTTCCGAGCGGCGCGGACAGAAGGGCGCCCAGACCGACGGCCACGTCGTTCGCATATTGGGGCGCGTGAAGCGCCGTGGAAAGCGACGGATAGCCTAAGCTGCGGGCGAAAACGGCGGTCCATGCCAGCTGGACCTGACGGTCGTGGGTGGCGGAGGCGCTGTCGACGCCCGGTCGGACATGTCCGTAGAGCGTTTCCAGCAAGGCGAGTGTCTGCGTGGGATCGCCTTTCGCATACCGGATCGCCGCCATTTCGGCGCTGCCGTTGGCCAGCCTGTCCGCGAGCACAGCCCGCACCGCCGCCTTGTCGGCAGCCGACGTCGTGGACGCGTCGATGAAGCGTTGGAGCGACACCTCCAGGCCGAAGGCGTCGAAGTCGTTGGTGGCGGTTGCGGTTCCGCCGATGGGGACCGCATTGCCCGGGCGGAGCGCCGACGCGTCGAAGGGCTGGCCCGCCGCCTGCCGGTTCAAAATGTGGGCGTCGGTCACGAACTGCTGAAAATAGTGGGCGGCGGCCCATGGATCGGAGACTTGAAAGAGCAACTCGCGGCGGATGTCGGCCGCCGACTCATTGTTGCCGCTCACCTGGAAGTGTTCGGCGAGTTCACGCACCATCGCGCCGCCGTCCAGGCCTTGTCGGATCGCGGTCTTGACCGTGGTGGCGCTGGCGGTGCTCTGGAGATGGGTGAAAACCTTCGCCAGCCCGGCCAGTGCCCAGAAGGTCGAGGCGCCGTGGGCTTGCGCATGGCCGGCGACATCGCTGATGGCCGCGTCGACCGTCATGGCGTTGTTCTTGACCTTGAAGGCGTCGAACGCGGCTTGGGCGTAGGCTGCGGTCGTGAATGCCGAACCGGCCGCGCCGGCATGGGCGGCGATGTCGGCGGTGAAGGCGCGGATCGCATCCGTACTTGGGGACGCGCTCAGCAGAACGGCCGAGCGCACCGCTTCGAACTGGCCGCCCGCGGTGGCGGCGCTCACGAGGTCGTCTGCGGTGACGAGCCCCTCGCCAAGCATCGCCACGATCTCGCCGAGGGCCGCCGTCGCGGTGGTGCCGCCGCCGGACGCGATGCCGATTAGTGCGTCGGTCGCCGCCGCCGCCAGCGCATGGTTCGCGGCTGCGGCGTCACCGATCGCGGCGATGCCGCCAGGCAGGCTGATGAGAACGTCAAGGATCGCGGCGCGGCCGGCGGTCCCGGCGTCGGCCAGCTTGGGAAGGAAGATCGCCGCGGCGGCGGCCGCCGAAAGCTGCGCATCCGCCGCCAAGTCCGCCACATGGCTCGCAGCCCAACTCGCGAATACGCCGTTCGGATCAGTCGTCTCCGCGCCGAGAATGCGGGCCACGAGCCCAAGCGCAGCGGCAGGCGTCAACCAGCCGTCCGTGACCGCGCCGGTTATGGCGCCGCTGATGCCTGTCTGGCCGCCATCGGCTATGTCCGCAACGAACTGGGCAAGGGCGGCGGCCTGGAGCGCGTCGCCGCCGTGAAGGAAAATCCTGATCAGGAAGGCTTCGCCGGCTGCCGCCGTCAGCGCGAGGCTGCTTGCGATGCTTGAGGGGACGCTGCCAGTGATTTCGTGGATCGCGGCGACGGAAGCGGTCGCGTCGATGAGGCCACTGTTGACCAGCGCGACGACCTGCCCGGCCGCCGCCTCGCCGAGCGGCGAACTGCCGAGCCGTGCGAGGAAATGCACCAGCTTGCCGGCGGGCATGCTGGTGGCCGCAGCGGCCGCGATCGCACCCACGGCATCGTCGGCATCAAGGCGACCGGTCGTGACCAGCGCGACGAGCTCTGCCGCGGCGGCCTCCACGGCGTAAGGGCCGGTTCCCTCGACCGTCGCCATGCCGGCAAGCAGCACGGCGAGCTTGCCCGCCGTCAGGGCGCCAGACACGACGGCCGCATCGGCCGCGGCGATGAAGGTCGTCTTCAGCGCCGCGCCGGTGGTCGGGTCGGCCGCGTCGGCCAGGAGCTGGCCCAGGAAGGCTCCGATCTCGCTTTGGACGCCGGCGTTCGACACCGCGCCGACGAGGCGGAGCGCCATGGCCGTCAGTTGCGTGGTTTCGCCGCCGCCGGCCCGCGCGTGGTCCAGCAGGCCGGCGAGCGCGCTGGGAGCGACGAGTTCCTCGGAGACCAGCGATACGACGTCGTCGACGGCCTCCGTCGAATCGAGCCGCGCTGCAACCTCGACGATCAGCCGGCCGAAGATCGGGGTGAGATGCGCGGCATCGATGGTGAGGAGACCGCGCAACGTGGAGAAGACCTGGTCGAACCCGATCGTGCCGGCCGCGATCAGATCGGAGATCGCGCCGAGCACCGCGGCATGCTGGTCCTCGCTGCGCGCAAGCTCGGCATAAAGCCGGATCGTCGCGTCCGGAAGCCCGCTCCCGGCGATGCTGGCGAGAGCGTTGCTGAAGGTCACCTTCTCGGCGTCGACAAGCGCTTGGACCACACCTCGGAACACGTTCTGGGACGTGTAGGCGGCGGTCGCATCGGTGACGAGCGCGAGAACGCGCGTGGCGAAGAGAATGGCCCCAGGTGCGCTGACGATGCCGTTCGTGACCGCCTCGACGAGCGCCGATCCGACGGCTTCGTCCGAGTAGCTTCCGGCCAGATCGTTGAATGCCGCCCGAGCCTCCGCGGCCAGCGCCGCCGGCGCGGACCGGGTGCCAATCCGGATCAGCACCGCCATCGCGGTGCTGGCGGTTGCCTGACCGGTCAGGTCGGCGAGGGCATCGGTTCCGCTGACGGCGCCCGTTGCAACCAACCCGGTGAGGAGATCGGCGATCATGATCGGCGCGCTCGTGCGCGCGTCGGTGCCGACGCTGGCAAGCGTGCCGATCATCGTGGATATGGCGCTCGCGGTGAGTTCCCCACGGCCGATCACGGCCGCGACTTGACCGGCCGCCCCGGCAACGAGGGCCTCGCTCAACCCCGAAAGGACGGCCGCGAGCCGGATGGCCTCCAGGCCGCTGATCTGGCCGTTTGCTGCGGCCGATTCGATCGCGGCAAAGACGTCGATCGGCGGAAACGACGGAGAGAGGAATTTGCGGGCGATCAGGCCGGCGTTCTCGGCGCTGGCCGGCACCGTGGTGAGCATCAGGTCCGCCGCCTGCCGTCCCGTGATCCGCAAGTCGGCGAGGGCGGCGTCGATGTGGTCGAACAGCCCGTCCACCTGGAACAGATTGGCGGCGAGCATGGCGGCGATGGCGTCCGCAGCCGCCGCGCGCTGGGTGGCCGGCGCGCCATCGATGCCGCCCATCAGCAGGGCGAGAGCGAGGTAGTCCCCGGCGTGCTGCGCCGAAGGAGTGGCGGACGCCGCGGCGGACGCGGCAAAATCGGCGAGGAATTGCAGGACGCTGGCGGACGAGGTGAAGCCGCGCGCGATGGCGGTTTCGAGGTTCGCCAAGGCGTGGGACGACGTCTGGAGACCGAGCGCGACGCCGGCGGACGCCACCGTCTGTCTGAACATCGCCGACCCGCCCGTGGCCATGCCGAGCAGGAAGGCGGCTTGGCGGTCTGCCGCGAGCCCGGCGCCGACAAAGTCGGCGATGGCCGTGGCGTCGAGCGAAGCCACAAGAGAGGCCGCTGCGCCGCCAGCCGCGAGCGCCGCCGCATCGCTGGAGCCCGCGAGTTCGGTGAGCAGCGACAGCTTGTAACCGTCTGCCGCCTGCGCGCCGGTGATCGCCGTGATGGCTGCGGACATAATTCCCGTAAGGCCGAGGACGGCCGTCGCGATCGCACCGCTGGGAACGGCGGAAACGTCTGGATCGCGCAGGACGTCCGACTGGGAGCCCGTCAGCGCGATCAGGACGCTGATCGCTTGAGGCGTCGTGAGACCGTGTCCGACGGCGTCGGTGATCGCGCTGATGAGACCGTCCTGGCTGAGCTCCACGGCATCCGCGAGGGACGCGAGCATCGCTCCTACGCTTGGCATGGCATCGACAGGGCCGGCGAGCAGCACCCGCTCGACCTGAAGCAGCGCGTCGGCGGCGGTCAGGTGCCCTGCCGTGACGAGGCTGGAGATGCCGGCGGCGGCAGCATGCGAAAGGCTTCCGCTGCCCATACGGCCGACGAGCGCCAGGGCAAGGACGGCCTGCGCGGCGGTCAGGGTGGGGCCGGTGCTCGCCCCCACGGCACCCGTCAGCCCGCCGACCACCGCCGATGGATTCGCGGGCACCTGCAAGGCATCGGACATCGCTTGACTGAGCGCGGCCACCAGGGCCGCGTTCGGCGTTGACGGGTCGATCATGCCCGCAAGGCGGATGGGCGTGAAGGCCTGCGCGACCTGCGCGGCGGTGACGGTGTCCGCATCGACCAACGCCGCCAGCTTGGCTCCGATCGCGTCGGCGAGGGTCGTCGAACCGCGATCGGCGAGATCCGCCAGGATCGTCAGCGCATGCGGCACGGTGATGACCTCGCCCGTCAACGCCGCATCGACGCCCGCGAGGAGGCCCGCGGCCGGCAAGGACAGCGCCGCGGTGTAAAGGCCCTCCTTCACAGTCGACAGCGTGCTGGTCCCGGCGAGCTGGTCGTTCGCCCGGTCGACGAGCGCTACGATCAGCTCGGCGTGGGGGTACGTTGCGACAAAGCCGTCCGGCGTCACGGCGCCCGACGCCATCAGCGCGACCAGTCCCGCGAGGCTCGGCCCGTATAGCCCGGCGGCGTCGCTGTCACCGTCGAGCTTCGCTGCCGTGAAGCCCGCGAGAAGCGCCGTTCCCTGATCACGGTAGGCGCTGGGCAGCGCCACGAGGCTCGCCGCCGCATCGGCGGCCGAGATCGCCTGTTCGTCGATCAGCGACCGGATCGTCGCCGAGGCCGTCGCGGCGTCGAGGGCGATCGCCGCGATGCCCACCGCCCGCTCCGCCGCCAGCGAGCCGCCGGTGACCGCCGCGACGATGTCCTGCGCCAGGGCGGCATAGCCGGCGGCATTGCCGAGGCGGCCCGTCACGAGTTGGCGAAGCTTGACCGCCGCGGCAGTGAAGAGAGCCTCCTCGCCGGTAACGGCGAACGCGAAAAGCAGGGCTTCCGCCTGGCTCCCGGTGAGTGCGGATTCCGTCACCGCCGTGCCGATCGCTCCGGTCGCTGCGGCCGCGCGGCCGGCGTCGGTGCCAATGAAATCCAGCAACAGCGAGCGTCCGGTGGCGGGGACGCCTGCGGCGACGGCGGCCGTGCTCGCATCGAGCATGATGCCGACAAGCAGCGTGACCGCCTCGTTGACGGCGGAGGCTTCGGCCGGATGCGCCCGGATCGCGTCGGCGAGACCAGCGGCGACATTGGCACCGGTGAGCTTTTCGGATGCGATGAATTCGCCCAGGCTGTCGCCGATGGCACGCAGACCGGTCGCGTCCAGGCCGGCGGCGAGGCTGGTCACGACGGCCATGGCGGCCGCGGGCGTGAAACGGCCGGTGCCGATCAGGGAGCCGAGTTCGCTCACGGCCGCGGTCGTCGTGGTCGAACCGGCCGTGACGAGCGCACCGATGACGGCCAGCAGCTCGCCCGTGTCGCCGGCCGCGGCGACCATGCCGGCTCCGGCGCGCACCGCCTGGGCCGCGGTGAGCGTCTCGGCGGCCACGGCATCGACGAGCGCGCCGCAAAGCGCCGGAAGCGTGACGGCCTGCTTGAGCACGTGGAGGACGCTTCCCGCCACGGCGGCGGCATCGCCGGCCGCGAGGCCGATCGCGATGGCGAGCGTCGCGTCCCGGGTCAGGAATCCATCCGTGAGACGGCCATAGGTGACCTCGTGGGCTTGGGCCTCCGTCATCGATCCCGCGTTTACGAGCGCGGCGATCGCCTTGCCGGCCTCCACCTGGAGCTCGCTGTCGCCGGCCCCCGCGACGGCGGACAGCATGCCGGCGAGTTTCGATGCATCGATGGCGTCTGAGCCGGTGCCCGTCGCCGTCATGTCGGCCACCACGGTGGCGGCACTGGTCGAGCCGGCGAGCGCGACGATCTGGCCGCCGACCATCGTCTGTGCGGTGACGCTCGCTTCGGCCCCGGCGCGGGTCAGTGCGGCGATCACGTCGGCGAGCGCGAGGCCGTTCGCGAAAAGGGCCGACAGCTCGGCGGCGACGGCGGTCTGCAGCGCATCGGTCGCCTGGGTGTGGGCATCGCTGGTGAGTTGGTGTTCCGCCACCTGGTCCAGTCGCGCAAGCAGGGTGCCTACGGTCAGGGCAAGAACTTGCGCCTGCGTGGCCGCCCCGATGGTGATGGCCGCGTCGAGACCGGCGCGGAACTCTGTCGGTGAGAGAATGCCGGTGGTCGAGGTCGCGCCGCCGGTGACCGCGTCGGCGAGCGCGGCCGGGGCCGCCGCGAGAATGTCGCCACCGGCAGCGGCGGCGATCGCCGCGAGTGTCTTGACCGCAGCGGTGGCGGTCAGGAGGCCGCTTGCTCCGGCGTTCAGTGTCCAGCGGCCAACGTCGGCGCCGGAGAGCTTGCCCGCCACAACCAGCGCGGCGAAGGCCGGCGCTGCGGCGGCGCCAAGCTGCGAGTAACCGCCGAGCAGGGTTTCCACGGCCTGTTGCGGCCGGATATGGCTGGTATCGTCGGCGACCCCCGCGGCGATCCCCGCGAGCGGCAGCCCCTTTGCCGCGATCTGCTGGCCATAGGCGTAGGACGCGCTCGCGGCGACGCCGATCATCGCCAGCAGGGTCGCCCGTTCCCCGGCACTCAAATGCGAGGCGCCGTTCACCGTCGTAGCGAGTTCGGCGACCGTGTTCGAGCCGATGGCGCCGAGGTTGTAGATCACCGCGGCCCCGGAGCGGCTATCGGCGATATGACCGGCGAAGCCGTCGGCAATCGCGACGATCGCCTGATCGCGCGTAAAGCCGTTCACGGTGTGTCCGGCGGCGACCGCCGCTTCGGTATCGCCCGCGACCTGGACGATGTAGCTGTGGATGTCGGCTTGCGCCACGCTGATCTGTGACAGCGCGACCAGGGCCGCCAGGGCCGCGTTCCCCGTGATGACGGGCGTCGCGCCGGAAAGGGCCGTCCCGATGGCGCCGGTCGCTTGCGCGGTCGTCACGTGGTCGCCCTGAAGCAGCGTGACGAGCTCTGCTCTGGCATCGGCGGCGACAAAGAGATTGGTTGCGGTCAGATGTGGCAACAGCGCGGCGAAAGCCTGGGTCCCGATGCCGGGTATCGTGATGAGATCGTTGATGCCGGAATAGGCGGCGGCACGATCTGCCGCCACGGTGCTGCCGGCGAGCGTCACGAAACTCTGCAACGCCGCCGCCGCAAGAGTCGTGTCCTGCACGGCGAGATGGGCGATTGCCGCAATGGCGGCGTTATGGAGGTCGCCCGTCGTGTGTTCGGACACCCGGATGATCACCTGCAGGGCGTCGCCGCCGGCAAGACGCCCGGCCGTGATCTCGGCGTCAAGCGTGGCGATGGTCACCCGGTCCGCCTGGACCAGATCGGCGATGGCGATACGGGCGGCCATGGCGTCGCTGGCGATGAGCGCTTCGGCAAGGGACAGCGCCGCCGCGCTGGTGAGGTAGCCGGCGGTGATCGCCGCGTCGAACGTCGCCGTAACCGTGAACACCGGCAGGTCAGGCGTGGTCCCGCCGGAGGGAATCCGCCCGGCAAGGGCCTCGATCGTATCCGCAGCCGCGGTCGCGGCCGGGCCGCCCTCGCCATAAAGATAGACCAGCAGGCGGGCGGCCTTGGCCGCAGGCAGGTCACCGGCCTCGATGCGCGCCGCCAGTCCGTCGAGTATGGCTTGGGCGACGGTGGGGCCGGTTGCGATCAGCCCGGCGATTTCATGCGCCTGGGCCTTGACCATGACCGCGCTGCCGAGGCCGGCGGCCTCGCGGAGGTGGCCGAGCGCCAGCGTGCCGATCTCGGTGTCGATCGCGCTCTTGAGGGCGTCGGATGCATCGGTGACGCTCAGCGCGTCGAGGGCGGCGATCGCCTGGGTGACCGTGAAGGCAGAGCCGATCAGGGCGTTCAGGCCGGTGGCGACGGCTTCGGAGCCGAAACCGGCAGCCTCGAGGTTGGCGAGCGCCTGGACGCCCCGGGCAGCGGCGAGATGCCCCGCCTCGACGTCCGCGACGACCTTGGCGATGGCTTGGGCGGCGGTCAGTTTGCCGGCGGAGACCATCGCGGTCAGCGTCTTGGCGACGGCAACGGACATCGCCGCGCGGTCGGCCGTGAGCGTGTCCGTGCTGTAGGGATTCGGGGCTTCGATCAGGGCGATCAGCACGCCGGCGGTGTGATCGGCGGTGACGGCCGCCGGGCTGCGCGCGATCAGGGCGACGACCTCGTCGGCGATGGCGGACGTCACCGTCGCGCTGCCCCGCGCCGCCACATGGGCCAGGAGGTCGAGCCCCTCGTCGATCGAAAGCGACTGTCCCGAAACGCCGATCATGCCGTCGAGTTCGGAGATGCCCGCGGCTGTGTCGGTCGCCATGAGTTCGGCGATCGCGGTCCAATACGCCTGCCGTCCGTAGGGCAGGATCTGGCTGCCGCCATAGGAAGCGCCGGCGGTGGCGGCCCCGGCCAGCACGGCGAGGGCGCGGGCCGGCGGGAGGTTTCCGGCCACGTCGCCGATCAAAGCCGTGGGCGCCGATGAATAGAACTGGAGCACGGCCGGCAGTGTGCGGCCGATCTCTACGGCCTCCGCATTGCCCGTCGAGCCGGCGGCGAGGCCGATCATGACTTCGACATCGGCCGCGACGGCCGCGTCGACGGTCGTGTCGTTGCCAACGAACAGTCCCCGCGCCGTCGCATAGATGTCCGAGAGCATGGTCGTGAGGCCGGCGTTCGATCGGGCAAGCGCCTCGCCGATCAGGCGTTGCGCGCCGCCGTCGTTCGTGGCCAAGGCCGCCTTCAGCATAAGATCGACGACAAGGCCCTGGTCGGTGGCGACAAGCGCGGTGGTGAGAACAGCGCCGAGGCTGGTTGCGTTCGGCGGCGTTGCGGCCGTCACGACGTCGGCGAGCGCCTGCGCCGCCGCTGCCATGAGCGCGGCGTTGCCGACATAGATCGTCGTGCTGCCCGAGATCTGCTGGTCGCCGCTGGCCCCCACTCCGACGAGCACCATCACCTTCTGGTCGGCGGTGAGCGCCGCGGCCTGGATGGCTGCAACCGCCTCCTGTCCGCTCGCGCCCGCGGCCGCGACGTAACCACGGATCTTGTCGCCCACGTCGTGCAGGACGAACGACCCGAGGGTGGCGATCGGACTCATCAACGAAATGGCCGTCGCGACCGATATGTCGTCGGCGGTCACGGCGCCCGCAATCATGTCGAGGGCGTGCGTGTAGGTGGTGAAACCCGGCTGCGGATACGTGGTGGCCGTGGAGACGCGCGTCGCAATGGTCGCACCCGCCTCCTTGGCGAGTTGCGCGTCCGCCTTCGTGAAGGCCAGCATCAACGTGATCGTGCCCAGGGCCGCGGGGCCGCCGTTCAGATCGGTGTTGGCGAACGGCTCGCCCCACGTGGTGGTGCACGAGGCCGAAACGGCGGCGAGGGCGTCGCTTGCGGTGATCGCGCCGGATCCAATGAGGGTATCGACGCCAGCGACGAGGTTTGCGGCCTCTGTGGCGAAACCCGATGCGTTGGCGCCGACCAGCGCACTGTCCACACCAAGCGCGAGGTCCGGATTGCCGCGCAGGATGGCGACTTCGGTTTCGAGTTTCACAGCTTGTTCGTAGCTGATGTGCCCATCAGCCGCATAATCGCCGAGCAGGTTCGCCAGCGAAGCGGCGGTGAGGCCGGTGCTCCCCTCGAACGCCGCGATCACCGCGGCAAGGGTCCCCGGCATGGGGATCTCGGCCGTCCGGGCGTATGCGAGCGCCTGCGTGGCGGATTCGGCGGCGCTGGAACTGCTGCCGACCAATTGGAACAGTTGGTCTCTGGCCAACGTGAACGTGTTGTTCGATCCACCGGCAAGGCCGGCGAGCAGACCCCAGGCGTAGGACGGCGGCGCCGCGCCGGCTGGGAAGGCTGTGTTGAGTTGGTTTGTCAGGGCCGTCAGCGCGCCACTGACACCGCCGGTCGGCGGCGCCTCTCCCCCCTCTTCGGACCCGTATTGGGTGGGATTGTGGTCGACCAGGTATCCAATGGCGAGGCCGGCCTTGACCTGATCTTCACGGCTCGTCCCACTGGTTGCCGCGAGATCGATGAGCTGTTCGGCTCCGGTCGCGAAATCCGTTGCACCACTGGCGAACGCCGACTTGATGGATGCAATCGTCGCGGCAACATCAGCCATAATTCAAGCTCTTCTCGTTCAGGCGACAGGGGCGCCGCGAGTTTGGGGGAGCGGCCGTGGAAAGATGGGCCGCGCGATCGGCACCGATCGTCCCCAATCGCCCGAACATCCCTGTGGATGCACTCCAGTTCCCGAGTCCGCATACCAAGGAGGATGCTGCCAATTGGCGGCCAGCGTGCGCTACTCGGTCATAGCGGTCAGGCTTCGTACCCAAAACCATTCTCGAAGACTGTATCCAGGCTGCGTGATTCCACCGTGATCGCGAGCTATGTGGGAATCTGGGTGAACCGCGCCGGGTTTGCCGGAGCCTGTTCGGGTTGAGTTACGCCGCCGCCGTGGTGTTGGTGCAGCGAGGTGTGCGCGGACGCACCGAATCCCGCCCCGTCCTTCGCTCAGGCGCTGCGGACGGAGTTCGGGCGGGCTTGATCGATCATCCGATTCAGGATGGTGACACCGATGGCGACTTCGGCCTG
This sequence comes from Azospirillum sp., assembly GCA_035629155.1. Lineage (GTDB taxonomy): Bacteria > Pseudomonadota > Alphaproteobacteria > Azospirillales > Azospirillaceae > Azospirillum. The sequence goes on along the minus strand of DASPIO010000196.1, from coordinate 5 downwards.
CTGGC